>NVWX01000037.1:0-25897 GCA_002746355.1 Dehalococcoidia bacterium | reverse complement strand
RATTNTMSANNNTNNNGNNNMYCMYSYWMAKSWTMTTCMGNNGYTWKTMCGCNNCGMTTGTNCGNKRCGATTGTCRGTAATTGCCGCCTAGTTATAAGARCAGCCGTTGGAGTTAGCCGCTCACCCTGAGCCTGTCGAAGGGCGCCGAGCAGTGGTTCGACAAGCTCACCATGAGCGGAACTAGTAGCACCGATTATTGCGTGTCCTTGAAGAGTCTTTGATAGAAAATCTTCAAGTCGCGTCTAGATCATTCAGTGCTCGCTCGGTCCAGACTACTTCAGCCACTGTTCCATGCGGCGCTTTACTTCTTCTTGGGAGACAACTTGCCCGCGGTCAGCCTGTTCTATACCCTGCTCGATCTTGTAGAGAAGGTAAAGCCGTTCCATAGCTGACTCAACCGTAGCGTCGTCAGGCAAGTCTTGAATCGCCTTAAGAATTTGGTCCTTCACGCTTTGGGTGCTCATTAACCGGACCTCCGCTGGCAATTTCTCGCCGTTAATTCACAGCGGCCATTCTCCCAATCTTAACTCTAAACCCCGGCCGCCGCGCTCACGGAGTCCAGAAAATTCTGCAACAGGTGTTTTCCATCCGGCGTCAGGATGGACTCGGGATGGAACTGGACGCCCTCTACCGGATATTCTTTGTGCCGAAGTCCCATGACCAGCCCGTTGTCGGTCTGTGCCGTAACCTCCAGCGTGTCGGGGAGAGTCTCCGGAAAGACCACCAACGAGTGGTAACGAATGGCTTCGAAGGGGTTGGGCAGTCCGGCAAGCACCCCRGCGCCGTTGTGGCTCACCATGGAGGTCTTRCCGTGGCGGATCTCTCCCGCCTGGTCCACCTTGGCGCCGTAGACGTAGCCGATGCACTGATGGCCCAGGCACACACCCAAAGTGGGCGTTTTGGGTCCGAACTGCCGTATCACGTCGTTGGAGATTCCCGCCTCCAGGGGCGTGGACGGCCCCGGAGATATGATTATTCCTTCCGGCGACATGTCCTCGATCTCTTCCAAGGAGATCTTATCGTTGCGGACCACCTCAACCTCAGCGCCCAACTCGCACAGGTATTGGTACAGGTTGTAGGTGAAGCTATCGTAATTGTCGATCATTAAAAGCATGGTATTTACCCTATCGTCGATTGGCCGGAACTAGAACGTCTCCACGAACTCCAGCCAGTTGCCGTCGGGGTCTTGGGCGTAGGCCGCCTTGCGCGACAGCTTCCCATCATCATCGAACATCGACGCCGGCGGATTGTTGTACCTGATTCCCTTCTGGGAAGTCTCCTGGTAGAAAGTATCTAGGTCGTCAACGAAGAACGCCAGATGCGACGCTCCCAGGTCGTTGCGGTGTAGATTGTTCTCTCCGCTAGCTGGGGACAGGTATTGGATCAGCTCAAGTTGATGGCCCTCGCCCATGTCCACGAACCCGCCTTTGATATGGGCGCCGGGAAAGGCCAGCACCTGCTCGACGAACTCTCCCTCGCGTTCGGTGCGGCCCGCGATCCGCATGCCCAGCACTTCGGCATAGAACTTTATCGACGCTTCGATGTCCTTGACTACGAACCCTGTGTGAAAAAACGATTTCAACATATTCGATCTCCTATAGAGTAGTTATTCTGAGCCCTCGGCCAAGTCGATGGCCCGCATCAGGGCGCCGGCTTTGTGGCGGGTCTCCATGTACTCGTCTTCGCCAGTGCTGTCAGCGACGATACCGCCGCCGGCCTGAACATACATCACGCCGTCTTTGTAGACCCCGGTGCGGAGCACCAATGCCGTATCCATATCTCCCGAATAGCTGAAGTAGCCCACGGCGCCTCCGTATGGTCCCCGTTTCTCGCCCTCCAGTTCCGCGATTATCTCCATGGCCCGAATCTTTGGGGCCCCGGACACGGTGCCCGCCGGRAAGCAGGACCGCAGCGCGTCGTAGGAGGTCATCTCGGGCCGGAGGTCCCCCTCCACATGGGAGACCAGGTGCATCACGTGGGAGAACTTCTCAACGTCCATGAGCTGCGTGACCGTCACAGTGCCTGGCTTGCTGACCCGCCCGATGTCGTTCCGGCCCAGGTCCACCAGCATGATGTGTTCGGCCCTTTGCTTCTCGCTGCTCTTCAACTCAGCTTCGTTGGCGTCGTCCTCTCCGGGAGTCGCGCCTCTGGGCCGGGTGCCGGCGATSGGGTGAGTGGCGGCCCTGCCGTTGTGCACGGTAACCACCGTCTCGATAGCCGCCCCAACGATCTGAAAGTCGTCCAGGTTCAGGTAATACATATACGGCGATGGGTTGATGCTGCGGAGAGACCGGTAGATCTGGAACGGGTGCGCCTGGGTGCGGCGGGAAAACCGCTGGGAATAGGTTACTTGAATCATGTCGCCGGCGTAGATGTAATCGATACACCGGTCGATCATCTTGGCGTAATGGTCCGTTGTCTGGTTGGACTCGATCTCGCTGGGGACCAACTTCTGCTGTCCGTTGGACTGCAACTCCGGGGGCAGGTCCAGGGGCTGTGCCAGCCGGCGGACCATCTCGTCGATCTTGGCCGTGGCCTCAGCATAGGAGCGGTCGATATCGCCGTCCACACGGACGTGGCTGACCACCTTGATATCGTGGCGGACGTGGTCAAACAACAACAGGGTGTCGCAGAACATGAACACCGATTCTGGCACGCCCACCGGATCTTTCGGCATGTCGGGAACCCTTGGCTCGAAGTAGCGGATGGTGTCGTAGGCCAGGTAGCCCACCGCGCCACCGTGGAAACCGGGCAGCCCYTCAATAGGAACAAGCTGGAATTTGTCCATCTCTTCTTGGACGGGGAGCAGAGGGTCGATCTCGCCCAAATCTTCTTTGGCGCCGGTCTTCACCACCTTGTAGGGGTCGGTGCCGATGAAGCTGTAGCGGCCGATGCGTTCTCCGCCTTCCACGCTCTCCAGCAGGAAAGAATAKGGYSSCYGSGCMACCTTCARATAKGCSGAMACMGGSGTTTCCAGRTCGGCGTTRATGGASCGGWASACCGGCACCAGGTTTCCTTGACCGGTCATCTCTTKGACTTTTTCCAGTGTTGGTTGATACATGCCGATGCTCCCTTGGCCTAGGTGTCCGTGCCGCGCCGGCCAGAGAAGAATATGACCCCCTGTCGTACTTGGCCGGAATCGAGACCTTCGTTCTTTATGTCTGCGAGTATGTCCGAAAACAAAGAGAAGCGAACGCTTCCCTTGGCCGCGTTGGCCGCCGCCGTGCTGGGGCGAAATTCAATTTCAATTTCGCCGAAGCCGGGCATGCTAATCAGCAACTTTTCGAGTTCATMCGAGTAACGGAAATCCATAAGTCCCCGGGCTTGTGCCATCTGGCGAAACATGTCTGCGGCTGGGTTCTTGTCCGCCATGCATGGAATCACAGCCCGGAACACGCCGCCGGGCCGCAAAATCCGGTAGACCCCATCAAAGAGGGGCGTCACGGCGTYGGTTGGCAGCTCTTGRACCAAGTTAAGGCTCGTGACCACATCGAAACTCTTTTCCCTGAAGGGTAATCCCGTCGCGGCATTTCCCTCCACCAGGTTCACACGACCGCCAAGCTCCAGCCTGGCTAGTCTCAGCATATCTGGGGTCAGGTCCAGACCCACCAATACACCCTTTCCCTGGGTCCGGTCAGCCACCTGGCGAAGCAACTGCCCGCTGCCGCATCCCAAGTCAAGCAGGTTTTTGCCTGGCTGAAGGAGCCCCAGCGCCCAGTCGATCCGCTCCATCAGGGCCGYGCCGCTGACGAACCGGTCCCGGTCTTCGTCGTAGGAACGGCTGTACTCCCGGTAGACCGAGCGCTTGAGTGCCGCGTAATTTTCTATCGATTTCTGTGTCATAGCTTTTGAGCTTTTTCCCAAATAAAAAAAGACCCGTCCATCAAGGGACGAGTCAGCTCGTGTTGCCACCCTATTTGCCGGCGGTTCCCCAATTTGTAGACGGGGCAGTTCCGGCTTCTCGATCGGCGGGAGGGCCCTGGTCTACTGTTGCCCTCGTGCCGTGGACCTTTAACGGCGTCCAACCGTCACAGCCTAGTTCCGTCCTCGATTCGATCGGGACATCGATCGGCCTGCAGCTCCGGGGTCCATTCGTTCTTCCGCTCTGAGCGCCGGCTCACACCTAACCCGGCTCGCTTTGCCCCGCTGGAAGACTACTACTCCCCTTCATAGCCCTTAAACATATTCGTTTGTGTAACTTCGAGTATAGGGTTGGAGAAAAATTATTGTCAAGTTCTCGTGAGTAAACCGCCAAAGTATGGCCYTAAACCGTCGCCTCTCCCAACCCRCCCTGCTCCACCGGCACAGCCTCGTCTTYCCCAGGCCAAGGCGGCGTGGTGTGGCACAGAAACCGTAGCGGGCCATCAGAGCCGGCGCTGAACTGGAAGCTCCAGCCGGTGGGGATGACCAGGGCATCTCCGGGCTTCACGTCAGCGGCTGAGATTCTCTCCGGGTCGGCATTGGGCGGGCATCGCCAGACAGCGCCAACACCCTCCATCACATACCAGGCCTCCTCCACCGTGCGGTGCCGGACCGGGCGGGTTACTTCGCCAGGCCCCAGAATAACTTCAACCAAACTGYTTTTCTCAGCACCTTGGCGCGCATCCACCAGTAGGCGAATCTCCGAGCCGTCGGTGGCGATTACGTCCGGGGTTGGRCTGCGATGTCCCAGGGGAGGAATAATGTCGCCGTTGGAATCACTCATGGCAGCCCCTCGTTGGTGAGTCGGTTGGACGCGCGGTCAGGGAGTCAGCCCCTCTCCCACCAGGCTCCAGTAAGGCAGGACGATGGTGAAGAGCACTCCGATGGCGAYCACGGTCATCACCACGCCCATCCGTACTACCTCTGAGGACTTGATCTCRGCCCGCTGGTAGATGAAAACACTGCCGGTGGCGCTGGCYGGGTAGTAGACCACCGAGTCTCCGACGACAACAACCGCCAATCCGCAGACCACCGGATTCAGCCCCAACGCCGCGCCGGTGGACATAGCCACGGGAATGATGAACGCCAGATAGCCCGAGATGTTGGGCATGACTACCCGGACGGCCGCGGMCGCCCCGCACATCGCCAGCAATATCAGCGTGGGGTGGTCCCGCAGYCCTTCTACGCTTCCCACGAGCGTGTCCGCGAACCATGCGGCTGCCCCGCTGATGATCAGCGCATTGGCCAACGACAAAGACGATGCGATGACAAAGATGTTGGTCCACCCGATGTTCGTCTCAAATTCCCGCCACGTAAGGAGGCCCACACCCGGCAGCAAGATCACTGTCATGGCGATGATCGCCGGYACGGCGGGCGGCAGGCCGTGGGCAAAGTCCGTGAACCAAAGCAGGGCCGTGCCCAAAGCGATCARACCCGCCTTTATCTCCTTCGTCTGGAGCGGGTCTGCCTTTAGCTCGACCGCGCTGACATCCTGAGGCAGGGTRAATCCTGACCGGTACATCAAGAACACGGCCAACCCGCCGAATATCAGGATGAGATAGAAGGGCRCGGCCATCAAGATGAACCACCGGGTCCAAGAAAAATCATCGATCATCCCGAAGTCCGCGATCAAGGCCGCGGCGACCACCGGGGTGATGCCTCCGGCCAGCAAGGCTGTGGAACCCAACCGGTTCAGACCGCCCATGGCGATCATGACCGCCTTGTACAATGGCGAGCTCTTCTCCACGCCCCAATGCTCCAACACCTGCTCGTACACGTGGACCATGATGGCGCCGCGGGTGCTGGCGGAGGGGAGGGCAAAGGTCAACCCGGCAAAAGCGGCCAGCATCTGGACGTAGAGCATCTTGGGGCTGCCRCCGGCAAACCGGATGAGGTAGGCGGCCATCCGAGCTGCGAGGCCCGATTGTTGCACCGCCAAACCCAGAGTGAGAATGCCCAACAGAAAATAAGTGACGGGCTGCGAGAAGCCGTACAGCGCCACGTTGACGTCGTCCACGGCGTTGACCAGCACCAAGGCGACGATGCTGACCAAGCCGGTCACGGCGATGTGGAGGGATTCCGTGGCCCACAGCACCACGGCCATGGCCATCACCGCCAGGGCCCGCTGTCCCTGATCGGTGAGCCCTTCGGGGTTGGGCGCCAGGATCACTGCTAAAAAAACGGCAACCGGAAGACCGAAGCGGAATGCCAGGGAGCCCGGTCTCATATTTCTGATGGTGACTAGATCTATCAACTCAGGTATCCGGTCAGGTATCCGGCGGAACGGCCGGGAAAATCAGCCGTTTGTTCGGCGGCACCTACTCTACCGCAGTCAGATAGGCGGCACAAGATAAAGGCCACCGGCTTATGGCCGGAGGCCTTTATTTCATCAACCGCTCTTGGGACAACTAGGAAACGCGGGGTTTGCGGCCCTTCCGGTCCAGGAAGTCCTTGAAACCGTCTTCCACGCTGAGTCCCTTGAAACGGCCTCTCCGGCCTTCGATCTCCGTCTGGAACTGGGTTTCCAGGGCCTCACCGGTCTGCTCGATCAAGAGCGACTTGATGTTGGCCACACCCTCGGCCCGGTTCTTGGCGATCCCCGCCGCAACCTCAACGGTCCGGTCGATCAACTCGCCCGACGGCACCAGGTGGTTAAGCAGGCCGATGTGATAAGCCTCGTCGGCGAAGACTTCGCGGCCGCTGTACAGCAGTTCTTTGGCCTTGGGCCAACCCACCATGGTCGGCAGGCTCCAGGTGGCATTCAGTTGTCCGTAGTTGACTGCCAAGAACCGGAAGCTGCTTTTCTCGCTGCCCATGAGGAAGTCGAGGCTGGTTGCCATCACCGTGCCGCCGCCGTAGCAGAGACCGTTGATGGCGCCGATGACGGGCTTGCTGGATACGGCCAGATGCCAGGTGTATTCGGCCCTGGCCGCGGCTCCGGCGGCGCGCTGTTCGTCTGAGTTCTCGCGGTTCTCGTGGATGTCGGCGCCCGCCGAGAATGCCCGATCGCCTGCCCCGGTGAGGACGATAGCCCCGATGCCGTCGTCCTCTTCCGCCTCGGTTACGAACTCGTCCAGCTCCCGCACCAATTGCAAGCTAAGAGCATTCAAGACCTCGGGCCGGTTCAACGTCACGATGGCCACCCGGTCCACCTGGTCGATCTTAATCATTTCAAAACTCATGGTTCCAATTTCTCCCGGAAATTTACCAGATACCCACCTCAGACCGCCAATATTCCGCCGGCCCGGGGGGGTGATTACCAAATCCTATAAATCATACCAGGCCCTCAAAGAAAACTTCCCGACCTCCCTTAGCGTCGGCGTCGCCGTCGCCGCCGTGATCTGGGTCCGGCGATGTGACTAGGCTCACATGTCCCGTGTGCCAAACGTCATGGCTAGGGACTCCCCCTGAGAGTTTACTGGTTGTAACAACAACGGAGTCCCAAGACCAACGCTCCAGGGACAAAAAAGGGAAAGCAAGATGTTGTACTTGTTCAAGGGATGCGGAAAATGCGAAGGCGACCTTTTGATGGCCAGCGACGAATGGCGTTGCTTCCAGTGCGGCCGCGTGTACTACCCGACGCGGACTCCAGAAGAACAACAGCTAGGCCGCGTGGCCGTTCAAGAATCGATGCCTGTCGGCGCAGATTCGGACCGGCCCAAGGTACGCCGGTCAGCCCGCCATCTAAATCCCGTGGTGGCGGCCTCCAGATTCAACGAAGAGCAGTGGTGGCACAAGAACCGGCAGGTGATATCGCACTTGGACCAGGGCAAGAAAATGCGTGAGATCGCCGAGATCGTCGGCAAAGGTCCCCGGCAGATACGGGTGGTCCGGGAGCGCCTGCGAGACCTCCGCTCCGCCGTACCCGAGTTGGTGACGGCCGGATAAGTCCGGCAGGAAAAATTCTTCCATATCCCCCTTGGTTGTTCCGGGCCGTAAGATCGTTGGATCCCCTTCCCGCGATTTTGCGGCCCATAATGTTTCTCCTTCCCTAGCGCCATCCCGTGCTGTAACCTAGCCTCAATTCCCCAAAAGCGAGGCAGACATGAAGGCGATACGCGCGTACGAGATCGGCGGACCCGATGTCCTCAAACTGGAAGACGTACCTGATCCCACTCCCAGCCCCGGCCATGCCGTGGTCGACCTCAAGTCCATCGGCGTCAATTACACCGATGTTTCCAGCCGCAAGGGCACCAACCCGCCGGCCAGTTTTCCCTGGACACCGGGACGGGAAGGATGCGGGGTGGTCACGGCCATCGGAGAAGGTGTGAGCGAAGTGGTCGTTGGCGACCGCGTCGCCTACGCCATGCACACCGGCTCCTACGCCGAACGCCAGGCTGTGCCGTCTTGGCTGCTGGTCCGCATCCCCGACGCCATGGATTTCGCCACCGGATCAGCGTCGCTCCTCCAGGGCATGACCGCCCATTTCYTAGTCTTCGGCATCGCCCGGCTCAACCCCGGCGACCAGGTKMTSRTYCMCGMCNNSSRSCCGGCNNSATSGNNGACYGCWMSTGATCCAGTTGCTCAAGCGCCTCGGCGTCCACGTCTTCACCACTGTCTCAACCGAGGCCAAGGCCGAGATGGCGAAGCAGGCCGGGGCCGACCAGACCATTCTCTACACCCAGCAGGAATTTGAGGAAGAGATACTGAATGCGACCGGCGGCCAGGGCGTGCGAATGGTGCTGGACGCCGTGGGGCAGACAACCTTTGAGAAGGGTTTCAAGTGCCTGGGAAGGCGCGGCTACATGGTGCTGTACGGACAGGCCGGTGGCGCGGTGACCGACACCAACACCCGCTCATTACAGAACGGTTCGCTGTATCTAACCCGGCCCAGCCTGGGAGACTACACCGCCACCCGCGACGAGCTGCTCGGGCGCGCCGAAGAGGTCCTTAGGTGGGTGCAGTCCGGCGAACTCAAGCTCCACATCGGCCTTACCCTGCCCCTAGCCGAAGCCGTGGAAGCCCACCGCCAACTGGAGGGTAGAGAGACCGTTGGCAAGATTCTGCTAATTCCTTGATACGCATCAAGCAAGATCAATTCGGTTTGCCGGATTGATCGGTAACCAGAAAGGTGGAGCGGCTTTCCACCACAAACATGGCCAATGCGCATCCTTCGACGGGGCTCAGGACGAACGGAATCCGCCCCTTCCTGCGCTCGTGGTGGGGCCGGTCGAACCACCGCCGAGGGTAGGCCGTCTATACCCCGCCCAGCCAGCCTCCACGCCCAACCCCCTAAACCTGCGTGTAGAATATCCCCCACTGACAAATCACCGGAGGTTTCCATGGCCGATAAGTTTTCTGGGGTCCACTGGATGCTGGCAACGCCCTTCCACGAAGATGAGAGCATCGATTCGGCGTCCATGGCCAACCTGGTGGACAAAGCGGTCTCATCAGGCTGTCAGGGCATGGTCTGCTTGGGCGTAACCGGCGAGGCCGCACGTCTGACCGACCGCGAGCGCCATCAGGTCGTGGAAACGGTCATCCAGCGCTCGGAAGGCCTAGCCGTAACCGTGGGGACCACCGCCGGCAGCACCGCCGCGGCCATCGACCGCAGCAAGGAAGCCCAAATATTGGGCGCCACGGCGGTCATGGTCTCGCCCCCGCCCATGGGCAAACCCAACCCGGACGCCGTTTTGACCCACTACTCCCGCTTGGCCGACGCCATCGACCTTCCCATCGTGGTCCAGGACTACCCCAGCACCTCCGGCGTCCACATGTCCCCTGAATTCATCGCCAGGCTTTCCAGCAGCGTCCCCGCCGCCCAGTACCTGAAGCTGGAAGACCCGCCGACGCCGCCCAAGATCTCGGCCATCCGCAAGCTGGTGGGCGACGAAATGCCGATCTTCGGCGGGCTGGGCGGTATGTACCTGCTGGAGGAGCTGGCCCGGGGTTCGGCCGGCGCCATGACCGGCTTCGCCTATCCAGAAGTCCTGGTGGATATCTGCCGGCAGATGGCCGAGGGCGACCGGGCCAAGGCTGAAGAACTGTTCAACCGCTGTTTGCCACTGATGCTATTTGAGTTCCAAGAGGGTATCGGCGTGGGCATCCGCAAATACGCCTTGCAAAGCCGTGGCCTGATCAAGAACTCCAACGTCCGCCACCCAGGCCCCAACCCCAACGATGAGACCAAAAGCGAATTCCACCGCCTGGTGGAGGCGGTGGGGTTGTCGTCGATGTAGCGACGTTTCCCAGCCATTTATGGTCCGCTTGGTAGACCAGGGACTTACTGATCATTTTCCTGGTGCTGGCAGCCGTAACTAAATATGCGTCCACGAATACTCAGACGGAGGGACATCAACCATGGGTTTCTTTGATTCGATTCTAGGGTTATTCAAAGGCGGACCTGGTACTGCGGGGGWSRRKKRGSRSAASGSYGACNRWRKKGSRTRCGNKKYSWYCMWGGCNNCGASRMYACGGGCACTCAGTTGATCAAACTGCCGGTGAACTTCGTGCTACTTACTTCGGAAGCCAACGTGAACTTTACTCTTCCCGTGAGATTGGCCATGGCGGATGTCAAAGCGTTCTRGGACCCGTTGGGCATCGACGTTCAGCCTCGGATCTCCGGCACGGTTGCTGATGAAAGCATCCTCACTTTCGATTTCACKAAGCCGGAACTCACCAACGGACATTTCTTCGGGCCATTCGGCGGTACGCTGACCATTTACATCGGTTCGACCTCAACGAGAGTCGCCGACGACGTATATGGGGAAGCGAGGAGTGACGGCATCGCCATCGTTGCGGGCACTCCCGACACTTCAGTCACGATGGCCGAGATCATCAACCATGAACTCGGACACCTCCTGGATTTAGGCCACGAAGAGGGTACGTTCATGCGGGAGATTCTTGATACCCACATCGATACYGTCACCCCCGCCCAACTAGAGACGCTTAAGACTACAGAYTACGCCTTCGGCGGGTTTTAGCAGAACRCCGCCTACTGCGCCGTCCAGCCGCCGTCTATGACCAACTCGCTGCCGGTTACGAATGACGATTCGTCAGAGGCCAGGTACAGGACTCCGTAGGCCACGTCCTCGGACTCGCCGTACCGGCCCAGGGGGATGCGGGAGATCATTACCTGCTGCACCGCCGCGTCGGACCGCCGTGYTTCGGTCATGGGCGTGACGATGGGSCCGGGATGGACCGAATTGACCCTGATCCCSTCGGCCGCGTATTGGATGGCCGCCGACTTGGTGAAGATCCGGACCGCTCCCTTGGACGCCTGGTACTGGGGACTGCTTTCACCCATGCCTACCAGACCCAACTGTGATGAGATGTTGATGATGGAGCCGCCGCCGGCCTTCCGCATCTCCGGGATGGCGGCGCGAGTGCCTAGAAACACGCCCTTGGCGTTGATGTCCATCACCCGGTCCCAGTCCGCAACCGATGTCTCCTCAATAGTTCCCCTGGCGCTGACGCCGGCATTGTTCACCAGCACGTCAAGCTTGCCGTAGCGGTCCACCGCCAACTTCACCGCAGCCGCCCAGTCCGCTTCGCTGGTCACATCCAGGCGCAMGAAGAAGGCATCTTCGCCGATTTTCTCGGCCAGGTTGCGTCCCTCATCTTCCAGCACATCCCCCACCACCACCTTGGCCCCTTCCCTGACAAACAGCTCCGCCTCATAGGCCCCCATACCCCGGCTGCCGCCGCTGATGATGGCCACTTTTCCTGCAAGACGCATGGTTGGGCTCCTTTGGTTGAAGATTGGCTGATGCTGAAGGGTTCGCCCTTACCCCAACCCTCTCCCGCTGGGAGAGGGGCGATCCCTTAATACCTCGTCTGTTGGTTCATGGGGGTGAAGGTGCCGGGGTGAACGGCGGTCAGGCCGGCGTCCACCGGCAGGCAGATGCCGGTGATCCAGCGGGCCTCGTCGCTGGCCAAGAACAACGCAGCGTAGCCGACATCCCAGCCGGTCCCTTCGGTCTTCAGCGGCGCCGCGTCGGTGCGGTACTGACGCAGATCGTCATTCATGCGCGGGGCCACCATAGGCGTGTAGACCAAGCCGGGGGCGATGCAATTTACMCGGATGCTGTCGGCGGCGTGGTCGGCGGCCATGGAGAAGGTCAACCCGATGACACCGGCCTTGGACGCGGTGTAAGGCGTGCTGCTGTGGGCCCTGAGACCGGCTATGGACGAGATGTTGATGATCGCCCCGCCACCGCCGCTGGCGATGATATGGGGGATGGTGGCCTTGCTGGCCAGAACGATGGTCTTCAGGTTGACCGTCATCACCTTGTCCCAGTCCTCTTCGCTGACCTCGACCACCGTGCCCCGCTGGGAGATGCCCACATTGTTGTCCAAGATGTCCACCCGGCCGTAGCGCTCCATGGCCGTCTCGGCCATGCGCTCACAGTCTTCCAGCTTGGTCATGTCGCCCTGCAGGGTCGAAGCAACGCCGCCCTCATCATGAATCATCTGCAGGGTCTCCCTCGCCCGGTCCTCTTGGAAATCGACCAGAAGCACCTTGGCGCCCTCTCTGGCGAACAGGATGGATGCGGCTTTGCCGTTGCCCACACCTTCGCCGCTGGACCCGGCGCCGGTTACGATCGCTACTTTTCCTTCAAGCCTTAGTGGTCTTTCCGCCATAGGTTGCACCTCTGAGATTTCGCCTAACGCGCCGTTGATGGTTATTTAAACACGCCCGATTTACATTGGGGTACAATCTAGGAAAGCATTCCCATTGTCAAGATATTTCGCGCCCCCCNGGCGAAATTCGTCGGCCAACCCAAATGCCGCGCACGGTTTCTTGACTCCAATTGGGCAGCACTCTACACTGATAGAGACACAATTAGGTGAGCCTGAAATCGGCCACYGGGACGTATTACTGCATGCAGAGCAACCTGAACCACGGGGCGGATGTCGCCCTTTTCATCGACTGGGAAAACTTCAAGATCAGTCTGGCCGTAGGCCACCGCACCCCCAACGTTTCCGCACTGAAAGAAGAAGTCTCCAACTACGGGCGCGTAGTGATYGCCAAGGCCTACGCGGACTGGGTGACCAGGGCCCCGGAACTTAGGGGCGCCAGTCAGTTTCTAAACGACCCTCCTTCCCTCTACGCCGCCGGGATCGAACCGGTGTTTGTGCCCACCAGGGCCCCTTCTCCCAACGCCACCAACGCCAACGGGATGCGCACCGGACGCATCAAGAACAGCGTCGACGTCAAGATGACCGCCGACTGTATCGAGATCGCCCACTCCTACCCCAACATCGGCACCTACGTGCTGGTCTCCGGSGACTCAGATTTCATCCACGTGGTCAATGCCCTCCGGACCATGGGCAAGCACGTTGTCGTGATCGGCATCTCCTGGAGCACGTCGCGCCGTCTGGCCGATCAGGTGGACACGCTGGTGCTCTACGATGTGGATGTTGACCCTCCGGCTCCAACCGAGGCCGCGGCCCCCAGCACCGCTCCTGCCGCGGAACCCGTTCCGGACCGCACATCAGCCGATAACCTGRACGACATGGTCCGGGCTATCGAAGAGATCATCCGCGACGAGCGGAAAGCCGGCGGTAACCCCTTATTGACCTCCAYCAAGCAGCGCTTGGTGCGCCGCTATCCCGAGTTCGACGAGAAGAAACTGGGCTACTCGGGCTTCAAACGCCTGATGGCCCGCGTTGCGCAGAACGGCAACGTCCGGCTGATCACCGCCGGGCTGGTCGACTGGGCCATCATGGCCGACGAAGACATTCCCGAGGGCGCAACCGAAGCCACATTCTCCACTCCGAATGCCCAGCCAGGACGCCGCCGGGGACGGCTTCCCCGCTCCAGACAGCAAGAGGAGATTCAGCAGCCCAAGCCTGTCAGCTCCGAGCATGACGACGATACTTCGCTGGTGGAAGACACCGAGACCGACCATGAACCGGTCCCCGCGATCGCAACGAACGGTCAGCATGACGACCATGACGACCAGTCAGAGTACTCGTCCAGACCAGACGACGGGGAGGCMACCGCTTCCAGTTCACCGTTTGGCRACAACGCAGAATTAGCTCAGGCCCTGSAGGAAGCYATCAGCGGGCTGAGTATGCCTACCGAACCGGACGACGGAATGCTGGCCGACCGCGTATCCGACCTGATTCTCATGGCCAATACCCTGGAAAACCAGGAGGGAATCAGTCACGTGGCATTCAACTTCTTGGTCACAGAGATCTGTGACGCCCTTGGCCAAGGGCTGGAGGCCGGCAACGCCGACATCGCCCAACGCTGGGGCCAGTCCAGTTCCCGCACCTATGTGAGCAAGATTCTTCGCGGTCTGAGCGACGGTGAGTTCTTCATCAAGGGCAACCATAGCTGGCGCGACGAGAACTCCGGCCAGAACCGCCGACGGCGCACCTTCAACCTGAACCACGACCACCCGCTGGTGCAGCAGGCGATCGCCGCCCGTTCGGGCGCCGACACCGCRACCTCGGCCGAAACCGCAACAACTACCACGACCACAACCGAAGAAAGCTATCCTTCCATCGACCAAGACGAGCCSYCGGAATCCCYKGAAACTGGGGAGGACACGGAAAACATCGTTGAATCGCCGGAATCATCCGGGTACGAAGACGAGGACGAAGACTACGAATCRGGCAAATCAGCCGCTGAAGCCCGCATCGAGACTGGTTTCATGTCCCGCCTCTTCAGACCTCGCCGAAACTAAGCCGGAATACCAATAAGCCGCGCAAGCAAAAAGCGCCCCGAYYRRTYGGGGCGYTTTTCTTGTTCCTGCTGGGCGCCGGCCCTGCTACATGTCCAATATCAACGTGGACCAGCCAAARTCMCKGGCACCMAGCCCYYCGGCGGTAAAGGGGTGGTAGTACTCCCTGAACCCAGATATCTCGATGCACTCGTGACTCTTGGCGACGATGGTGTCGGCCAGTTCGGTGTAGCCGTGGCCTCGCAATGCGTGGGACAGGAACCAATTGGTGTTGATCCAGGAGGGACCCCGCCAGATGAACCCCCTGGGGTTGCCCGGCATGAACTTGGGGTCCGACGCCGGGACAGACGGCAGCGGATACGGCGTCCAGAAATGGTCAGGCGAAGACACCCAGTCGTTCACCAGCCGTTCCACAATGGGCCTGGGTAGGTCGTCCAATATCAGGGGCATCAACGAGCTGATGGTCACAACCCGCACCGGCTTCTCAGCGATCCCCGAGAGGTCGAAGAACGCCCCGGCCTCTTCGTCCCAGCACTTCTCCAGTAAGGCGTCCCGAGTCCGGTCAGCCTCGCGGTTGAACTCGTCTGCTTCAGGAGAATCACCCAACAGCCGCGCCAGAGARCGCATCCCCATCGCGTAGATCGAGTTCACCAACACATCTTCAAAATGAAACAGGTCGGCAGCCAGTATCTTCTGGTCGTCGCCCCGCAGCGGYTCGTAAGCCTTATAGATCTCCTTCAGAGCAGCGATGAACCCCTGGTTGGARAGCTCGGTCAGGCCCAGGGCTTCATCGTACTTGGGAGAGCAGTCGGTACCGGCTTCCTCCGGCTGGATCACGGCGATCAGGGCRTCGTTGTCGGGGTCCCGGGTGTTCCGGAGCCAGCGGTAGAAATTGACCAGCACCGGCAAGGCTGCTTCTCGAAATTCTTCATCGCCGGTCGCCCGGTACACCCGTTCTACGGCGTAAGCGATGATTGGCGGCTGCATGGTGGAACTGTAGTGGGGGTCACCGGCCTGGCCGACGATATTCCGGCTCAGGAAATCGGGCTGTTTCTCCATCTCCCAGAAGATGATATGGGGCATGAAGCCGTTGGGCAGGGCACCGCTCATCAACGTCCGGAGTTCAGCCTTGGCTTGGTCTGGGTCTAAGTGCAGCAGGGCGATGGCGTGGAAGCACGAGTCCCARAACCACTGGAATGGATAGCCGGTGATGGAGGGGCAGACGAAGCTGTACTCTTGACCATTCCAATCGGCCACGCCCTGGCGCAGATTGGTTAGGAGTATCTTTCTTGCGCCTTCTTCCAACTCCGTTCGGTCCAAAGCTACTCCCTGTAATCAGGCCGCAGTGCGGGTGTCTTGGTAAACTTCCAAGTATTTCTGGGCCACTACCGGCCAAGCAAACTCAGAGAGGGCGTAATGCTGGGCTTCACGCCCCAGCTCCCGGCGGGCTTTGTCGTCGTTCACCAGCCGRACCAWTTCGTGGGCCGCGGCCGCGTCATTGAACCTGGGAACCACCACCGCGCCTTGCGACAACACTTCCCGGTTGGCGCCGACATCGTGGGTCAGCACCGGGGCCCCGTGGGCCATCGCCTCCAGGAACACCAGTCCGAACGCCTCGTACTGGGAGAACAGAGTAAACAGATCAGCTTCGGTGTACCATTTGGCCAATTCGCCATCAGAGACCTCTCCGGTGACRATMACCTCGCCCTGTAGACCGTTCTGGGCGATGAACTTCTCGATTCCGGCAGAGGCGCCTTCGTCCCGGCCCACCAGAACCAACCGGACCGGACGCTCGAACTGAGCCCGGGCCATCAGGTAGGTATTGAGCAGCCACCGTTGGCCCTTGTGGCTCCCCAAACGCCCGACGCAAAGAATGGTCAACGGACCCGAAGACCTGCTGTCATCGTCTGGAACAGGGCTGCACTTCTCGCCGCCCGTCCAGGCATCATGTGATGCGCCCCAACCGATCACGCCCAATTTATCCCTGCCTGTGCGGTAGGCCTTGTGGACGCTCTCCGCCTCGAGTTCAGTCAAGGCCACCACCCGGTCAGCTATGTGGCTCAGAAAAGCGTTGATAGGTTTCAACCACCATCTGCTGATCGGCAGTTTGTGGAACGATGGGGTGAACACGAACCGGGCCTTGCCCCGGTACCAGAACCACGCCCAGAGGTGCCCCCAGAACCAGCCGTCACCCACGAAATGGATCACGTCGGGCTTGAATTCGTCCAGGTATCTCTTCAGACGCCACGGCGAGAACCAGACCAGTGGGACCGAGTAGACCGGGAGGGACCGCCGGGGGAACCCGGACAGGCGGTAGATTGATATACCCTCAGGAGTGGTCTCATAGTCATCCCAGGTGGGTTCCGGATGCCGGGGGAAGGAATACTTGGTGGTGAGCACACCGACGGCTTCAATGGCGTCCGACCGCTGCATCTGGAACGATAGCTGCTCTATCGCCCGCTCTATACCCCCCAAGTAGGGCCGGAAATAGGGGGTCAGAAACATCACGCGCAGTGGTCTGCTATCCACTGGCTGCCTCCAGGCCGTTGTTCCACACGTCGGCAATCTCGGAGACGGTCAGATCAATCTGACCGTTGAGCCGGAAACTGCCGCCGCCAGTATACCCCAGTTTCAAGAATGRCACTCCGGAGTCTGCGGCCAGGCCGGCCAAGACATCCCTCCGGTCCTCAGGCAGGCCGACGACGATGCGCGACTGCCGTTCTCCGAATAGAGTCACGTCCCAGCGGTCCGCCACGGAAAACTCGCCGGTGAAGCCGATRCCGCCCTGGATGGAACACTCGGCCAGGGCCACCGCCAGTCCACCCTCAGAGCAGTCGTGRGCCGACGTGATCAGACCCCGGTCGATGGCTTCGCGGCAGACCCGCTGGACCCGCTTCTCCAGGTCGATGTCGATCTTGGGGCTGCCTTCAACCCGCCGGTGGACGCGCTGCAGGTACTCGCTGCCCGCCAGGTCATTGACTTCGGTCCCGAGGGTATCCGCGCCCAACAGCCCAACTACTAGCCCWTCCGCAGCGAAGGCCGATCTGGTAGCCTTGGCGGCGTCTTCCAGCAGACCCAGACCGCCGACAACGGGCGTGGGGAAGATCGCCTGCCCTCTGGACTCGTTGTAGAGACTCACGTTTCCGCTGACCACCGGCACTTCCAGCAMGCGGCAGGCCTCGGCGATGCCCAGGATGCATTGTTCCAACTGATGATAAACATCCGGGCGCTCAGGGTTGCCGAAGTTCAGGCAGTCCGTCACCGCCAAGGGCAACGCTCCGGAGCAGCTCAGGTTGCGGCAGACCTCGGCGACCACGATCATGCCACCCTGGTAGGGGTCCAATCGGCAAAGGCGTCCGTTGCCGTCGATGGTCAACGCGATGGCCTTCTTGGTGCCCTTCACCCGCAGGACCGCGGCATCGCTCCCCGGCCCCACCACAGTGTTGGTCTGCACCTGATGGTCGTACTGCCGGTAGACACCCTCCTTGTTGGCGATATTGGGAGACGCCAGCAACCACAGCAGTGTTGCCTGCGGGCCGGCCTCAGGCAGCGGGACCGAGTCAAGGTCCAACTGGAGTCGTTTGATGTCCGCCTCAGACGGCTTGCCTTCCAGACGGTACTGGGGCGCCTCCGAAAGGGGTCCGATGGGCAAGTCGGCCACCAGTTCCGGTCCGACGGCCACCTGGGCGGTCTTCTCGGCGATGATCAGGCCGATCTCCCGGCAGACCACGTCCCATTTCTCAAAGACGGCCCGGATGGCCGGCACGTTTTCCGGGGCCACCACCAACAACATCCTCTCCTGGGACTCCGAGAGCATCACCTCGTAGGGGCTCATGCCCTGCTCACGCTGATGGACCTGGGATATATCAAGTCGAATACCCCGGCCTCCGCTGGCCGCAGACTCCACCGCCGCGCTGGTCAACCCCGCTGCTCCCAGGTCYTGGATAGCGTTCACCAGACCTGTGGCTAGGGCCTCCAGACACGCCTCGATCAGCACCTTTTCCAGGAACGGGTTGCCCACCTGGACCGTGGGACGCAACTCCACCTCTTCTTCAAACGTGCGGGACGCCAGTCCGGACGCCCCGTGGATGCCGTCGCGCCCGGTGCCGGCGCCCACCAGCAGCATCACGTTGCCGACCTCGGTGGCCGAAGACGTGGCGATGTTGTCGGTCCGGACCAGCCCCACGCACATGGCGTTCACCAAGGGGTTCTGGGAGTAGGACTCGTCGAAACAGATCTCGCCGGCCACGTCGGGCACGCCGATGCAGTTGCCGTACCAGGAGATGCCGCCCACAACGCCGTCGAACAGGTACCTGTTTTGCGGGTCGTCCAGAGGGCCGAACCGGAGGGAGTTGAGCAAGGCTATGGGGCGGGCGCCCATGGCCAGGATGTCCCGGACGATGCCGCCCACGCCCGTGGCTGCTCCTTGCAGCGGCTCCACGGCGGAAGGATGGTTATGGGACTCGACCTTGAAAACTACTGCCAAGCCGTCGCCGATATCCACCGCGCCGGCGTTCTCCGCCCCGGTCTGGGACAAGACCCKGTCGGACTTCTGGCTGAACAGTTGCAGCAACGGCCGGGAGTGCTTGTAGCCGCAGTGTTCGCTCCAGAGCGCCCCGAACATCCCCAATTCGACCGGGTTGGGCTCCCGGTCCAACCGTTCGATGATCAGGTCATACTCGGCCCGCGAAAGCGCGATCTCGTCCAGTGTTTCTTTGGTCACCGCCATCTACTATTCAACCCCTRCCTTAGTCTCATTTAGTCCGGCCCATCTTTGCATGATGTATACACCGGTCACGCAGATTCGTCGATAGCCTTGCCCGTTTCTTGACCGGCGTGTTGATCGGATTCTTGGCCCGAAACAGGCTTGTCTCCCACGTTCCCGTCCTTGTCTGAGGGCCAAACTTCTCCGTTGGAGACATAGAGATAGTTTGCCCTTGCGCCGAAGAAATCGTTCACCTGGTCCAGGTCGGTGGTGGTGATCAGGACCTGCTCGTACCGCGTGGCCTTCTCCAGCAGCCGGTGCCTGCGGGAGCTGTCCATCTCCGACAAAGCATCATCGAACAACACCACCGGCCCCTCGCCGYGCACTGATGCCAGGAACTCCGCCTCGGCGAGCCGCAGCGCCAGCGCCAGGGTGCGTGCTTGGCCCCGGGACGCGAACACGCCCATGTCCGCCCCGTCGATGTGTAGGCTGAAGTCGTCCCGGTGGGGCCCCACGGCCGTGACCGGCATTGCCCGCTCCCGGTGGCCAGCCGCCGCCAATGCCTCTCGGAAGTTGTCCTCGACCTCGCCAACATCGCCCGCCAAGCGCACGCTGGGCCGGTACTCTACCTCCAGTACTTCCTCGGGGCCGCTCAGGTCCTCGTGGTGGCGCACGCAGGCCGCCGTGAGCTCCCGCATGGCTTCATATCTTCGCCAGGTGATCTGTGCGCCTTCCCGGACCAGTTCGTCATCCCAGTAGGCAAGCTCGTCGCCCTGGGCACGGCCGTCCCTGATCAGCCGCAGCAATTGGTTTCGCTGTTGTACCACCCGCTGATACCGCTGCAGGCCCTTGAGATAGACCGAGTCGGCCTGGGACAAGACGATATCCAGAAACCGCCTGCGGCCCGACGGCGGCCCCTGAATCAATTCGATATCCGCGGCGCTGAACAGAACGGCGTTCACCTCGCCGATCAACTCCCCAGCGGTGCGCCTGAGCCGGTTGACCCGGATCTCCTTCCGGACGTTGTAGGCCAGGCCGTTGGTATCTTGGCTCGTGCGTTGTGTTGGCTGGTAGCCGACTATCACGCGGAGCCGCTGGCCGTCTTTTTCAATGGTCCCGTCCACCAGTGCCTGCTCACCGGCTTTCGCTGCGTCGAAGTTGACCACTTCACGCTCGTTCTCGGCTCGGAAAGACCTGGCGATGCACAGCAGGTAGACAGCTTCCAGCAGCGTGGTTTTGCCCTGGGCGTTGGGGCCGTAGTAGACCGTCACACCGGGAGACAAGCCAACATCCAGGTGAACAAGGTTGCGAAAATTCGTCAGCCGCAATCGGGAGAGGTAAGCCAACCCGTCGTGTTCCTCCCGTTAGACTGGTCTGGAGACCCGGACTTGTTAGTCCTGGTCCATCAACAACTGGATCTGGGCATCCAGTTCGGTGGCCGCCCCGGCGTCTCCGGCGGAAAGCCGGAAGCAACGGTCGATGTAGAGTTTGGCCAGTTGTGAACTCCGTTCCGAGTTATCCTTGGCCACGTTCAGCAAGTCGGTCACCTTGAAATTCTCTGGCAGGTGGCGGGCCAGCACCTTGATCTCCGCGCCGACCTCGTCCGCTTCCGGATGGTCCGCCCCGTCGACAGCGAACCTCAGCCGGCCCAGCAGCCGCGACAGCTCGCCCAGTTTGTCGCTCTCGCTCATGAAGCTGAAGAGGACTTCGTTGACGTTCAAAGAATCGTCAGGCTCCGGTTCCGGTTCCGGCTCAGGGGCTGCGGCTGCTTCCAGGGTTTCCCGGAGTTCTTCGCCGATGGCCTCGGCCGCGCCTTCGGCCGGGGTGCTGTTCATAGCCAGAGCGTCGGAACATAGGCTGGAGTAGATCTGGACAGCCTCGGTGGCTGTTTCCATCATGCGGGGGAGGTCGAAAGAGAACATGCTTCCGCCGTACACCAGATCATCTTCTCGTAACTGGCTTAGGCGTTCCAGTTCCGCGTAGGAGCCAACGGATTCAGGCACCGGTGGCATGGCGAAGGCCGACAGGTCGCTGAGGGGCAAGTTGCCCAGATGTGAGGCTAGGAATGGCGGAACGTACTTGGTGAGGTCCGACTTGACCGGCAACGTAACCACATAGGTGGCATAGACCGTGTCCGGCTCCGTGTCCACCCGGAAGTAGAGCAATGCATGCCCTCTGGGGTTCTGGGAGTCTCCCCTGTCGAAGATCAGGTCCATTTAGTCCGTCACGCCCCTAAGCAGATGTCCCGCCCCATTATAGGACAAACCAGGGCGACCGGCCACGCCCGCCATGGCGGAATTCGCGTTGACTACCCAATGCAAACTTTGTATTGTAGAAGCAGCGTGCCCAGCAGAGTCATCAAGGAGCCCCGGATGGCGGATTCGCAACTGAAGATATTCGACTACGACAAGGCCGAGATCGGGGAAGAGCTGGGGTCTTACGAATACATCCTCACCCAAGAGATGTTGGACGCTTTCCGGTCCTCGGTGGACGACCCGGAAGCCCAGTTTCCGACCTTGGGCGTCAAACACGACGCCACCGCCTTCGCCATGGTCTACGACGACCCCATCGGCACCGTGAACGCGGGCAATGAAGTTCAGTTTTTCAACCCACCCATCGTCGGCAAGAAGATCAGCGTCAAGGGCCGGATCGCCGACAAATACCTGCGCCGGGACAAGCCTTATATAGTCATCGAAGCGACCGCTATCGACGAGGACGGACGCCTTCTCGAAAAGCTCAGCACCTACCAATTGAAGAAGCCTGACGAATTGGGGAAAAAATGGCATCCAGAGCAGAAATAAAGTCCGGAGATACCATTCCCTCGGTAACCAAATCGATCACCGAAGAATCCATCCTGGAGTTCGAGTCCACTGGGATCTTGGACCGGGAGAACATCCACAACAACCCGGAACTAGCCGCGAAAAGGCTGGGAACGACCTATACCCTCGCCTCGGGCCGGATGTCCATCACCTTCGCCAGCGAGAGTCTGCGCAGATTCTTCGGGCCCGAAGTGTTCAACCACACCGGCACCGTCAACCTGAAATTCCTTCGGCCTGTCAAGGCGGGAGACACCATCATCGTCACCGGCGCAGTCAGCGGGTCGGAACAGACCGACGGCGGCACCAAAGTATCGGTTGACCTCTTCTGTGACAACCAGGACGGAAACCGCACCGCCGTGGGAATCGGCACCGCAGTTATCAAGTAACTCCCCATTTTCCGGGGCCGGGCACCAACATCTTTGGAGGACCAAATGGCAGGAGAACACGGCAAAGTAGAAGCTGAGATCATTTATTGCGTAAGTTGAGGGTACTTCCCTGTCGCCACGTGGTTGGCGAACGAGTTCTTTCGCTCCGACGCTCCCGGCGACATCGCCATCAAGATGACGCCTTCGGACAAAGGACGCCTGGAAGTGTACCTGGATGGAGATAAAATCTTCGACCGCAAAGAGGCCGGCGCGTTCCCTGACCTGGGTAAAGTGAATGAACTGAAGATGGCCATCGCCGAGAAACTCTTCGAACTGGAAGAAGCCTAAGATTTTTGGCCAACACCTGCCACCGGCAGAATCCATCAGAATGGACCACGCAGCCTGGGACTTGTTCCTGGGCTGTATTTTTGTGGACCGACAAATTACTGGAGAACGAATTGGCTAACCAAGAACACGTAAATCTGGCCTCCAGCGGCCCTGACGCCCTGGACAACTGGCGCGAGAACAACCCGGATGTGCAACTGGACCTCGAAGGGGCCGACCTCAGCGGCGTTAACCTGGCCGGGACCAAGATCCGCGCCGCCAACCTCAAGGGCGCCAATCTTTCCGGGGCCAGACTCAGCCGGGCCAATCTGGCCGGCGCCGACCTATCGGGCGCAAATCTGTCGGAAGCGGACTTGGGCCAGGCCGGTATGGCCGGCGTAAACCTGACCTCAGCCACCGTGGTCAATGTGAACCTCTTCTGGACCGACATGAAGGGCGCTATCTTGAAGGACGCCGTACTTACGAGCTGCCGCATGAACCGGGTTAGCCTGATCGGCGCTGACCTTTCTGGGGCCAATTTCAGTCATTCCAACATGATTGAGGCCGACCTRAGAAACGCCGATATGACTAACGCCCGCTTCCAGTCTTCCAACATGAATGGCGCCGACCTGAGCCGGGCCATCATGCCGGGGGCCAACTTCCACCTGGCCATGATCCGCGACTCCATGTGGATCGCCACTGACGTACGGGGCGCCAGCTTCAAAGAGGCGAGCCTCCACCGATCGGATTTCACTCTGGCCAAGTGGGACGACACCACCAACTTCCCCGACAAGTTCGATCCCGAAAACACCGGACCCAAGGACGTGAACGACTAGCTTGGACCCGTGCTAAAATTACCCCGCAGACAGACCTTCAGGAGTCTCCGTGGCCGTCCTTTTTATCGTGGGAAATCTCGCCGGACTTCAGCCCGCCTCTGGCAAGACCAGCGTGGCGGCGGCCCTGCTGGCAACTGCCAACTCCGCCGGGAAGCAGGCTGCCTACTACAAGCCGTTCGCCGCTGAGCCGGACGCCGACCCAGACGTCGCCTTTATCGCAGGTCTGCTCCAGGCGAATTCCGGTGGGCCTGACGTTCCCGCCCCAAGGCCTCTAGCCAACCTGAGCGAAGAAACAGCGATGGGAGAGGTCCGGGCAGAGGTCTCCAGATTGGAGTCGGAAGCCGGTATCGTCATCATCGAAGCGCCCGCCATCGCTGGGCATGTTGGCRGACCATACGCTCAGAACCAAAAGACCATCTTGGTGCTCCGGACCTCTCCTGAACCAGGCAACCGATCAATCGTGGATGACGTCAACGCTGCCTCAGGTTTTTCCGCCATCATCGTCAACGCAGTCCCAATCCACCGTCGCGACGAGGTCGCCCGTGARCTRGCCGGTCAGTCGGTGCCAGTGGCGGTCATTCCCGAAAGCAGGGGGATGCTAACGGTGACCGTGGAACAACTGGCGGAGCATCTGGGCGGACAATGGGTGCTGGACCCGGTCAACATCGACGCTCCCGTCGAGCGCTTCATGATCGGCGGCAACATCCTGGATGGAGGCCCCACCTACTTCGACCGCTACCCGAACCAAGCCGTCATCACCCGGGTGGAACGCCCCGACATTCAGATGGCCAGCATGGGCGAAAAGACCTGTTGTCTGGTGCTCACGGGGCCGGGCGAGCCCACCGAGTACATCAAATCCGAGGCCCTGAAGCGGGAAGTTCCACTGATTCAGGTACGCACCAACACCCACGACACCGCCGAAGCCCTGGCCGGTCTGCTGGACAAAGCCGACGCCCGCACCGCCGCAAAAGCCAATCACTTCGCCGGATTGCTGGAGCAGTACCTCGGCGCTGAAGCCCTGGAGCAACTGCTTAGATAGTTTCCGCTGGTAGCCTCAGATTCTTGACTGAGCCTGACATCAAGCTCTACAATAGAACTGTCCGCTCCTTATGGGGGCGTGTAACTGATTACAATCCCAGACWGCGCCGMTAAACGCCGGGAGAGAATGATATGCCCGTAACCCAAAATGGCGTGCAACTTACGGTGGCCATCTCCGAGAAAGCCGCCGAGAAGATTAAATACTTCGCCGAGAAAGACGGCATCGAAGAGAACGTGGGGGTTCGCGTGGCCGTCAAGGGCGGCGGTTGTTCCGGACTGACCTACGACCTCAAGATCACCGGCGACTTGGCCGACAGTGACACCGAAAAGGTCGTCGAGCAGTACGGCGTCAAAGTAATTGTCGAAAAGAAGAGCTACATCTATCTGGTCGGCACAGAGCTGGATTTCTCCGACGGCCTGAACGGCAAAGGGTTCGTCTTTGAGAACCCCAACGCCAAGAAGGCCTGCGGCTGCGGAACTTCCTTCAGCATTTAATCAGGGCAGCGTCTAGCCGTCCCAACCAGCAGAACCAAAAGCGCCGCCTTGTCGTGACAAGAGCGGCGCTTTTATGATTAAACCCCAAGTCTCCACTAAGTTTCAAATCGGAGCGTTCCATGGCCCTGCAAGAGTCCCCACTCCAGACCGGCGCAGAGATCTTCGTCGAGCGTCACGGATTTCAACTGCCGGCYGTTTACTCCGATTTCGCCTCCGAATATGCGGCTGCCACCACGGGGGTAGGCGTCCACGACGCGTCGTATATGGGCCGCTTGAAGGCTACCGGCGAAGACGGCTTGGACCTGCTGAACCGAATGTCCACCAACAAAGTTGTGGACCTGGCCTCCGGCGAGGGCGCAGTCACCGTTCTTACCACCGATCGCGGCCGGATCATCGACGTGCTTGGCGTCGTGAACCAGGGCGATCATGTGATCTTGCTGACCAGCCCCGGCCGCCAACAGGCGGTGATCGATTGGCTGGATAAATACACCATCATGGAAGACCTCGTCATCGAGGACGTCACCGCTGAAACCACCATGCTGGCCCTGATCGGCCCGGAAGCGGCAGGGCTGTTGGGTTTGACCTCCGCCCAGATTTCCCAACACTCCCTTACATCACAATCAGTCGAACTGGCTGGATCCGAAGTTTTGGCAGTGCAACAACCCCTGGGATCCCTTCCCAGGTATTGGTTGATCGGCACGCCGGATGCCGCCGTGGGCCTATGGTAGCACCTCACGGAAAATGGCGCGACTCCCGTCGG
>NVWX01000075.1 GCA_002746355.1 Dehalococcoidia bacterium | reverse complement strand
GGCAGCCGGAGCGTGAAGGTCCTAACCTTGGGCCGTCGGGTTCTTCTTTGGGAACACCGAACTTAGCCTAGAACTTTGGACCGTGATTGCTGGAATATCGGGGTTCGATGATTAGTGAAGTCACAAAAAGCTAGTCTTTAACCTCATACCACACTCCTGCTGTGGCAAAGGACTCTATGTCTGCAGGGTTGATTTTTACGGCATCGCTAATCAAACGAATTTCCAATTTCCTTTTTTGTCCAGAAAGAAGGTCGATTTCGTTCGAAGATACCTTAGGCAAAGTCAGCCCGTCTTTGCCGTTGAATATAAATCGAAACTTAAGCTCATAGAGGTCTTTTTCAGTTGTGTTCTCCACTATCCCTGAACCAACCCACCCCGACGAGATGCCCCGGCCGGGCCGTAGCTTTCGCCACACACTTTCGTCTTTTTTCTCACAACATTCAACCTCCAAGCTAATCGTGCCCGTAATAAATCCTGGATCCTGTAAAGAAGCGCTATTCCAAGAGTATGACGCTTCATGCTTATCCCCCCCAATCGAACTCACTCCAGCAATAATCCACGATATGGCCACTATGGCCACTATGATGGCCACTATGGCCACTATGACCACTATGACCGGTATCAGGCACCCTGAGCTACAATTACCGAGCATGCCTTTTCGCGTTTGGCGCTCTACAGCGTGTTGACCTGAGCTAGATGGCTCATCATCGCCACTGGGAATAGGCGATTCATTTAAGTCAGCCATATTTTGCCCTCTCGGCTATGGAAATAGAGAAATTCGGTTGCGAATCCGCTAAATCGAAGACCACGGCCGTATCTTTCGATCTTTCGCGCTCTGCGGTCGGCACCCTCACTCAACCAACGCACCAACGCATTGAATTTCAGGATTAGCCCGTGACCATAGTAATAGTTGTGGATAGCAACGGGCAGTATTAACGCATATTTTATCCAATGGTCTGGGAAACCCCAGAAGTCGACGGCCCAATGATGCACGGTAAATGTGAAACTTAGAACCGCCGCGCCCGCAGTAAATTGCACTAGCCTTATAAGCAAGACCAATAAATCTAGCTACTTCCCAACAAACCACTTCGAGGAGGAAGCCCTTCTTTCCACACCTGCCTATCCTTGATGTGCCTCATCGGCCTTATATCTCCGTTACCACGGTGTCGGATATGGCTGTTCCTATTCGCATGGCGGTGCCGGCCCAAAGGTCGACTTTAGCACATTCCGAATTTTGTAGATTAGCCAGAATCTTTCAAGTGGTCCATCGCGGTGTCTTGCACCGGTGCTACGAGTTCTGGGGGAAGGACAATAATGTTGACACAGCTTCTTGCCTTGTGTATTGTACCGTTCGGAACTCTACGATGGAGGAGAATCCAGCGAAATATTACTGGAATGATATGCGCATTATGAGAATAAAGTTTATTGTGCCTCTGGTGCTTCTGTTAGCGTCGCTCCCCATTCTCGTTGCCTGCGGAGGTAAAGAGACCGTGGTGGAGGAGAGGATAGTAGAGGTAGAGAAAAAGGTCGAACCCATCACCTTCAAGATTCAGGCAGCCTGGCCCACAACGAACATGATCTACGATAACCTCGTAGATTTTGCCGAGCGGGTGGAGAAGATGTCGGGCGGTCGCCTGATAATCGAAGCCCTTCCCTCCGGGGCCATAGTGCCGGCCTTCGAGATTCAGGATGCGACGAGTGTGGGCGTCATAGACGGGGGCCACACCGCCATGGGTTACATCCTCGGCAAAAGCCGGGCGGCCATCCCTCTGTCCCACGGCCCCGTCTACGGGATGGACATGATCGATATGTGGGGCTGGTATTACAACGGTGGGGGCATAGAACTTCTTCAGGAATGGTATCAGGAGGAGCTGGGCCTGAACATCGTTTCATTCCCAATCGCCCCCGCAGGCCCCCAGGCCTTGGGCTGGTTCAACAAAGAGATTAACAGTCTGGAAGACATCGTGGGACTGAAATATAGGATCTACGGGATAGGGAATGAGGTCTACGGTAAGATTGGAGTGAGCGTGATACAACTCCCTGGCGGCGAGATTCTGCCAGCGTTGGAGCGGGGTGTTCTCGATGCCGCCGAGTGGGTCGGCGGTCGTATGGACTTGCAGTTGGGCTTCCAGGACATTCTGAAGCTTCACTATACCCCGGGGATGCACGAACCCGTCACCTATTCCGACCTAATCATAAACAAGGACAAATTCGACGCCCTCGGGCCGGACTTGCAAGCCATCATCGAGGCGGCAGCGAATCAGACGGCTTTCCGCTGGTGGACCAAGTTTGCAAAGGAAAACGCCTTAGCCTACAAGGAGATGGTGGATATACACGGCGTGGACGTGCGGAAGACGCCGGACAGCATCCTGTACGAGTTCCTGAGGGTCTATGATGAACTCGTGTTAGAGGACTCCGCCGCGGACCCCTTCTACGCGAAGGTTGTAGCCTCGCAGAAGGAATACGCTGGGCTCATCGTCCCTTACCGCATGTCAACCTGGCCCAATTACGATTTCGCGGGCAAACATTACTGGGAAGACGAAATCTTCCTGAAGTAGGGCCAGGGCGAAACGGAGCCAATGGAAGTGGGGGGCTAGCCTTTGGACTAGCCCCCTCTTTACGGAATTAGCATGGCTCAAGACGGCTTAAAGAAAACGCTGTGTCGGCCCGCGGAAGCTGGGCCCGGATGTGAGACTTGCATCGTGATATGAATTGAGCATAGAGAGGACTCCTGAGGAACTTCTCCCTCCTAGGGCGCTGGCTACCACCATAAAGGTCATAGAYTCCTTCGGGGATTGGGTGGGGACAATCGTGGGCTTTCTCGTAGTCCTACTTATAATAGCCGGGGTGTWCGAGGTTCTGGGCCGATACTTTTTCAATGCCCCAACTATCTGGGCCCATTCTWCATCCCTTATGCTTRTCGGKAGCATGATCATGCTTGGGGCGGGCTATACYCTGTTAAAAAAAAACACGTACGCACCGACGTCTTCTACGATCGGTGGCCCGTACGGTGGCAGGGGGTTGTTGACGCCACCTTATACCCGCTCATCTTCTTCCCGGGAATGGTCTTCTTCCTTATCAGTGGATGGGACATGGCCTACCATTCCTATACCCTCGGGGAAAAAATGGGGGCGTTCCCCTTCGGTTTGACCTTTTATGCGTACTACCTTAAGATGACGATTCCCGTCGGCACCGCCCTGTTACTAGTCCAGGGGGTTTCGGAGTTTCTGAAGAGCCTGTACGCTGTCTGGCGAGGTAGGTGGCTGTGAGCGATGAAACCATACGCTACAGGTGTTGGGGGGCTAGCCCCCACCGTGATGGGGCTGGTGGGTTTCCTGCTGGCCTCGGGAAAACCGGGTACTTGTCCACGAAAGTTGGGCACGGAGGTGCAACTTGAGCAGTGAGGCGGTGAGCAGTGAGGTAGCTCCTGAGGAACTTCTCCCACCCAGGCCACTGGCTGTCACCATAAAGGTCATTGACACCTTCGGTGACTTGGTTGGGAACATCTTGTGCTGGCTCGTCATSCCCCTGATGGCGGGACTGGTGATTGAGGTGTTCTCCCGCTACCTTTTCRRWMGCCCCATGGTCTGGGTCTATGAGATGACCTTTATGATTTACGGGGGCATGTTCATGCTGGGTGCGGCCTATACCCTGCTAAAAAAGATGCATATCCGCACCGATATCTTCTACGAGCGGTTCAGCGTGCGGTGGCAGGGGATTGTTGACGGCGGCTTATACATYMTCATYTTCTTCCCGGGGCTCATTTTCCTCTTCGATGCGTCATGGAGCCAGGCCATGCATTCCTTTCATCTCAGAGAGGTCTCGGAGGCCAGCCCCTGGGCGCCTCCCCTGTGGCCCATGAAGATGGCTATCCCCATCGGCACCGGCCTGTTACTGATTCAGGGGTTTTCAGAGTTGCTGAAGTGTCTGTGGGCCGTTAAGCGAGGTACGTGGTTATGAGCGGTGAAATTGCTGGGCTGGTGATGCTGACAGCCCTCATCTTTGGCATATTCGTCGGTTTCCCCATAGCTTTCACCCTTATCATCCTGGCGGTGTTCTTCGGCTTCTTCTGGCTTGGCGACGTCGTCTTCCCCCTGATGTATTTCCAGGCCATTGGGCTGATGAAAGAGGAGGTCCTGGCAGCGGTCCCGCTCTTCGTCTTCATGGGGCTTCTCCTTCAGGGGGCGGGACTAATGGAGCGCCTCTTTCGCTCTTTCCAGCTTATCTTGGGGGGCGTGGCCGGGTCGCTGTACATCGGGGTCCTGCTCACGGCCACCCTCTTTGCCGCGGCCACGGGGATTATCGGCGCTTCCGTTACCGTAATGGGGATAATGGCCGGCCCCACCATGAGAAGGAGCGGGTACTCGGCCTCCATGTCCGCCGGCGTCATCACCGCCGGAGGCACTTTGGGGATTCTCATCCCTCCCAGTGTGATGCTGGTGGTGCTAGCGCCGATTCTGGGCATCTCTATCGTCAGGCTCTTCGCTGCCTGTATCATGCCGGGGCTTTTTCTCGCCGGGCTTTACGTGWCTTACGCCATGGTCAGAAGCTTTCTCAAGCCGGAGCTGGGGCCGGTCCTGCCCTTCGAGGAGCGGGACGTTTCGGTAACCTACAAGGCGCAGGAATTCTTTTTTGGCCTGGTGCCCCTGGCCGTTCTGATCATCGCTGCCCTGGGAAGCATTCTATTCGGGCTGGCCACTCCCACCGAGGCTTCGGCCATGGGGGCCCTTGGGGCGATATTACTGACCATCGCTTACCGGCGGCTAACCKTTWMGGTATTTGTGGAGGCCGTTCGCCAGACCCTGACGCTGTCCGGACTGGTGCTGTACCTGGCGGTGGGCGCTCTCATGTTTGGAGCCGTCTTCTCCAGCCTCGGCTCGGCGTCCGTTATCACCGAACTCCTGCTCAGCGTCCCCACCGGTCAGTTTGGGGTCCTGATCATCCTGATGGTGGTCATATTTCTCCTGGGGTGGCCCATGGAGTGGCCGGCCATTATCTTCATATTCATCCCCATCTTCATGCCCCTGATCATCGAAATGGAGTACGACCTGGTGTGGTTCGGCGCCCTGGTGGCGGTGAACTTGCAGACCGCTTTCCTCTCCCCACCGGTGGCCGTGGCGGCCTACTACCTGAAGGGGGTAGTGCCCGAGTGGTCGCTGAAAGATATCTACTGGGGCATGTTGCAGTTTATGGGCCTCCAGGTTATCGGCCTCATGGTGCTCCTCTTCTTCCCGCCACTAGCCCTGTGGCTCCCCGGTGTTCTCTTCGGGTAGGCGTAGGGTTCGCGCGCATGGCCGGGGCGGCCTAAGGATGTTGGGTAGAGGCGCTTCTCTTTGCCGGGGGCCGCTCACCACATAAGACCGTCCGCTAACTTGTTGCCGAATGGAGGCAGACCGCGTGGTGTCATATCTACCGTTTCTTGTGTGGTCTGCCGATTCGGTTCAAAGCATGAGCTAAACTCTAAGTTGAGCGCGTTTATGGAGCCACCGCTTCAGTACTACCTAGAGTCGGCTCGCAAGAATCACCCTAGGCTACTTCTCGCTTTCTTCATATATCGGCCAGCCCACTACACTTATCACCAGCGTGCATTTGATTGGCTGCTCCCGCACGCTAAGTGCTTCATTCCTCAACTAACTTTCAGATTCCCGCCCACCCCCCAAAGGGATGGTACTCCCTGCGGAGGAGTGGCCCGGCGGCGGGTTGCTTGTGAGAGTGCCCGAAATTGTCAGAGACTTAGTGAACCAATCACTAAACTACATTCCAGTAATAAGCAAACGTCACGTGGGGCCTGTGGCTTGAGAAAGTGTAAGATTGATCGTGTAAGTAAGATAGCCCGCAGGCCCTTGGTCTGGGAACTTAGGTAATGATCGCTCCGAGGACCAGATTACAATTCCCATTACACCAGGTGGACTGGGCTCTCGCAGACGCCTGGGCTGATTCCATCGAGTTCGTTGTGGTAGAGAGATCCGGCAACAAGCGGATGTACAAAAAGAAAGTACTGCCCGGAAGACACATTTACGTTGAGCTAGATCATGTGGTTGGCCAGCTACTATTACAGGCTTGGATAAGAATTGCCTGGTGGTACCGTGTGGCTACCCTCTTTTCCTTGCCGGAGGAATTAAATATAGACCAGGAAGGCCTCCCCAAGCTGTTTTTGATCTGGGCGGACCGGCTCAACAACAGCCGCGTGCAACAAACCCAGTTGCGAGCGAGGGCCGGAGTCAACAGACTCTTGGCTATGTTCAGCCAGCCGGCCATTTAGACATTGCTTGGTTGATTTTTTCGGCATGCTCTGCCCGCTTCCTAGCTCCCCAGCGACAAAGATTATCCTTACAGTTGCATCCTAATCGCAAGGGCAACGACGAGCCAAAGGATGCGGACAGTATTCAGGTGTATGGCCGGCATCTCCATTCTGGAAAGCGTTATACCGAAGTACGACCCATCCGTATGAATTTACCTGAGATGTTGGGTAGGAGCCGACCATAGTGCCTCTTTGGCGATAAATGGAACCATCCGGGGTGGGGGGTCTCTCGGGGGCAAATTTGACAGCCATTTTGACAGCCACACCGAAAGGCACCGACGGTATTCAGTGGACGACAACGGAATAACCGCCCAAAGATTAGCTATGGAATGGACGCTGAAGGACTCCAGCGGACGGTCTACGACCAGACTTTTAATCCGGGTGTCGCGGGTTCGATCCCCGCACGGCCCACCAAATTTAGGCACGGAATGAGGCCCTCGGAACATCCCTAGGGCCTTCACTTTGCTCAGATGGCAATGATTCTAATCGGCGAATTTCCCCATCAATTCCGCAAAGGCGTTGGTGGTTCCTGGTTGGAGTCCTGACTGTAGGCGTTCAGCGATAATGGGACACTTTTAGGGGGATAAAAACATGAGGGAGATGGGGTGTTTGGACTCCTGGTGCAGGGTATAG
>NVWX01000074.1 GCA_002746355.1 Dehalococcoidia bacterium | reverse complement strand
CTATAGCATCTCGTAATGAAGACCCTGCTGAACCGGCCCGACGATGGCCGCTTCATCCCCAGCCAGGTGGCGTCAAACGAAGAGTACCTGGCACTTGCCAATACCATGGCGGAATTCGGCATAGGTAGCATCGGTTGGACCAGAGGTCAGGCCGAGCGGCCGCTGCCTCCGGGAGAGGCGGATCTGATGGGCGGCGCTGGTATAGACGGTGGCGCCATAGAAGCCGGTCCTACCGGAATCCAGTTCGACCCGGTAGAGGGTGATGCCCGCGGCGAAGGCCGGGACAACTTTCTGATTGAGATGGCCAAGGCTTCAGGTCGGCCCTTCCAATACGGAGCGGTGTCCTATAGCGAGCAGGACCCGGAGCGCCATAAGGAGCAAATGGCGTTCTTGGAGAGGGCCCATAAGGAAGGAGCCTCCATCTTCGCTCAGCATTCCTGTGTTGCCGTCACCCCAGTATTCGAGTTGGCGGACTACAACGGTTTCGACGCACTGCCTAACTGGATCGACCCCTTCATTGGCACACCGGAAGAGCGCATGGCCAAGCTCAATACCCCAGGCGTTCGCGATTTAATGCGGTCCGATGTTGGTGCCTGGGCTGGAATCGGGGGTACAGGTGACGTGACCTCCAACTGGTCCAAGATGCGGATAGTCGAGGTTCGCAAGGACTCCAACCTCAAGTACGAGGGTATGAACATCGCCGAGTTGGCCGAGGCGACCGGCCAGCACCCCATGGATGCGATGTTGGATCTTGCCTTGGACGAAGACCTGCGAACCGAGTTCTCCACCGACCCTACGACCGGCACCAATCCTGAAGCGGTAACGGAACTCTTGAACCACCCCTACACTCACCCGTGCGTGTCAGACGGTGGAGCCCACGTCCGCTACTTGACGGTGGGCACTTGGCCCGTGAACTTCCTCGCCTCGTGGGCCAGGGACAAGGGCGCGATCTCCCTGGAGATGGCGCACTATAAGCTCAGCGGCCTGCCAGCCTGGATTGCTGGGTTCACCGACCGTGGCATATTGCGAGAGGGTCTGGCCGCCGACTTGATCGTGTATGACTTGGAGAAGCTGGGTTTGCAGTACGACGGCCCAGTATATGACACAGATTTCCCTGGTGGTGAGAAGCGGATTATCCAAAAGGCCAAGGGCATCCGCTATACCCTAGTCAACGGGGAAGTGACCTTCGAGGACAGCGTGTGCACTGATGCCACCCCAGGCAAACTGCTACGCAGTTACGATATGGTCAACCGTTAGCGGTCATCGATTCCAGCAAATCGATTCCAGCAAAATGAAAGGCTCCGAATTATGGAGCCTTTCATTTTGAGGGGAAATTCCCCCACCCCAATCACTCGTCGTGCCGTAGGTGCCCTTATTGAAAATAGGGCACACCGCTCTGGGCTGGACTTACGAAGATCCGCTTCAGTCCATATGAAATGTTGGTAGGTCGCCAAAAATAATGGTTTTTTGAAGGTTAACGTCCACGGTCCGACAACGTGTTCAATTGGTTGATTAGCCTSAKWCCAWKYCAWGAAANTWSYYMCWWSYWCMGMMAGSSCSTSWKKMMSSKAYCGWKCGMMYCYMSMMSRTMYSYCCRTCCANTAGGCTACCTCGGCCAACTTCCGCACCCATGTTTCGATTCCGGAAACACTGATACCGGAAGGTAACAAAAGTAGGGTATCGGGAGATGGACTAGAGTCGAACTACACCGAGAACGCAGGTTGATTGTGTTGCTGGCGGCGTAGTTTCATCAGGGTAACTGGCAGTTAAACAACCTTAAGATACCTGCCTCACCATGGGAACCCTCTGCTTGAACAACTTCCGCATCGCCTTGCCGGTCCAAGATTCCACTGTTCAAAGCGGAAGCCTTTGTCAGACGGGTTTGAGATGCTAGACTCAGAATGTAAGAGTTGGTTAACGGGAACCTGGGTCCCATCAGAATCAGTACACTGAGTAGGTTGAATGGGATCTAAAGAGGAGTAATATGCCACGCGAAAAAGATTCCCGCATAGTAGAAGATCAGCGCCGCCAGGTGCGAAATGATAAGCGTATTCCAGATCCCGTGGAGGGAACCATCAGACAGGAGAAGCGAGATCGGGCCAAAAAAATAAGGAAATAATGGAGCGCCAAAAAAAGGAATACGGTGTAAGCTGACACAAATCGAAGCCATCTAAGGCATGGAGTTCCGAATCTTAGACCCGAAACATTGACTGAATTGGCTCGAACATGCTGAGCTGGTGGGGCGCTTTCACAAACTGGTGATGGCGCTCTTTTTTGCTCAACTGCCTGCTAACCCTGTGAAACTACGCTGCCACCAACACCGCCAGCCCGCGTTCTCGGTATAGTTCGACTCTCCCTAGTCTCCGCCATAAACAACCATCTCTAGGCGACTCTGGATATCTGGTCGAGCCAAGTGCTGATTGAGAGTACGCCAATACCTGATGTTAATATGGATGCAGGTGGCGTTTGCTCAACCCAACTTCGTCGAAAACGCCTATCATTGAATCTCGAGAATATTTGTCTGCGCATGAATTGAAATGGAGCATYTATGGAGCCACCAAGCACACATATTCTATCAACGGCTARCCCTCTAGACGCAATCGAGRATTGCTATGAAAGGGGCTGGACAGATGGGTTGCCGGTGGTACCTCCAACCCCAGACCGGGTTGCTGCGTTACTGGATTTTGTAGGACTGGATCCAAAAGAAACATTAGGAGAAGTACCGGTCAGAAGCCGTTCCCTTACTGCTGAGAAAGCTGCTGCCAATTCTGTAATGGCAGGCTGCTTGCCACAATATTTTCCGATAGTATTGGGTGCGATGCGCGCACTTTTTGAACATGATCCGAATTGTATTCATGAGCTGTCTTCAGTCACCAATTCGACTGGGGTACTGATATTGGTCAATGGCCCTATTCGTAAACAGATCGGTCTCAACTGCACTGATAATCTACTTAGCCCTGGAAATCGTGCAAATAGTACGATCGCTCGAGCTATCCGATTAATCCTCATTAACGTTTTCGAACAACGTCCCGGGCTTCTGGACCGAGGATGCATGGGTTCGCCTTCCAAATACAATGTTTGTTTCGGAGAAGACGAAGAAAATAGCCCATGGGAACCATTTCACGTAAGTAGAGGTTTTTCTCCAGACGATTCTACCGTGACGGTAGCGAGTATTCAGGACCCAGCGATGGTGAGCAATCGTTACGGCACYGGAAATGGTGAAGGTGTTATGAATTCAGTTGCTGATGCGATGGCATCCCATGGGTTAGCCACCTATTTTACTCGTGGAGTTCAATGGTTCTGGATCGTGGGCCACTGGCATTCTGAGTATTTGAGCAGGTTCGACTGGGACAGAGCAAGCATGCAGCGGTATATTCAAAAAGAAGCATGGCGCAGTAGGGCTCATCTAAAGAGGCTGGGTGCAATCCGAGGGGATGTAATGCCCGAAGACGAGAATGATCCCGTTTTTGCCGCTTATAATCCTGAGGACATTCACATTGTCAAAGCTGGTGGGAACAGTGGTATCTACAGTGAAGTTATCATGAATTACTACGGCGTATTTGCCACAACTGTCAAAATATAAATGGTTGTATCTGAATATATAAATATAGGAGAGTGTAATGTCGGAAAAGGTTGATCCAGGGGTGATCCTAGTCGATCCGACCGGCCATAATCTGAATACCACTAGCTTGCATATTTCCCCCAGACCAAGTGGCCTTCAAGGTAAACGTCTAGGATTGCTGGATAACACGAAAGCGAATGCAGAAGTCATATTGCGAAAAATCGCGGATATCTTGGACGCGAAGTACGAATTTTCAGAAATCTATTACACTAAAAAACACTCGTCCAACCTCCCTCCGAAACCCGAAGTCCTATCTAACCTCCATCGATATGCGGACATTGTAATAGCAGGTATCGGGGATTGAGGCGCCTGCTCGTCGGGCAGTTTGCACGACGGAATTACTTTAGAACAACAAGGTATTCCTACTGTATCTATCATCACAGATGTGTTTATTCCGACAGCGGAAGCCTATACGAAAGTTATGGGGTTTACGGAATTCCCGTACCTGACCTGCCAACATCCTATATCGAATGCGAGTTCTGTCGAATTGGAAGAAATGGCACATTTATTAGCGCCAAAGGTTGAGCTTCTATTTCTGAAAGGTACGTTGGGATGATGGTGCCTCTAAAACGGCAAATAAGAAAAGCCCTGATCGAGAAAGCCCTGARCTATTCCAAGGCCCAAGAGACCGACATCTACCTCAGCGCACAGGACCTGGGTCTCTCCCGGTTCGCAGGCGGGGCCATCCATCAGAACGTGGCCCACAGTGACATCACGTTGAACATCCGCTCGGTGGCCGGGAAACGCCTCGGCCGGGCCACCACCAACGACCTCAGCGACTCCGGGGTTCAAAAAGCGGTCGAATCGGCCCATTTGAGAGTGTAATTGGAAGCAAGGGCCATCGGTGTCGCGACTGTGCCCAACAACGGATGGGGGAATATCGCCGAACATAGCGAGACAATGTAGTGGGTTCCCGGCCGAAGTAACAAACGTTTAGACATGGTGGGATTGCCCCGGCWAAAAAAGGGTAGCCCAAACGGCGTGCCTGAAGTGGGRGCTATTCCGACCMCTCAAACAAAGGGAGYGTTTTCAGAAATTAATCGAAGGCGCTTTTTTGCCCAACAACAATGATGCTAAAAGCCCCCTGGTTTAAGGGGGCTTTTCTTGTCTCAGAAACACCCAATTCCAGGAAGCCACCATAGGKGTGGTGGTGAAAGTGTTTGCCGGTCACCCTTACTCTTCGGCAAYCACGTAGTTTCTGAGGGTGCCAATGTCACTAATCTCAACCTCTATGATGTCGCCGGGTACCATGTCGCCGTCGGCTCCCTGGGTTCCCATCCACAACACATCGCCAGGATACAAAGTGGCATACTTGCTGAGCTCGTGGATCCAGGTAGCCGTGTCCCAAATCTGGTCGGAGGAAGAAAAATCCTCCCAGACGACTCCGTTGTGCCGCACGATGATACGGAATCCCGTGGGGGACAGATCAGTAACGATCCACGGTCCCATCGGCTTCCATGTGTCGCAATTTTTGCCACGAAACATAGTGCGGTCGGCCTGCTGCCAGGGCCGCTCGCTAATGTCATTGCCGATGGTGTATCCGAACACACAGTCCAAAGCCTTATCCACAGATACATTCTTGGCCATCTTGCCTATGACCACCGCCAACTGCCCTTCAGGTTGAACAGCCCCTGCACTCTCCTTCGGCACCACGATATTATCCTCGGTACCAATAACAGCGTGGACCGACCGATAGTTGGGAGAAGGCCGATCGGGATAGCTTGGCGGTGAACCCCTCCGGGCTGCCATGCCCTCTACGTGCCCCCGGTAATTGGGGCCCGCGGCGTACAGCATGGCTGGTTTGATGGGCGCCAATAACTTCACCTGTTCCAATGAGTGGAAGTTGTTAGTGACGGCATACTCCCCGAGTGGACTTCCGGAAACCTGTATGACGCGRTCGCCCTCGACGATACCGTAGTTGGTTTCTCCTTCGACTTCAAAGCGGCACCAGATCATGTTTGATCTCCTAAATGAGAAAGATTTATCTGATTCCTCTGACGATACGACATTCCGGGCTGCCTCGAACTATAAACCGGAAAATTCCGRATATCAGCAGAGACGCATCTCAGAAACAATCATTCYAAAGTACTTCGTAACATCCTCGGGCGCGAAATTATCTAATCGGCTATCTTAGCCCGTTGTTTYAAGGAGAATATACATAGGATTGTCGAWATTTCGGCCACTTTTCCCGTCACTTTATTATTCTATGGAATGACCTCCCAGATCTGGCGGTTGCCTTCTACTGTGTTGCTATTAAATTGCCTGACAGACTCTTCAGTCTCGGGGGATAGCTTGTCGTAATTGGAACGCTGATTATTAAAGTACTCATCCAGGCTTTCCACTTCAATCTCAAATGCGATGGTATCCATTCGGTCTGTGTAATCCGCGTAGATTTTGCCCGTTGTATTGCCATCTCTGGCCCAGGAAGCCCTAACCTCCTTAACAACTTCCAAGCACTCAGGCACCTTTCCTCGAGCACACTTCCAGACGATTCTCATCATGTACATTCTCGGCCTCCTCAGAACACAAGATTGGGARACTATACGATAGGTCAACCTAATCGTCGAACCCTGATATGCCAGAAATAACCGGTTTCAAACGCCGATCATGGGATTGGAGTCGGCTGTCGCTTCCATGCCTGCTAGAGTGATTCGACGAGAATCGGCACCAGGGTGAAATGCACTTCCGCCTTACCACGCGTAGGAGRCGGGTGTCCGCTCTCCGGCCGCTAGGGACCGGCTATCTCTGTGGCACGYTTACGCGGCAAGACGAACAGACAAAGCAGCTGAAGCTGCCTGGCAAGACGGTTTGGCCTTTCGCCGGGAAAACGTTCGACGAACGATGGAAAGACTTCGAAATGAGGGGATGATGGCCGAAAGTTGGACTGTGGGTGAGGCGACGGATTTCGCGTGGGGGCTTCTTTCGATACACACCTATGAGTATTTAGTCCGTTGAGCGGGGGTGGTCCATCGCCCAATTCGTGGATGGTCCACTTGCGATGATTATCAAAGTACAGGTCGCACAAAGAGGAACACGCCGCCGGATTGACGTATCTAAACCGGCAGTGGTTTTTCCGGACTGTCTTCTGGTAATTCGACTCCAAACGCGTTGACGTTGAAGGCCAGCATGGAATAGCAACCCATGAGGTTGGTTAGCTCAGTCAACCCGAGAACACCGAATTGCGCCAAMGCTGCATCGAAGGTGTCCTKGCTGACCTTCCTGGTACGGAAGAACTCTTGGCCGTAATTGACGACCGCGGCTTCGTCGTCTTCTAATCCTGGGATATCCTTTTTGTCACGAAGGGCATCGACGGATTCATCCTTCAAACCAGCTTTCCGACCAACCGGTGCATGGGCGTGCCAGATGAACTGGCAATCGTTCTCGCGGGCGGCAACCATCATTCCGAGTTCTCGGATGCG
>NVWX01000007.1 GCA_002746355.1 Dehalococcoidia bacterium | reverse complement strand
GGGTCTTCGGGGGCAGGGCCAGGGTCTTCGGGGGCAGGGCCAGGGTCTTCGGCGCCGCCCTCATGACTGCCCGCGTAAACCGACCCGACAGCTCCGTACCCCATAGGCAAGGCTGTAGCCACCAGCACGAAGAATGCCAACATCACGGTGGTCATGCGGAATATCAAACTAGTCTGGTATATCTTCGTGAACATGTGGAGCACCTTGTSTCTTAAGATTCGGGACTTAAATGGGCCTAGGCCCGGGAGGCCATGTTAGACAGCAGCGCACGAAAAGTTGTCGGCCAAGCGGGTGAACCGGAGYTGCACCACTGCGGCGTYCTCTCCCGTSACGGTCATCGTGAAAGATATCTKTTCATCCAAGCAGTTCCAGGCGCCGATCAGTCCGCCSCCTACTATAGTATTGCCCGCGCCGRTCGACTTGAACCCCAGCACTAAMGCGGGTTCCAGGCCAACCGWAATGTCCGCTTCGCTAACCGTTTCCAATGTGAGGCCCGGCTGGCTGTCCTGCAGCATGGCGAAAGTGCCRGAGACAAGGCCYTGAYTGGTCACACCGTYGAYGGGCACCCARCTCAAGATGACATTTACRCCKYTATATTCAAGCTGCACCATCCCCTGGGTTGCCGTGTTTCCCGGGAGACTGGTGAGATAAGCCCCGCGGTCAAGTACCAAGGAAAAGCCGAACTCGTCAAACACTGCTGAAGGTTCAGGTGTCGCGGTTGGARCCACTGTTGGARCCACTGTTGGAACCACTGTTGGAACCACTGTTGGAACCACTGTTGGAACCACTGTTGGAACCACTGTTGGAACCACCTGTGGTGGCGCAGCCGTTGGCGCCAAGGTGGGAYCGGGCGMAGCCACAGTGGCCTGGACYGGCRYCGGTGGGGCATCGGCCCCKCCACCRCAGGCGGCCARCATCGAGACAACCGCGGTGGCCACCAAAGCTAAGGCCAGCTTTCTCMTTTTGGACTTGAACATAGTRCCAGTTAGACCTCCAGAGACGATTGAATCTAGCGGRYCCAGTAAGGCCAGCGCTTACCCKCTGGGTYACGATGATAKRCCTCATGTCARMTTGRCARTAAARCCAAGRRCATMCCRACSAMARYCGGYMGYWATTATAACCAGGCATTCRRAYARWTGTACAGTTTYCCAGCTTGAGTGGCAAAARGAAAAACGGACCACATGATAACCACTTGCCCGGGYTTGTTTGCCGCCTTTTGGGCCGTCTCTCAAGGCCGCCTYTTGGAACAGTACCTCCGTCTCCAGTATCAGGGTGACTGAGTCCGGGCTGTGGTAGTATTTGGCAACAGTCGGGGGCCAACCCAGGCTCGTTTGAAGTCAAATGGTCTGGAGCGCCTACCGACTACCACCGTAGGCCTAGCTCGCCACGCAAGGAGATAACTGAAGCATGAAACCACTTGAGGGGATCAGGGTGTTGGACCTGACCCGGGCACTGGCCGGACCATTCTGCACACTGATGCTGGGAGACTACGGCGCCGATGTAATCAAGATCGAGATTCCAGGTTCCGGCGACGACACTCGAACATGGGGCCCTCCGTTCATTGGCGAAGAAAGCGCCTATTTTCTATCGATAAACCGGAACAAACGGAGCTTGACCCTCAATTTCAAAGAGGAAAAAGCCCGGCAGATTTTCTTGGACCTGGCAAAGAACGCTGACGTTGTGGTGGAGAACTTCACCCCAGGCGTGATGGACCGKTTCGGCCTAGGCTACGACGCGGTGAAAGCCGTCAATCCMGGCATCGTCTTCTGCTCCATATCCGGGTTCGGCCAGACCGGGCCCTACAAGAGCCGGCCGGCCTACGACCAGATCATGCAGGGCATCAGCGGCTTGATGAGCATCACCGGCGAGCCCGACGGCGATCCTCAAAAGGTGGGTATCGCGGTGGCCGATATCGGCGCCGGAATGTGGGCGGCGTTCGCGGTCATGGCCGCTATCCACAACCGATCGCATGAAGGCGAGGGCCAGGGCCAGTACATCGACATCTCAATGATGGACGCCCAGGTGGCTTGGCTCACCTATCAGGCGGCCAATTTCTTCGCCACCGGAGAGACGCCCAAACGTTTGGGCGCGGCCCATCCCAACCTGGTGCCCTACCAAGGGTTCATGTGCCAAGACAATAAGTATCTCAATCTGGCTGTGGGCTCGGAGCGGATCTGGGACCGGTTCTGCGAGGGAATGGGGATGCCGGAGTTGAAGGAAAACCCTGACTATACGACCAACGTGGAACGGTCGGCGAACCGCAGCAAGATCGTGCCCCTCCTTCAAGAGATATTCATCAAGAAACCGGTTGCCCACTGGGTGGAGAAACTGCAGAAATTCAGCGTGCCCTGCGGCCCGATCAACGACCTGGCGGACGTCTTCTCCGACCCGCAGTTAATCTCCAGGGATATGGTCTTGGAGATGGCCCATCCCACATTGGGCAAGATCAAGCAGACCGGGCTGCCCATCAAGTTCTCCCGCACACCKGGCGGTCTGGACCGTCACCCTCCTCTGTTGGGAGAGCACAATCAAGAATTACTACATGACCTGGGGTTCTCCGCTGCTGAGATCGAGGAGCTCAAGGTGCAAGAGGTAATCTAGCCCGCCAGGCGTTAGGCGAAATTTCGATTGCCCAAACCAGCTTCGATTGGGGAATTGTGCCGGAGCATTTCCCATGATAGTCTGGCCCGTGTTCCAGGGTCTTTTGATGGAYCGCCCCGGGMAGATCGGGGCTCTCCAAGACCTAGACCCGGGAGGTTGACCGTCCATGGACCTAGGACTAAAAGACCGCGTTGCCATAGTTGGAGGCTCCAGCAGAGGTATGGGCCGGGCCATCGCGTTGGCGTTTGCCCAAGARGGGGCCAACGTGGCGATCTCCGCCCGCACCGAAACCGACCTCCGCCATACGGAGATCGAACTGGCGCGCGTGGGCTCCCAGCAACACGTGCTGGCGATCCCCGCTGACCTGTCCGTCTCCCGGGACATCCGCCGYGTGGTGCGGGACACCTTYAACCGGTTCGGCCAGATCGGCATCTTGGTCACCCACATGGGCTTCGGTCCTCCGGGCCGGCCTTCAGAATTCAATGACGAGACGATCATGACTGCCCTTGAGGATAACTTCCTGAGTTCAGTCCGGTTCGCCAGAGAAGTCATCCCATACATGAAACAGCAGCGTTGGGGGCGCATAGTCCACCTGCTGCCGTCGTTGGGCCGGAGATCGGCCAACGRCGCAGCCCTTTCCGCCACCTCCCAATTGGCCTTGGTGGGYTATTCCAAGATGCTGGCCAACGAGCTGGCCCCATTCAATATCACGGTGAACAACCTGATTTCGGGGCCTGTGGAAACCGACTACCTGACATCGGCGTTTGAGTCGGAGGCCCAAGAGTCTGGAAAAGCGTTCGAAGAATTGATGAAAGAAACGGTCGCCACCATTCCCATGGGGCGGCTGGGCAAACCTGAGGAAGTGGGCGACTTGGTCGCGTTTCTAGCCTCGGATAGGGCCTCATTCATCACCGGCACCAGCGTGGTGCTGGACGGCGGCATGCGCCAATTAGTTCCTTAAAACAGCAGGTGAAAGGCCCAGCATCCGGAATTATGGAACAACAACAGGTCTACAGCACGGCCCAAGAGTACCTYTGCCAAGAGGGTATACCTGGCTGGTTGGTTTATGACTACCGCCAAGCCAACCCCGTGTTCGGGCTGGTTGTCTCGGCATCAGGGCATGTCACCCGGCCTTGTTATTTCTATCTCCCCGCCCAGGGGGAGCCGACGCTGTTGGTCCATCACGTCGATGCCGGGAAGTTCGCCGACTCCGAAGTACAGGTTGCCGTCTACAGCAGCCGGGACTCCATGCTCACTGCGCTCCGTGGGCTGCTTGCCGGGGCRAGCAAGGTCGCCATGGAGTACTCGCCCGAAAACGCGTTGCCTCGGGTTTCCAGAGTGGACGCGGGAACGGTGGAATTGGTGCGGAGCCTTGGTCCCGAAGTCGTCTCTTCCGCAGACTTGATGCAGTACGCCACCCACCAATGGACGCCAGAACAACTGGCTGACCACCGCACAACCGCCGACAAGCTGGCCGTGATCGTGAACGAGGCTTTTGCCTATGCCGGGGAACACCTGGCGCACGGCGTCAACGAGTTCGAGGTGGCCGAGTTCATCCGGGACCGGTTCGCCCAGGAGGGAATCGCCTCCCCCGACGGACCCATCGTGGCGGTCAACGCCAACGCCTCAGACCCACACTACGAACCCTCGGCTGAACGGTATAGCGCTATAAAGCAGGGCGACTGGCTGCTGATCGATCTTTGGGCCAAGGGCGTAGCCGACGGCAGCGTCTACGCCGACATCACCTGGGTGGCCTACGTGGGAGACACCGTGCCGCGGCGGCAACAAGAGATCTTCGACATCGTCATCGGCGCACGGGASGCGGCGCTCCATTATCTGGAGGACGCCCACAATCAGGGGAACGCCGTTCAGGGTTGGCAGGCCGACCAGGTGGCCCGCRATTTCATCGCCAGCCACGGCTACGGCGAGTACTTCACCCACAGGCTGGGCCATAGCATTGGCTTCGAGGTCCACAGCGAAGCGGTCAACCTGGACGGTTTCGAGRSCCACGACACCCGCCGCATCATCCCCGGCATCTGCTTCTCCATCGAGCCTGGCATCTATCTGCCCGAGTTCGGCGTCCGTTCGGAGATCGACGTGTTCATGTCGGCCGACGGCCCCTACGCCAGCTCCCCCGTCCAACACGAGGTAGTGCTTATCAAGGGCGGGTAAGAGTCACAGTCCGGCCCSGACTTCAATGCCGTCGCTTGGGAACCTGGCGTCTAGGGAATAGACAACGTTCCGGCCTGAACTYCTAGCCGCCGCCCAGATCAGCGCGTCGGCGACTGATATACGTCCTGATGGCCGGCACATGAGCAATGCATGTACGACTGTTCCTTTTCCCAGCCCGTAACAATTTATGTTTTGCTTGCCAACGAGTTCCAGGAGATGATCGACAACCCTTTCCCTGGTTAGCCGGTACACCGATCTCAACACRTGGTCGAYTTCAGCCAGTATCACACCATCGACCCARAGGTCCTCTTGACCGTCGATGACCTCGGCCGCCTGGTCAGCCATCTGCGGGACGTCGCGAGTCAAATACCGGACAACCAGGGAAGTATCCAAGAAACCGCTCACGAGCCCTGCTCCCACCTTTTCACTCTCTCCCAGGCCGCGGCCTCCCCGGCTTTCTCCCTCGCCTTGTCCCACTCCTCACCGGGTTGGATCACTACATCCGTGTATGGAGCTAAGGACCCCAGCAGCGACCTATTGTGCTCCGGAGGCACAAAATGTATCTCCAGATGGCCATCAACGATCATCTGCAGGGCCCACCAGCCTGGCTCCACACCCAATTTGTCCCTGATCTCTTTTGAGATCACCACTTGACCTTTTTGTCCAACCACATTAGGCATRGTATTACTTATTCCAATTAGTATGACWTAATMAAATTAGTATAACATTMGWTAACGAGTCATATACGATAGCCTGCGGTGGGAAAATCTCGGCACCCCGGTTGCCCTTGCCCTGTGTTGCCATTAGAATTGCCGCGACTCCACACCTGATCTATCGAGGGCGATGCTATGAGATTCTCTCTGGCCTATGAAATGCAGCGGCCAATGCTCGACGACCACGCGGTGATCGAAGAAACCATCGAACAGTGCATCCTGGCGGACGAGATGGGATTCGACGCCGTCTGGTTCGTGGAACACCACTTCCTAACCACATTTTCCGGGTCGCCTTGTCCCGAGGTTATCTTCGGGGCGCTCAGCCGGTTGACCAAACGCATCCGCCTGGGATTCGGCGTCTCAGTGCTGCCATATCACCACCCGGTGCGCGTGGCGGAAAGGGTGGCAATGGTTGACCAACTCTCCCACGGYCGGGTTGAGTTCGGCACCGGCCGRTCCGCTCCCTACGAGCAGATGGGYATGGGCATCGACCCCCGGGACACGAGGGAGATGTGGGACGAGTCCTTGAGCATGATTCCCAAGATCTGGGAGTCGGACTATTTCGAATTCGAGGGCAAGTTCTGGAACGTGCCGCCCCGGCAGGTGCTGCCGAAGCCATACCAGCAGCCCCATCCCCCCATCTGGGTTGCTGCGCTGCAACCGGCAACCTATGAGATCGCAGCTCAGAAAGGGATCGGGGTCATGGCGCTGGGCGTCAACGCTCCGTCGATYTTGGAACCGGAGATCAAGAAATACAAGGCCGCGGTCAAAAACGCGAACCCCGTAGGCGCATTCACCAACGACCAGTGGCTGAGCTCTTGTTTCGGCCTCTGCGGAGAGGATAACAAGGCCACCCAGGAACTCTCGGCCCAATCATTGAAGACTTTCTTCGGCCCAGGCCGGCCCTACGTCCAGGACCAGAAGGACGTCTACGAGAAACTGTTGGAGCAGTGGGGCGGTATCCCCGATCACCTGGTCCAGAACTTCGCCAGGTATATTCCAGAGGTTAAAGAGACCTCGACAGACGCCGATGGCAACTCGGCCACTAATATCGATTTGTCGGGAGGCAGCGCCCTAGCCCAGAAGATCTGGGAGGAATTCGATGCAGAGACCATGGCCGAGCGGGGCGTGATCGTGGCCGGAGACCCGGAAGCCTGCATCAAAGCCGCCAGACTCCACCAGGRAACCGGCGTGGACGAACTCCAGTTCTTGATGGCCACTGAGACCGTGGACCACCAAACGGTTATGAAGTCGATCGAGATGTTCGGGAAACACGTGATYCCCGAGTTCCGCGACGGCAACGGCCCGRTAGCGCCGGACTGCCCGCTGGGCTAGCTGGGCGCGCCCAGACCCTTCGTACCTGCCGGTCGCGGCGCGACGCTGTCATTCCGATCCTTCCGGAGAAGGAGTGGAATCTCTTTTCTTGACTTCAAAGCTGGTATCGTCGCGGGACCGGCCGTTGGTCTCCCATCAGCAACGAGATTCCTCTCTTCGCTCGGAATGACAAAGGCGGCGGTCTCCCATGTTCAATGGCAAACCGCCGCCCGAGTGCTTGTTGTGCCCTGGGTTGCTATCTCTCTTCGCCKGCGTCCACTTCGCGAACTCCGGGATGACTCATTTTTCCCATCCCAGTCGGTCCATCGCCGTAAAAGCAMGGCATGCCGTGCCCCTACGGCTCAAAATCTTNTCCTATTCCAGATCGGCGATCCTGGGACCCACCTCGTTCTTGAGAAGCTCCAGGCACTCGTGCTGCCACTGGTGGTCGTCTGGGTCCTGGGTGACGGCCAGCAGGGTGCCGAAACCGCCTACTTCACCGTGGATCTTACGGATCTGGTCGGCGCATTCTTGAGGGTCGCCCACTATCCAGATGTTGTCCATCAGATATTCCACGTCGATGGCCGAATCGGGCAGATCAGGGTTGGTCTTGGCGCCGGCCAATAGGCTGGGTTGACGGTTTGGCTCCTGATGTACCTGGTAGTTGCGCACCAAGACCTCGTTGGCCCGATCTCTGGCCTCCTGGGCCGTGGGCGCAACCAAAACGTCCCGGGCGATGCGCCAGTTGCTGCGGTTCACGTCGCGGCCCGCGCTGGTTGCCCCAGCTTCATATTCCTCCCAATGTCCGGTCAGGTTGGGCACCGAGAGGGTTGGGCTGCTCATGGGGATCCAGCCTTGGACGCCGGCGTTCCTGATTGAGTCGGAACGGATGGTGGTGGCCGCGGCGCTGATGGGCGGATGCGGCACCTGGAAGGGCTTCATGTGRAGGCCACGCTCCTTCACGGGGTCCAACTCAGGGGCTGAGATGTYAAAATATTTGCCGTGGTGCTCAAACTTGCCCTCGTTCTGCCAGATCTTCAGCACCACCTCCAGTACTTCGGCTGAGCGTTCGCCGACGCCCTGCCTGTCGCTGGGATCCAGCCCGTAGAGCTCCAAGTCAGTTGGGATGGCCCGGGTGCCGATACCCCAGTAGAACCGGCCGCGGCACAGGTGGTCCAGCATGGCCAGCCGGTGAGCAAGGTCAACCGGATTGTGGATGGCCAAAAGGGTTACGCCGGTGCCGAAGATGATGTTCTCAGTCATGCCTGACGCCTTGGCGATTAGCAGTTCCGGCGCCGGGGCGTTCTCCCACCGCTCCGTGATGTGTTCCCCGATCCAGGCTTCGGTGTAGCCAAGTTGGTCGGCCTTTACGATCAAGGATAAGTCCCGGTCATAAGAATCGGCATAGGTACGATGGGGTGGATGCAACGGCATCATGAATAGTCCGAATTCCATCGGTGCTCCTTTCGGTGACGGCGAACGACCAAGGGCTTCCGCACCGGGGGGTCTGCCGTGGCTGATACTAAGTCAGGCACCTACCGGTGTCAAGCGAGCCCAGGCGTGAGACAGGCACAAAACAGGCGCTTTCACCGACCCGGCGGCACGTTCGACCTGGAATACTCGCCGTGGTAAACTCCAACGCGTATCAGCGATCAACAGACAGGAACAATGGTTATGAAAAAGGTAGTTAGCGAAACCAGCGGCGCGGTTTTCAGTCTCCCTTGGTTCGTGGCTAAGGACGAGGGGTTCTTCGCCGAAGAGGGAATCGACATGGAGTTTGTCGAGTCCATCGCCGTGAAGGTTGACGAGCATACCGCCAACCCGGAAGATATCGACCCGATCTTGGGCCACACACCTTTCGAGGACCAGAAAGTCGCGATCTACCGGGCTTGAGAAGAGGGTCAGGTCCGTCGGGCCTACGAGAGCAAACAGGGCGCCAAGGTGATTGGACTACGCTCCGCCGTAGCAAGCCAGGCGCTGATGGTTAGGCCGCAATCCGACCATTACTACCCCAGTTCGCTGGCAAACAAGCCGATCGCCGTCCAGTTCCATGCCGGTTCCCATTACACTGCGCTCCGGTTGCTGGAGGGCTACATACCCTCGGAAAAGATCAAGCTGCTGCACTACGGAAGCCCGCGCTACCGGTTCGAAGCCTTGATGAGCGGAGAGGTCGACGCCGCCATGCTGATGGAGCCATGGATCGCTCTGGCCGAGAAGAACGGCTGCCGGGCGGTCTGCGAAGGCCACTACCTGGGCGCCGAGAACGCCAGCGACAACATGGACGAGGAGACCTTCGCCGCCATCAACCGGGCCGTCTCCAAGGCCGTGGACCTGATCAACTCAGACAAGAAGCGGTTCATACACTACCTGATCGACCAGCCCAAATTCGCGCCGGTGGCGGCGGAATGGGGCGGTCTCACCGCGGACGATTTCCATCTACCGCGTCTGCGCTACGCCTACCCAAGGCCCTACACGGAAGAGCAACTGGAAGACACCTACAATTGGATGGTGCGCTGGGRGCTGCTGAACGCCTCGGTCTGCGCCACCGATTTCGTGGACAACCGGGAATCTGAGCCGGTGGCGGCCGACGGCTAGCGGCTTTTCAAGGCTRATCAGGAACTTTGAGGAGGGGCTGCCGGTAAACGGCAGCCCTTCCTTCGTTTTTCCGGCGAAGCGGTGATTCTCCGACCAAGCGCGGTATCCGTAGGCGCAGGTTTTTAACCTGCTGACGCCTGACCTGAGAATGGTTGCGTGGGGCGCACGGCGTTCGCCCGAGCAAGGCGGGTTAAAAACCCGCGCCTACGGGCCTGCTTCGGCATTTCGGTATTTCTCCGGAACGGCGGAAAGAACCCCGACATAAAGTACGATTGGGCTGACTAAACCAATGRGAGAGGTGCCATGCCGCTCAGAATCAGACGGCGCTCCAACGTTGCCGTGATCGAAGTCCACGGGGTCATCGGAAATCACGTGAAGATACCGGAGTTCTCGCGCCTGATCGAATCCGTGGCCGTGAACCCACGCCTAAAGGCGCTCTTGTTGGACATAGATTCGCCGGGCGGGTCGGCCACCGGGTCCGAGGTCCTCCACCGGGCTATCCAGAGGGTGGCTGAAGAGAAGCCCGTCTACGCCTACGTGCGGGGGTTGGGGGCTTCAGGCGGCTACTATCTGGCCTGCGCCGCCAGCAAGATCTACGCCCTTCCAACAGCGATGGTCGGGTCCATCGGCGTGATCTACCTCCGCCCGGTGATAGAACAACTGCTGTCAAAAGTGGGAGTCGAGTTCTCGGTCTACAAGAGCGGGGAATTCAAGGACATGACAGGCTTCTGGCGCAGTCCCACAGACCGTGAATCGRCGAAGTTCCAAGAACTGATCGACGAGATCTTCGANAACTTCGTCAAAGTAGTGACGGAGGGACGCTCCCTGGAGGAGACAGCAGTCCGGGAAATTGCCACGGGCGAGATGATGACCGCCCGACGGGGAATCGAGGCTGGCCTGGTGGACGTTATCGGCGATTTTAAAGACGCCCTTGAGGCTGCCGCCGAAGCCGGCGGTTGCCGRCCCACGCCCCGTTTCATACGTCCAGGACGCAGCCTGGGCCAACGGATATTTTCCCGCACCGGAATCGGTCAGCACAGCGGAGGGCAGGCGCTGCTTGAGGGACTTGGGAGAATGATGGCCGGGGGAATCTATTATCTGGAGCCAGGGCACATCGCCGGTGGGGACTTCAGTTCCTGGGAAACCAGCTAACCCACCAGCCGCTTGGCTTCCTGCCAGAGTTCTTCTTTCTGTTCCAGAGGCAGGGCGTTGAAGTCCAGACCTTGGTCGGCGGCAAGTTTTTCCATGCCAAGGTACCGCTTGCCGAATCGCCGGTTGGCCTGACGCAATACATCTTCGGCGTGGGCGCCAGACCAACGGGTCAGATTGACCATGGTGAACAGCAGGTCGCCTAGTTCGTGGACCTTCTCTTCCGGGGTAACAGCCGCTTTCAGCTCAGCCACCTCTTCCACGATCTTGTCCAAGACCCCGGAGATATCGTCCCACTCGAACCCCGCCTTGCCCACCCGGTCCTGCATCAACTGGGCGTAAGCCAGGGCCGGCATATCGACGGGAATACCTTCGACAGGCGATTTGCTTTCCCCTTTTTCCTTGCGTTCTTGGGCCTTGATCTGCTCCCAGTTCCGCTCCACCTCCCGGGCGTCCTCGGCGTGCCCATCGGCAAAAACATGAGGGTGGCGGCGGACCAGCTTGCTGTTAATCTTGCGAAGAACATCCGTGAGATCAAAGTCGCCGGCCTCTTTGGCTATATCGGCGTGGAAAGYGACCTGGACCAGCAGGTCCCCCAGTTCCTCGGATAAGACTGCGGGGTTGCCTTGGTCGATAGCTTCGATAACCTCGTAGGACTCTTCCAACAAGTTGCGTTTCAGGGAYYMKTKSSKSWKTTYNCCGGYMYMWRSGGCARSMASSMKRCGMRYGSMRMMKKSCKRMRAKGKYSRYYMACGTCTGAAACGTGCCCAGTTCCTGATCGGAAAAGAGGTCGCTGGAAGCTGCCTGGTTGGGGAATGAATCCTCTGGCGGTGGCATGGACGAATTATAGATTGAGCGCCGGTTGCTTCACAAGCTGGCCAGTGCTAAGTTAGATTAGACCGCCAGGCGTACTTCTCTTGAAAACTGCGGGGAAACCGCGGGGATTCTAAGACCTGTACCGGTCGGCAAAACGGAGATTACATGGGCCGCATCGGCTGGGTCCCCTGGGCGCTTTTCATCGCTGCAGTGCCGCTATTTTTGATCACCGCCAGCGTTACCTGGGCGTTCAATAGCCCCGGCTTGTACAACGACGGGTTCGAGAAGTATTCCATCTCCCGCATCTCCGGCATCACAGACAGCGACCTGCGTCAGGTGGGCGCCGACATCCGCGGCTACATCAACTCCGGGGACGAGCCGCTCAGCGTGCAGACCCGGATCTTCGGCGAAGAACGAGACCTGTTCAACGACCGGGAAGTGGCCCACATGAAAGACGTGAAGCGTTTGGTGTGGGGCGTATACATCTTGGCCTTGGTCTCGGCCGTCTATCTGGCGGCCATGACGGTGACTGGGTTTGCCAGGCATCGCAGCCGGTTCGCAGAGCACTTGGCCAGGCGGGCGCTCTACGGCGGGGGCCTGACCCTGGCGCTGTTGGTGATCTTCGGCTTATCGGCCTTGGTGGACTTTGAAAGCCTGTTCATAAAGTTCCACCAGTTGAGTTTCGCCAATGACTTCTGGCAGCTTGACCCAAGGACCGATTATCTGGTCCGCATCTTCCCCGACGCCTTCTGGGTCGATGCCACAGTCTGGGTGGCGGTCCCGGCGGTCACTGGGGCGTTGGTGTTGACCGTGGTTGGAAGCGCCTTCCTAGTCTACCGGCGGTACACCGGATGGCAAAGGGAGCTGCGAGGCCTGGAAAGCGCGTGGGAGATATGAACAGACCCAGCTTTGATACCGGCAAGCAATACGGCGGCCAGACAAGATCTTGCGAATAAAAAAGAAACAGGGGCAAGTGACACTTGCCCCTGTTTCGTGCGAGTCCTGGTGATCGCGGTCTACTATTGTGTTTTAGGGGCCGCAGCCACATCCGCCGCCGCAGCAACCGCCACCACTTAACGGGGGCAGTGGGCCCATGGATGTGGGCATCTCGCTGCTGCCGCCCTTGGTAACAGCCGCGAACACTGAGATGGCGCGCTTGGCCGGCTGCTCACAATTGGGGCAATCGGCGCCGGCGGCGCTCATCGATTGTAGTTTTTCGAACCTATGGTTACAGGTGGGGCAGATATACTCGTACAGAGGCATGGTGGCAACCTCGCTAATATCGGGTCCGGCAACGGCCGGGAATAACTGAACTGAATTTAACCGAAAGAAATATGAACCGTCAAGGGCATCACCATCGTTAGGCAAGAACAAGACCAGGATTCCAGTCCTTCAACAAGGCGGCCGCGCCGGCGTCTCCAGACACTGGACTCGTGGCGGGCCTACCGGAACTTCCGGTTCCTCTGGGTGGCCAACTTCTTCGCCAACACCGCTCAGTGGCTTCAACTGCTTTCCGTGGGTTGGCTGGTGCGTGATCTGACCGATTCTTTCGCGTCTTCGGGGCTCCTGGTGGTCGCCGTAGGCGGAATGACCACCTTGCCGACGCTGGTCGTGGGCCCCTGGGCCGGTGTGTTGGGCGACCGGGTGAACCGCAGAAAATTGGTCATGGCGGTCCAAAGTTTCATGACTGTAGCGGCGATCACGTTCGCATTCGTCGTGCACTCCGGGCACATAGAGTGGTGGCACGCTTACATCTACGTGTTCGTATCGGGGATATGCTGGTCCATATCCATAACGATGCGTCAGACGCTGGTGGCCAACACTGTACCCAGGGAAGCCTTGGTCAACGCCTACGCCTCCAACACCTTGACCATCACCGGCACCCGGATGATTGGCCCGTTTATCGGTGGGGTCCTCATAACGACCATCGGCTTCACTTGGAATTTCGCCATCGAAGCCAGTTTGTATGCGGCGACCGTGCTGGTGTTCTGGCCCATGAAAACCCCCTTCCTGCAGCATCGCCCGGCGGACTCCAATGCTTCCCCGCTGTCCGATTTTCTGGAGGGCCTGCGGTACGTCAGGAAGCAGGAGCGGGTGATCTGGAACCTGATGGTGGTTGGGCTCATACCGAACGTATTGCTCCACCCAGTCTGGTTCGTACTGCCGGTGTTCACCGTGGAAGTCCTCCACCGGACCGCCGACACGGGTGGGGTACTCCTGGCCGTTACCGGTTTTGGCGGGCTTCTCTCAGCACTGACCATCGCCTCGGTGGGATTCGGCGCAAACCGCGGACTGATCTGCCTGTGGGCCGTTTTGGTCTCATCGGCCGCCGTAGTCCTTTTCGCCTATTCTCCGTGGCTGGTCCCAGCCGCGATCTTGATCGGACTGATGTCTCTGGCCCAGGCGACGTTCCGGACTTCGTCCAGCACTTTGATCCAGTCAATGGTGCCCGACCATCTGCGGAGCCGCATCACCAGCCTGCATCTTTACAGCCAGGGGTTCGTCTTCATGTCTAGCCTGGCCGTGGGGTTGTTGGTTGACCTGACAACCGTGGTGGTGGCCCTGGCCGCCGTTGGCATCGCCGGTCTCGTCTTGGGTTCGATATCCTACCTGGTCCTCCCCAGGGTGAGGCAGGCGCGCTGATTTCCACCAATATGGCTAGGCGTGATTTTGGCGAACTAAGGTGTAATCTAGGGTAGTGATTTCCCGCATCAAGACCAGCCCCAACTTCAAATGGTGGATATTCAGCACCATCGCCATCGGGACGTTTCTTTCGGTGATCGACCACGGCAGTGTCCAGGTAGCATTACCCAGCATCGAGCGCCATTTTGGCGCGGACCTTCCCACCGTCCAGTGGATCGTGGTGGGCTACGCTTTGGCCATCAGTGTCCTGATCCTGCCCATGGGCCGTCTGGGCGACATCATCGGCCGGAAGCAGGTATACGTAGCCGGAATGGTCATCTTCGTGGCCGCCGCCGGGCTGGCCGGGTTATCGCCCAATCTCGGTTCGTTAATCACCGCCAAGATCTTTCAGGGTGTGGGCTCGGCCATGGTCCAAAGCGCGGGTATCGCAATGGTGGTCTCCTCCTTCCCTGGAACTGAGCGAGGCAAAGCTTTAGGCACCCACCTCAGCGTGGTCGGCGCGGGGGCCGTCGCGGGGCCGGCCATCGGGGGTCTGCTGGTCAGCGTATTCGGTTGGCAGGCCGTGTTTTTCGCCAACGTGCCCATCGGGATCTTCACAATCATCATCTCCGCTATGGTCCTCCCATTGGACAAGCCTGAACCTGCAGAGGGGGAAGCGCGTCAGCGGTTCGACTGGGGCGGCGCGGTGTTCTCCGGTCTGGCCCTTTTGGCGTTCTTATTGGTTGTGGGCAACGGCAACGAACTGGGTTGGAAATCCGGTGTGATGGTTTCGGGGGCAGCGGCCGCCGTAATCGCGGGAGTCGCATTCGTTTGGTGGGAGCTGCGCTCGCCGTCGCCCATGCTGGACATACGGCTATTCAAGCGGAAACTGGTGAGCCTCGGCGTGGCCGCGGGCTGGTTCTCATTCCTGGGAAGCTCGGCTTCCAGGTTCATGATGCCATTTTACCTACAGCGGGTGCTGGAGATGGAGCCCTGGAAAGTGGGCTTGTTGTTGATACCGCCGGCCCTGTGCATGGTGGTCCTGGGTCCGATCACAGGCCGGTTGTCGGACCGCTTCGGGTGGCAGGGCCTAACCGTGGGAGGACTCTCCCTGTCCGCCGCGGCCTGGTTCGTGATGGCCACCACTCTCACGGAGTCATCCCCGGTCTTGTTGATCGTCATCTTGTTGATGTGCCAAAGCACGGGGACCGCGCTGTTCAACTCGCCCAACAACAGCTCCATCTTGAGCGCGGTGGACCGGGCGCAGTACGGAGTGGTCTCTGCCTTAACGCAATTGGTGCGAAATTCGGCCAACGTGACCAGCATCGCCATCGCCACCACGGTCGTCGTGGCTACCATGGGCGCCAGGGGAGTGGAACCAAGCCTGGACGCCGTTTCTCCGGCCGTGGCCGACGCCTTCGTAGCCGGTCTCAGGTGGGCATTCTGGATGATGGGAGGGCTCCTCCTGGTGGGGATATCTTTGGCGGTAATGCGAGGCGGACGCCCGAAACCGGCGCAAGAAACCCGGCCAGAATCCATAACGGCTGGACCTGCATCTGAGTGATTTGAGGGCCATGCGAGGCGTGACCGGTCAGCTTGACACCCCTAATTATGAGTGTCAGACTTACTTTTCATTCGTGTTAGCTGGCGGGGCGCTTATTGCGGCCCGTTGACCTATCCCGTATTACAGAAGTGACGGAGGAATTCAAATGGCAGGCGTCAATATCGAGATTCGAGAAAACGGTCCACTGCGCGTTACCGGGCCCATCACCATAACCGACAAAGACGGCAAAGAATACACCATACCCGAGGGCCAGTGGGCGAGCCTATGCCGCTGCGGCGGGTCTGGGAACAAGCCATTCTGTGATTCCGCTCACCGGGACGCCGGTTTCGAGGCTGAGTCCTCAGCCCATTAAGCATCTACAGCCGCGATAGCTAGTCTAGCGATTCGTGCGGTAAGCCTGTCTATCGGCGATAACATTTAGTAATGGAGGAATTCCAATGGCAGACGTGAACATCGAAGTTCGGGAGAACGGTCCCCTCCGTTTTACCGGTCCGATCACCATCACTGACAAGGACGGTAAAAATTACACGGTGCCAGACGGCGAGGCAGTATCAATATGCCGCTGTGGTCACTCCACAAACAAACCTTTCTGCACCGGGAGCCACCGTGAAGCCGGGTTCGAGGCTGAGTCCTCGGCCGATTAAACTTCTAGGCCAAGAAACGGCAACGAAAAACTGGCGTCCCGATGTTTCGGGACGCCAGTTTTATATCTCCAGCAGCCGGCGCAGCTAGTTGGACCGGTAGATCTTACGTATCCCGCGCACCGATTTCAGCCGGTCCTCGGCCAAGCGGTCCGCAGCCTCGCCGGTGGTGATTTCTTCAACCTTGGATATGGCGATCACCCGGTCCATGGTCTCATAGATGCGCTCGGTCTTTTCCCGGGCCCGGTCCGAGTTGTATGCCCGGCCGATCTCGGCTTCGGCGTTGATGATGCCACCGCTGTTCAAGATGTAGTCGGGACCGTACACGATGCCTAGACGATGCAACTCCTCGCCGTCAGTGGCAGACAAAAGTTGGTTGTTAGCGCCTCCGGCGACCACCTTGCACTTGAGTTGGGGGATCGTCTCCGTGTTTAGCACTCCGCCCAGGGCGCACGGGGCGAAGATGTCGCAGTCGACGCGGTAGATGTCATCGGGCTTTACCACAGTCAGACCCATGTCCCTGGCACGGTCCAGCGCGTCGTCAAAAACGTCGGTCACCACCAACTTTGCGTCTTCTTTCATCAGATGGTGCGCGGTGTAGGTCGCGACCTTGCCAAAGCCCTGCAACGCCACGGTCTTGCCGGTCAGCGACTCCTTCCCCCAGGCCTCTTTGGCGCAGGACTTCATCCCCATATAGACGCCCAACCCGGTCATTATAGAGGTGTCTCCGCTGCCGCCGGAGCTGAGGGGCAGGCCGACCACATAGTCGGTCTCTTGCTTGATGTATTCCAGGTCGCGGCCGGTGCTGCCGACATCGGTTGTGGTAAGGTAACGGCCGCCCAGGGTGTCCACGAAACGCCCGTAAGCGCGGACCAGAGCCTCGGTTTTCTCGGTGTGGGAGTCGGCGATGATCACACCTTTGCCGCCGCCCAGGGGCAGGTCGGCCGCCGCCGCTTTGTAGGTCATGGCCCGGGACAACCTAAGGGCGTCCCAGAGCGCCTCTTGCTCTGACTTATAGGGCCAGATGCGGGTGCCGCCGCAGGACGGGCCCAAGGTTGTGTCATGGATGGCGATGATTGCCTTCAGGCCGGATCCAGCATCGGAGACCATCACCACCTGCTCGTGGCCCTCGGCCCCCATCTGCTCAAGTATCTCCAACTTCAGCCCCCTTACCGCGGTTATCGGCTGGTCTTTCCGCTAGGCGCGCGGAAGACTCGTCTGTCAAATAGTTGGGATGCGGGGCGGTCTGCTCCGGATTTCCGGGGCACATGCCCTGCTACTTAATTATAGCCCTCCGGGCGGTCGGTTCCTTGCCGCCGGCCCATTTATAGAAGGCAGAGATCTGATATTCCCCGCAACCGTCGCCTCCCCCAGATTCAGGTGCTACAATCCAGGTCGATAAATTAAAGTACCTTCCGGAGGAAACAGATGGCCCAGCAGTATTCAGCGCCGCCGGCGATGACCCTTGACGACAGCAAGTCGTATTCGGCGACGTTCAAGACCAATCACGGCGATATCGAGATAGAACTATTCCGGTCCCAGGCGCCGGTGACGGTGAACAACTTCGTTTTCTTGGCCAGGGACGGCTTCTACAACGACGTGATCATTCACCGGGTAATCCCCGGCTTCATGATTCAGGGCGGAGACCCGGACGGCACAGGGATGGGAGGGCCAGGCTACAAATTCCAAGATGAGTTCGACACCTCTTTGACTTTCGGCACTACTGGTATCTTGGCGATGGCCAATTCCGGCCCCGCCACCAACGGCAGCCAGTTCTTCATCACCGTCGCGCCGACTCCCCACCTGAACGGGAAGCACACCATCTTTGGAAAGGTGACCAGCGGCCAAGATATAGCCGACGCCATCTCCAACGTGGCCCAGGCGTCAGGGAACCGTCCAACCGAGCCCATCGTCATCGAACGCATAGAGATACAGGAGTCGTAGGCAAAGAAGAACGACTGACAGCGGGTCGAGCACCCGATTAAGACCATAGAAAAGAAGCTGAATGGCGCCTTAGTCTGCCGCGGTGGGCACGGGCGCTTTTTTCTTTTCGGGACGTTTGGCCAGAACGAAACACACGGCCCCGGCCAGGTTTGTGACGACCATTACCATGAACGCGTCGGTGTAAGTTCCCTGGACATCCCGCATCCAGCCGACCAGCGGCGCGGCGATCAGCAGCAAGACGTTCATTGGAACGGTGGAGAGTCCCAAGATCTTCCCGAAGGACGCCGAGCCGAAGTAATCGCCTCTGATGGCGATGGTCAGGGGATTACGCCCTCCGAAGCCCGCTCCGAAGAGGATCGCAAACCAATAGAACGTGGACAGCGAGTCAGCGAAAACCAACACAACCACACCAGCCGCTTGCAAACAAGTAAATAAGGCTAGGGCCAACCTGATGGGGATCCGGCTTCCCACGTAGCCCCCCACCAGTTGGAATCCCATGGCCACGCCGGTATAAACGGAAACCACGAAGGCAGCGTCCGGCAACTCGTAGCCCTTATCAATCATCAGAAGCCCCAGGTGAGCCATGATGGCCAGAATCACCATCGATGTGAAACCGTGGCCAAAGGCTATCAGCCAGAAAGCCGGGGTCCTGAGAGCTTCAGAGGTCGTGAAGTCATCTTCAATGGGAACGGTGGACGCCGCCGCACCGCCGCTATCGGCGGGAACTCGACTGGGAGCAGGCTTGTCACCATCTGGCAACAGCCCATAGTCTTCGGGGTAGTTCCGAATCAGCCTGGAAATCGGCCAGGCAACCGCAACCATGAAGACTCCCAATATGGTCGCTGTCGTACGCCAGCCCACGTCCCAGATGTCGGGATCTATGGACCAGGCAATCACCGGCACCAATATTAACGCGCCCGCCCGGCTGCCCATATTGGACCAGCCCAGTGCCATGGCTCGACGCCGGTGAAACCAACGAGTGAGCATGGTCATCAGAGGGATCCAGCTGCCCAGACCCTGGCCCACGGCCATCAGGACGTAGGCCAAGTAAAACATCCAGAGATTTTGTACTTGGCCAAAGAAGACGAATCCGCCTCCCAAGATCACGAGGCCAATAAACACCATGCGGCGAGTGCCGACTTTGTCGGTGAGATAACCTTCGAGGGGACCCATCAGGCCGCCCTCCACCCGGGTGAAGGTGAGAGCGAATCCCAACTGGGTGCGGTTCCAGCCAAACTCGCGTTCCAAGGCCACCGCCCAAACGCTCATGGCGTGGAACAACGGGACGGTGGAGATCACCATTACAAACCCGCTGACGCCTACCAGCCACCAACCATAGAAGATGCCTTTGGTCGGACCAGAGGTACGGGTCCGAGAAGGAGGTGGAGAAGAAATTGCCTATAGACTCCAAAGCGGGCAATTCAGATGCAGCCGCGCCCGGAAGAGCATATCACAGGGCTACATAATTAATTAAAGCTATTATCGCTAAACCTAATTATCTGGACTCGCGGCTCAATTCGACCCAGGCCTGATAAACCCGGTTCTTTGCTAGTCCGGTGGTCTCGGCCACCGCGGCCACGGCGTCTTTCGCCCTGACCCCGTCTTTCTTCAGGCCGGACAGCATCCGGTGCAGGTCCAACTCCGTGGCAGCTTCATCCTCGGCCGCCGGTCCTGGTTGCCCGGATTCTGCGACCAGCCTGCCCTGGATGACCACCACGACTTCACCTCTGGGCGAGTCAAAATGGTCCAACGCCTGGGCTGCGTCGCCACGGAAGACCTCTTCATACAGCTTGGTCAATTCCCGGCATACCGCCAATGGCCTACCGCCAAACACTGTGTCCAAGTCGGCCAACGTGGCGCGCAAGCGGTGGGGCGCCTCAAAAACGACCAAGGGGACAGCCGATGTCGATGCCTCGCGCAAGGCCGCCAACCGGTCCTTCTTGCGCCTGGGCAGAAACCCTAAGAACATGAAGGCGTCGCCGGAGAACCCTGAGAGCGCAAGGGCTGCGGTAACCGCTGAGGGGCCCGGCACAACCTCAACTTTGAAACCGGCCTGGGCGGCAGCAACCACCAATTCGCTCCCCGGATCGCTGATCCCCGGCATCCCGGCATCGGTGACGAGAGCAACGTCGCCTTCCGCAAGCTCCGCCAAGACCCGGTCCATCTTCTCCCGCCAATTGTGCTGGTGAAAGCTGGTGGTCCGGGGACGGATGCCCAGGTGGCTCAATAGACGCCGGGTTACCCGGGTGTCCTCGGCCGCAACAAGAGAGACTTCCGCCAGTATCCGGGCCGCCCGGGGCGTCAGGTCTTCGAGGTTCCCGATGGGGGTCCCTACTATATATAAGGTTGGCACCGTCTGTTCCCGCTTTGATATGTCCAAAATCACTGCGCGCCGTTCATTATATGGCACCGGCTCTTGCCGGATGAGTACTCCCAAAGTAAGCTCTCTTAGGCGGTCTGAAGGTTATCCAGAACGCTCGACTTATAAACCGAATCGCCCAGGAGGGAAAATGGCAAAGCTGACCGGAGCCCATCTCTTCATTCGATGTCTCAAGTTGGAGGGCATCGAGAAGGTGTTCACCATCGTCGGCGACACCATCTTGCCCTTGGTGGATGCGGCGGAAGACGAGGGCATCCAGTTCATCGACGCCCGGCATGAAGGCGCGGCGCTGCACATGGCCGACGGATATGCCCGGATCACCGGCCGTCCGGCGGCGGGCATCTTCACCGGCGGGCCCGGCTTTTCCAATGCCATTTCCGCCCTTCCGGCCATCTACACCTCCGAGACCCCGGTCATATTCATCGCCGGGGCGGCCGAGATGCCCGAGAAGGGTATGTCGGCCTTCCAGGAGATCGACCAGATCGGCATGACCACACCTGTGACCAAGGGCTCATGGCTGATCCACGACAAGACCCGCATCCCTGAGTTCGTGGCCACCGCCTTCCGCACCGCGACTACCGGACGGCCCGGCCCCGTTCACCTTACGTTGCCCATCGACATTCAAGAAGCGGAGATCTCCGAAGACGAACTCCCTCAATACATGCCTCAAGAATACCGGCCAACGGGACGTCCTCAGGGAGACCCCGCCCTGATCGAACAGGCGGCTTCCTTATTAAGAGGCGCCAAGAAGCCGGTGATCATCGCCGGCAACCCGGCCCGCTATTCGGTGGACCCGGCCCAACTCCAAGAGCTGGCCGAATCGACGGGCATCCCGGTGTTCACCGTGGAGCAGGCCCGGGGCCTACTGGACGACGAACATCCCCTGTGTTTCGGCTACGCAGACGGAGCACTGAACCCAACGGCGCGGCGCTTCCGGGAGGCCGACGTCGTCCTGCTCCTGGGCAAGCGTCTGGACCACCGGTACCGCTACGGCGGTATTTTCTCCGACTCGGCCAAGATCATTCAGGCAGACCCGTCCGCCGCTGAGATCGGCCGCAACCGGGGCGTGGCCGTGGGGATCGAAGCGGACCTGGGCGCGGTGGTGGAACAGATCACCGCTGCCTGCAAGGCCGCGAGCGGTACTAAGGAGAACATCGCCCCATGGCTTGAACAACTCAACAAAGATGCGTCGGCTTGGGACGCCGAGCTGCGGGCCAAAGCAGACGGCCAAGAGCCCATGCATCCCCTGGACGTCTACACCAACCTGGAACAACATATAGATGAGGACACGGTGCTGGTGATGGACGGCGGCGATTATGTGCAATGGGGCCGGTCGTTCTTGAAGGCCCGGAAGCCGGGCCGTTTCCAGAGGCTTGGTCCTTTGAGCCACCTGGGCGCGGCAGTGCCCTACGCCATGGCCGCCAAACTGGCCTATCCCGAAAGCAAGGTGATCGCATTTTCAGGAGACGGGGCGTTCGGGTTCTATTCCATGGAATACGACACCTGTATCCGGCACAACATCAACATAACCACCGTGTTGGGCAACGACCACACCTGGGGCATCGACAAGACGTTCCAGGTGGCCTATTACAACCGCGCCGTGGGGACCGACCTGCGGCCGATACGGTACGACAAGGTCGTGGAGGCCATCGGCGCTTACACCGAGCACGTAGACAAACCGGCGGATGTCGGGCCAGCGGTGGGACGGGCCTTGGCATCGGGCCGTCCTGCCCTGGTTGATGTGGCGATCCGGTCCGGCGCCAGCCCTCTTGCGGATGCCATGATCGCCCGCCGGACCGGCGGTTAAAGCAATTGTTGACGATATACATAAGATATCGAGCGGTAAATACGAGTACATCGTAGAAAAACCTACGACTCTCGAAAATATCAAATAATCCTTTGAAGTCTATTGGATAATCGAATACTGTATTGGCCAAGAAATAGGGTTGACAAATAAATAGGCCGCCGCTAATGTGATGGATAAGGCTAAACCCCGAGCCCAGCGATATACAATTTTGGGAGGGACATGCATGTTAAAGATTGGCCATGAGGTCGTTAGGCCTGGATTACACGCAGGTGACGAACCTGTAACGATTCCAGTTCCTGAAGAATTAGAAACGGTTCCGGGCATCCCCCTGGAGCACCGTGAGGTTGACTGGTACGCCCGCGAGTATCCTCTGGAGACCATGAACATCACAGAGAGGGCATCTCGTGACTGGGCAAACACCATCCGTGATACCCACGTAGAGATGCGTGAGATTCGGAAAGAGCATGACAACCTGAACCGCCCGTTGATCATGGCCGCCCGCTTGACCGGCGACCAAGAGCCGACGGCTGAGGCCACCGGCGAAGATGTCACCGATGTCATCAAGGCCAAGGCCCGCGAACTTGGCTACATCGAGGTGGGCTTCACCGCCTACGACCACCGGTACACCTACCAATCGAAGAAGGACTGGGTCCTCTTCCCTCACGCCCTCTGCTTGGCCTATGAGCAGGACTTCGAGCCCACCCAGACGATTCCCAGCGTTGACGCCGAGATCGTCCACTCCAGCACCTACCGCACCGAAGGCGCCGCGGGTCTGGAGATGGCAAAGTTCATCCAGAGTCTGGGCTACCGCGCCCAGGTCCACAGCCCCAACGACAACACCGGCCCCTACATCCCCATGTTCGTGGAAGCCGGTCTTGGTTCCTTGGGCGCATGCGGCTACCTGCTGACCCCTCATGTCGGCTCCCGCTGCCGCATCATGATCATAACCACCGACGCCAACGTAACCCATGACAAGCCCGTCGACTACGGCATCCACGCTTTCTGTCAGGTCTGTCAGGTCTGCGTGAACCGCTGCCCCGGCCGCGCACTGATGCGCGACAAGGTCTGGTGGAGAGGCATCGAGAAGCACAAGCTTTACTTCAAGCGCTGCCGCCCCGTCATGGCCCGCTACCTGGGCTGCGGTGTCTGCATGAAGGTCTGCCCCATCCAGAAGTACGGCATGGCTACCGTCATGACGCACTATGCTGAGACGGGTCAGGTCCTAGGCAAGGGCACCCATGACCTAGAAGGCTACGAGCTAGAGGGCAAGGGCTACTTCGGACCCGGCGAACTGCCGGTGTTCGAGCGCGAGTTCTTCAACTCCATGCCTACCGGCGACACCGAGAACTGGGCCTTCGAGAACCTGAAAGCCAAGGCTACCGAAGCTGGCGGAGCCGTCAGTGACGAGATGCTGCAGGAGTTCAAAGAGAACCTCGAGGTCGGTATGGGTCAGAGCCGTGACAACCTCGCAATGATGGAGATGGAAGACTACATTTAGTAGCCAACCAGACCCACCAAACCGTAGGCAACAAAATAGGCCGTCCCGATAAATCGGGACGGCCTATTTATGTTTAGTGCCCAGCGGTCTACCGGCGCTTACGCCAACGCCGCATCACCCTCCCCCGCGCCTCCGGCGAGGACCTTAGCCACAAACTCCTGGATAACATGCGCGGGAACGGCCATGCCGACTTCCAGGCCGGCCATCATGGTGCTGATGCCGATCAGGCGGCCTTGGTGGTCCACCAGCGGACCGCCTGAATACCCGGGCCTAAGGGCCAGGTCTACTGCGACCCAGTCCCTTCCCTCGCCTGGGGCTTCAGGCAGGTCCGGTCCAGCGCCGATCACTATCCCAGCGGCGGCCGCGCCGGACACACCCCAGGGATGACCAATGGCCATCACCCACTGACCCGCCCGCAAAGACCTGGAGTCTCCCACCTCGATGGGATAGAGTTCCGACAGGTCCCCATCAGCACCTTCGACCTTCAATACGGCTACGTCGGAGTCCTCGTCTTTGGCCAGTAACTCCGCGGTCACCACCACGCCGTCCGGCAGGGTCACTTGCAGCCTGTCACCGGTACTGCGGCGGCGTCCTTTCCCAGAAACTACGTGGGCGTTGGTGACGACCAGCYCKTCASMMKYSWACRSMWSRSCCGWKSSMGAMMCGKKSWRYYCMRCCRWYWCKYSGMCCMGGMKKWTTCGCACCGTCACCGAGTTTCCGATGCGGTCGCCGTCCAATCCGTTGAATAGATCGTCCATGTGCCGTAGAGRGGACCCTCCCAGGGCAACTAGCGTGTCGCCCAAGAACAACCCACCCTTCTCAGCCGCGCTGTCCGGCTCAACCGAGACCAGCAACAACCCTGTCTCCTRATCCAGCTCTTTGGCGACCGCAGCCGGCAGCCGGGTCGGCTGGGCGCCGACGCCGAGGTAGTCCCGGCGAACGCTGCCGTRTTCTTGCAGGTCGCGCACCACCCGTTCGAGAGTCGGAGCAGGCACGGTGATCGAGACGCCGCGCACCAACGCCGAGGTGTTCAGGCCGATGAACCGGCCTTGAGCGTCGACCAACGGCCCTCCTGAGAACCCGGGGTACATCACTGTGTCGGTCTGAAGGTAACGGTCCACGGGCCCACCGGCGGGAGTGCGCCAAGCCTTACCCAATGCCGAGATGATTCCCATCGTGGCCCGGACGTTGGCCCCCGGCCGGCCCAGCGACAAGGCAAAGTGGCCCACACGAAGATTCTCGGGATCGGCCCATTTAGGTGCTTTCAACCCTTGTTTAGATGTTCGAAGCAGCGCCAGGTCAGTGCTGGGGTCACGGCCKACGAGCTCGGCCGCCACGGACTCCCCGTCCTGGAACCCAACTTTGATATTCTCGTCCCGCTCCAATACGTGGTGAGAGGTAACGATCAACCCCTCGGCGTCCCAGATGATACCGGTGGCTGGCAGAGGGTCGCGCCCTTCCACCCGCACCAGGCCGTCAGCCGCCGACGCAACCGCGTCTGCTAAGGCGTCTRAAAGATCGGGCAATACTGTTGACATATTCGACTCCTGATTCTCGGCCCACGATCGCCTCAAGTTCGGTGGTGAAGGYGAACCGGTTGGAWTTCGCGGTGATCTCACCGCTTATATCCAGGCTACCAACGGGGAGCAGCCGGGGCATCCCGCATCCGGCTAGGGCCGGACCTAGAACAACAGGCAGGTCAGAGGGGAAGCAGTCCCAGCCGGGTGGCCAGGGTCACTGCCTCGGTGCGGTTCTGGGCATTTAGCTTGCCCATGATGGAATTCACGTGGAACTTGACGGTGTGTTCGCTCACTTCCAGGCGGGAGGCCACACCTTTGTTGGGCAGCCCCTCGGCGAGAAGCCTCAGGACATCGTTCTCCCGGGGAGTCAACGGCGAGACGGATCCGGGGCCCGATGGGGACAGGCCTAGGTCTCCGGATAGTGCAGGGTCAGTCACTTGCAGCCCGTGGCTCAGTGCGGCCAGGGCTGCGGCCAACGYCTCTGGGGATGAGTTTCGRYCCAAGACCGTTTGAGCGCCTGCTTTGCGCGCTTGGCCGGCCTGGTCCACCGTGGCAGCCAGTGCCAGCACTGCAGGGGAGTTCTCGGAAAGGAGTCCAAGGTTGTGGGAGGCCGACGCCGTTTCCCAGGAAACGTCCCACACGATGACGTCCGGGTCATAAACGTCCGCCGACAGGAACGAGTCTTCATCTCCGGAANCCTGCCCCACCACTGTCAGGCCCGGTTGCTRGTCCAGCACCGACGCCAGGCCGGCGCGGGACARACGGTCGAGAGAGACCACCAGGACACGGAGTTCCGTCATATTATTATGGTTGTTTCAAGAGGTCCTTTTGGCCCAGTTGAACGCCGGTCTAACCGGCGCCTTGGACAAAAACGATGTTCATCCATTATAGACTGCGCGTGTTTAATCACCCTCCGGCGAAAGAAAAACATGAGYCATCCCGGAGTTTGCGGGGTGGATGCCGACGTAGAGGGAGAGCAACACAGGGCACAAAAAGGACGTGGGGCCGGTTTGCCATTGAACACGGGAGACCGCCGACTTTGTCATTCCGAGCGAAGAGAGGAATCTCGTCGCTGATGGGAGACTAACTGCCGGTCCCGCGACGATACCAGCTTTGAAGTCAAGCAAAGAGATTCTTCGCCGCTGCCGCTGGCTCAGAATGRCAGGTAGCGAATGTGGTAGCTCTGCCCCACTGTCATTGCGATGAGAGTCGCTTCAACGCCATTTGCCCAACAGTGTGCCATCCAACGGGAAACTCCGGAACGCCTCATGTTTGGTATGCGGTGCTGCTGGGTCTTACTAGAGTTGGTCCACGCTGATGTCCGGTTTTGGGATTCCGTCGCTGGCCGGTTGGTCCTGTTTTAGGGCCTCCGCCAGGCGGGCCACCTCTTTTAGGTAAGTGTCGCGGTCGCCGGACTGGCCGGTCAGATCAAAAACCACATGCTCCGCGGCAAGGTTTCGAGCGGTCCGAACCTTTGGGATCGTTAGCGTGTCGTCGGTCGCGCCCAGATACAGACACCAGTTCTCCGTYGAAAGTTGCATCTGCTTGGCGGCGGTGATGTCGTTCAAGATCGTCTCCACCTCCAAAGAAGCCGCCGACCCCAGGATCACCATCTTGTCGTAGTTCCGCAGCCAACGCTCGATCTCCTCTTGGTCCGAGGCGCTATGCCGGTCCACCAAGGCGTTTCCGCGCACCACCTGGGAGAACACCCAGCAGCGCACGCCCTGTTCCCGCAGGTCGTCCCGCAGAGTTTTGGCGAACTCTTCCTGTTCGTCGATACAAGATATGAAGCATTCCCTCAGGCTGGTGGCATCAGCATTGGCCGCCGGCAAAAATCCAGTGGCGGCGGCGGGCAGGCCGGCGCCCAGCAAGAACGCTTCCRGTATCTGGCCGTGGGAGCGGAACAACGAGTCCAGGCCGATGGTGCTCGGCGCATCGTGCCGGACTTGGTCGAGACCTTTAGTACCACTCATGTCGCAGTCTTGGAATACCGAATAACCAAACAGGCTRCCGGTCATGTCRGCATCGGTCAGGTTARCGCTCCAGAACTGGGTCTGGAAGAAGTCGCTGCCGGTGCACTTRGCATTGGTCATATTCGTCCGGACCAACGATGCTCCCGCAAAGCTGGCGCCGGTCAGATCGGCGTCGGTCAAGTTTGCCCCGGACAGGTTGACCCTGGAGAGATTGGCGTTGACCAGTTTCGCGCCGGTCAGGTTGGCTTCAGAGAGGACAGCACGGTCCATGTCGGCGCCCGAAAGGTCGGCGCCCCGGAGGTCCGCGCCCCGCAGGTTAGCGCCGTTCAGCCTTGTGCGGGTGAGGTTGGTCTCCCTGAGATTCGCGTGGTAAAGATGGCATGGATTCATGTAACAGCCGGAGAGATTCGCGCGCTGCAAGACCGCTCCCATGAGGTCAGCGTCCCTGATGTCGGCGCCGCTGATGTCGACTTGAGGCGCCCTAACGTAGCTCATGTAGGCTGCGTTCAGGTCCAGGTTGTCGTCGGGGTTGGCTTCCCGCCAGCGGGCGACGTGGTCGCGSCCCCGCTTAACGAGTTGTACATGCTCCATATTCGCCATGCTATATGCTCCAGACTAGAATCGAATCGGGCCGCGAAGACCCTAATGCCGGCCCTCTAACCTAGCTGCTGGTCTTGATTATCGCCCGTTTGTGGGTGCCGTCACCGATCTTAGTGTCGCCTTCGAAAGCCTCCACCTGGAAGGTCAGACGATTGCGCTCAACTTCGATGAGTTCCGCGTGGGCGATGATGGTGGCGCCGATATCGGCCGGCGCAAGGTGACGCACGTTCACTTCGATACCGACCGAAACCTCTCCGTCTTGCAGGTGGCCGGCGAGAGCGGCCATGGCCGATTGTTCCATAAGTTGAATCATCGCGGGAGTGCTGAATTTACTTACGTGGCCCGCCACGTTGTGCTCGCACACCAGCGTTTGTTTTTCACCCTTCATGCCAGGGTTGATATCGGGGCTAGCCATGCCGTCTGTCCTCCAGCGGACTCATCTTGCCGGCGAATCCCCACCGCAGCCGGTCCAGGCTTCGGGCGTTCGCTCACCCATGATAGCAGATAGTCCGCTAGGCGCAATCCACGCCTTGGCTGATGTTCGATTCAGGGCCGGTTTTAACCCTTTCGTACAACCCCTATAATGGTACAAATGCTTTGACGGACGCGGCGGGAACGYGTCCGAAACTCAAGGGACCTCCTTCATGCCGACCAAACGAGATTTTCTTTCCGTAACCGACATCACGCCGGACGAGACCTTGCACCTGCTCAAACGGGCCCAGGAAATCAAGCTGGCGCCCAAAGACGGACAGGGCCCCAAGCCGTTGGCCGGCAAGRCCGTGGCCCTCTTGTTCGACAAGCCKTCCCTCCGCACCAAGGTGAGCTTYCARGTGGGCATCCAGGAAYTGGGCGGGTATTCGGTATTCCTGGCAAAGGAGGAGGTGGAACTGGGCGGACGCGAGCCAGTATCCGACGTGGCCAAAGTGCTATCGGGATACGTGGACTGCATCGTGGCCCGTCTCTCCGACCACGAACTGCTGGTGGAACTGGCGAAGTACGCCAGCATCCCGGTGGTGAACGCACTGTCAGACCTGGAGCACCCCTGCCAGATCATGGCCGACCTGCTCACCATCTATGAGCACAAAGACAGCCTGGATGGCCTCAGCCTCGCGTATGTGGGCGACGGAAATAATGTGGCGCGGAGCCTTTGTTTAGCCCTGCCCGCGRTGGGAATGAATTTCACCAGCGCCTCGCCGCAAGGGTATACTTTAGATGAAGCATCGGTGCAGCAAGCCCGAGCCAGGGCCAATGGGTCATCGGTCCAAGTACGGACCGTCGCCAGCCCCGCGGAAGCRGTGGCYGGKGCYGACGTGGTTTATACCGATGTCTGGTCCAGCATGGGTGTCGAAGAAAGCCCCGAAGAAGCCATGGCCCGGCAGTCGGCCTTTGACGGCTACGCCGTAGACCCTGAACTTATGCAGCGGGCCAATGCCGGCGCTCTGTTCATGCACGATATGCCCGCCCATTACGGAGAAGAAGTCCCGCGGGGCATGCTAGAGCATCCGCAATCGGTGGTGTTCACCCAGGCGCACAACCGGCTGCACGCCCAAAAAACAGTCTTGGAATTTCTACTCGCCGGGAACTGAGTCCTTCCCAGGACGGGCCCAGATYCTCGAGCGTCGYTGCTAGTGGTGTTGATTTGGCAATCCCCATAGTCGCAATCATAGGCCGGCCTAACGTCGGCAAGTCGTCCCTCTTCAACCGGATCGTCGGCCGACGTCAGGCCATCGTCAGCGACGTGGCGGGAACCACCCGCGACCGTCTGATGGCCGACGCCTGGTGGGAGGACTACCATTTCATCTTGCTGGACACGGGCGGTCTGGAATCCAACCCGGAAGGCGTCATCAGGCAGTTGGTCCAGGAGCAAGCCGAGATGGCGGTGGCCGACGCCGACGTGATCATCTTGGTGACCGACGTGGTGGAAGGCATGACTCCCTCGGACATCACCGCCGCCGAGATGCTGCGTGCCACCAAGAAACCGGTGGTGCTGGCCGTCAATAAAGTCGACAACGACACTCGGGAATTCGGCGCTCCCGAGTTCTACGGCTTGGGAATGGGCGACCCGGAGCCCATCAGCGCCTTTCATAATTACGGCATCCACAGCCTGATGGAGCGGGTAACCGCCMRCATGGTGGCCGACCCGGTAGGTCCGGACGAAGAACTTCAGCAGCTGGATGAGGCCGCACCCGCCTACGAGCGGGGCGCGTTGAACCTGGCCATCGTGGGCCGGACCAACGTGGGYAAATCCAGTCTGCTAAACGCGATTCTGGGACARGAACGCTCCATCGTAAGCGAGGTGGCCGGGACCACCAGGGACGCTCTGGATACACAGATCACTTACAACGGCCRCGAAGTCATTGTCATAGATACCGCCGGGATCCGCCGCCCTGGCCAGGTGTCCCAGGGAATCGAGAAATACAGCGTGATCCGGGCCGTTGGCGCGGTGAACCGCAGCGACATCACGCTCCTGGTGACCGATGCTTCAGAATTGGCCACCAGCCAGGACGCCCACATCGCCGGCCTGGCCTGGGAGATCTGCCGCGGGTTGATCGTGGTGATCAACAAATGGGACTTATTCGCCGATGAAGGCGTCGGCGCCCGCTACCGCGCCGCAGCCACCGTCCGGGACCGGCTCCATTTCATGCCCTACGTGCCGATCGTCTTCACATCGGCATTGGAGGGCGAGGGTATCAAGACATTGATGGACACCGCCCAGGACCTCTGGACCGAACGCATGCGGTTGGTGCGCTCACGGGACCTCCAGTTCATGCTGGCCGACGCGTTGGCCGACCACCAACCGCCGGTGGTCAGGAAGCACCGGGGCCAGCGGGTGCAGATCAACCGGCTGCAGCAGGTTGGGATAAATCCGCCGACCTTCCTTTTCACCGTCAACAATCCTGAACTGGTACACTTCACGTACCAGCGCTATCTGGAAAACAAGATTCGCGACACATTCGGCTTTGACCGCACCCACCTGAAATTGGTGTTCAGAGCCCGGTGATTTACTTTGAATCCGAGCGACCGTCCGCAACGTCAACTCCATGAATAGACCCTTCAAATCAATCATCATCCAGGCGGTAGCCATTCCTTTCATAATCGCCGGGGTCGTGATCGTCCTATTGACCATGGACGGCCAGTCTGAGGCGGCCCGATACAGCGCTGTTTTACCGTTGGCCTATCTGCTGGGTTCCATCTCCTGGGGCTACATGCTCTTGCAGTGGAAGATGGGCGTGGACGTACGGGAATTCGGCAGCGGGCGYACCGGRATGTCMAACGTACTSCGCACCGGMGGCGYSAARTCAGCCGTWGTKGTRCTSACTCTGGAYATCGGAAARGGGGTSATGGCGGTGGTCCTCGCCCGGGAAGTGATCGGCACCAACGGCGCTGAGGTAGCCGCCGGACTGATCGTGCTGGCGGGCCACAATTGGCCGGTATTCCTTCAGTTCAAGGGAGGCCGGGGCATCCTGACGGCCCTGGGGGGCTTGGCGCTGATGGTGCCGGTGGCCGCCATAATCGCTACCGCCACGTTCTTAACCGTGATCGCGCTGAGCCGGTATATCTCCCTGGGTTCGGTGATAGGCGTCACGATCGGGGCGTTGGCCATCCTGGCGCTGGCGCTGGCCGGTGTGAACTCGGGCACCTATATGGTCTACGGATTCAYCGCCTGCGCCATGCTCGTCTGGCAACACCGCGACAACCTCCAGCGGATCCGCGACGGCAACGAACGCCGGCTGGGCCAACCCGCCACCAAAGTGGAGTAATCCCCTAGCTACGCGACTCGACTCCCCTTATTTTTCCAAATAGACTAGATTTGTCCATTCCCCAAGCTGGGCTCGGACCTTCTCTGGCGGTTTCTTTTTGAGCGATCAAGCGGCAATCATCGGCGCCACTACCTGGGGCACAACTYTGGGCATCTTACTAGCCCAGAATGATGTCCCAGTTACCCTGCTGGCCCGTACTGAAGCCGAGGCCGAGACTCTGGCTTCCCAAGGCCGGAACTCGAGGTTCCTGCCCGATGCTCCATTCCCAGATCACCTGAGCGTGACCGGTGAGCCCGAGTTGGCGCTAAAACAAAGCAACCTGGTGATTATCGCTGTGCCCTCGGACCGGCTGCGGGAGAACGTGCAACGRATCAGACCTCACCTCCGGGCCGGGGCGATCGTCCTCAGCGCTACCAAGGGTCTGGAACTGCCAACGGCCAGGCGGATGAGCCAGGTGCTGGAAGATGAACTGCCTGCCGCTTTCCACGAAGACATCTGCGTTCTGTCCGGCCCCAACTTGGCCAAGGAGATCGTGGCAGGCAAAGCGGCATCGACGGTGATCGCCAGCACGAACCCGGACGCGGCGCAGAAGGCGCAGAACGCACTCATGTCGGCGGTTTTCCGGGTATACACCAGCCCCGACGTGCTGGGAGTGGAACTGGCCGGGGCTCTGAAGAATATCGTCGCGTTGGGGGCCGGCATCGGCGACGGCTTGGACGCCGGGGAGAACGCCAAAGCGGCATTTATAACTCGGGGACTGGCCGAGATGACGCGTCTGGGCATCGCCGCCGGCGCCGACCCATTGACCTTCGCCGGACTGGCCGGGCTGGGCGACGTGGTTGCCACCTGCTCCAGCCGCCTCAGCCGCAACCGGCACGTGGGCGAAGAACTGGCCAAGGGCCGCACTTGGCCGGAGATCCGCGAGTCAATGGACAACGTGGCTGAAGGGGTGAACACCACCCAGGCCGCTTTGGTCCTGGCGGGGGAACTGGGAGTGGAGATGCCCATCGCCGAGATGGCGTCGCGGGTGCTCTTCGACGGGCTATCCCCGCAGAAAGCCATGGCGGAGYTGATGTCACGGCCCGCCCGGTCGGAGTGGTAGGTCTACCGCATCTGCCCTAGACCCAACTCCGGCTTCGTTTCTAGCAGCCAGGCCGCCGCCACTCTCCGGTGGCATGGCTCCCCCTCCGGTTCAAAGCACAGTAGCGTGAAGTCCTCATCCGGCTTGAGAGAACCCAGCCAATCTTGGAAATCCGCCTCCCAGTCGTAGTTGGTCTGGAGCTCTTCGCGGTACCGTTCCGTGAGAGCGGCGAAGTCCAAACCCCCCTCCCGGTATTCGGCCAGCAACCGGCGTGAGGGATACAAGAATGGCTGCACCTCCCAACGGGTGGTCTGCCCCCGGGGGTGCGCCCTRGAGATCCGGTAGACCGTCCCCTGCCAATGCTCCGGATGATAGAAACTGGCGGTATATAGCACGTCTCGATCTATTGCTCCACGGCGTTGGCGTCAGCCGAACTRGGACGCCGGGAGGCTTGACGCGCCACAAATAGCACCGCTCCAATGAGGATCACGCTGAGATAGGTGATAGCCCGGTCGATCAAGACCAAAGCCGCGGCCGCAGTGGCGCTCAGGCTGGAAAGGCGCACCGCCAACCCGCCGACACCCGACTCCACCGCCCCAACTCCGCCCGGAGTCGGCACCAAACTGAGCAGCGAATTGGCCAGTGTTAGGAACACCRCCAAAGCGAAGCTGATGTCGAACCCCAACGCCTGAACGACCAGGTATAGCCTGGCGATCTCGGCGGCCCAGCCAAGCAGACCCAATGCCGTGGCCATGGGCAGCCGCTGAAAACTYCCCATGGTGCCCTCGTGMAACCGGTCGTAGCGAACGGCCAGCCAGGGCGGCATTCGACGCACGAGCAGTCCTCTGGCCCAAGTCATGGCCACCAGCATCAYCGCCAGTCCCACGACAAAAGATATGGCCAACCCCAGCACCACCCAGGTCACGCTGTTGCCGCGGTCCAACAGAAACGGCACGGATGCCAGCATCAACAACGCCACCAGAACGGCATCCATAGCCCGTTCCGCCAGGATGGTGCCAATGGTCCGGGAAAACGAGCCGCCCTGCTCGTCCCGGTAGAGGTAGGCACGGTAGGCGTCCCCCAAACGGAGCCAGCCAACAGAATTCGCGAACCAACCCAGAAGCACCAACTGGCTGCAGTAAAGCACGCCTGGCACTTCAGTTCCAGGAGYTGAGGTATTCTGCAACAGCAGCCGCCAGCGTGCCCCACGGAAGAAAAAAGTGGTGTAATGCACAACGAACGCTAGTGCCAGATACCAGGGGTTGGAGCCCGCCACCCGGTCCCATGTAGAGCTCAGATCAATGCCGAACCTGGTAACGATGAAGACCAAAAAGAGAGCGGCGAACACCATCGAGATGATGGCCGGCAGGGATAGGACTCGCCGCAAGATCGATGGCGGGGTAGACGGCGCCCTGTCCTGAGAAGATTTGTCTTGGTTGGGCTCGAAGGCCATCAGATTACGGGCCGGGCTGACCGGCGTAGGCCGCCCGGAGATAAAGCATGACTAGCGGAGCTGCTCGGGCAGGTTGAACGAGATATCCTCTTCAACTCCGGACACCATGGTCACGTTATCGGGGGCCAGTCTCTCGATCACACTTTCCACCAGCACCTCGGGAGTGGAAGCACCGGAGGTTATACCCACTTTCTCGGCGCCTTCCAGCCACGACGCGTCAATCTCTTCCGGTCCGTTGATCAGATAAGCCGGCACACCCAAAGACTCGGCGACTTCTCTGAGCCGGTTGCAATTGGAACTATTCTCGGCSCCGATGACCAGCACCAGGTCAACGCTGCCGGCCATCTGTTTGACCGCGTCCTGCCGGTTGGTGGTGGCGTAACAGATGTCGTTTCGGACCACTGCATTCGGGAATTTTTCTCTGATCGATTCAATGGCCTGGGCAGTGTCGGCCACGGACAGTGTTGTTTGGGTYAACACCGCCACTTCCTGATCTGAATCCCAACTTGAGAGTTCCTGACCGGAGTCGCCGTCGATCAGGGTCATCTCCACCTGGCCCATAGTGCCTCTGACTTCCTGGTGGCCCTGGTGGCCAACCAACACTACTTTCTTGCCCTCGCGGTGATATTTCTTGGCTTCGTTGTGTACCTTGGTGACCAGTGGGCAGACAGCGTCGATGACCTTTAGATCGCGGGCCTTGGCCTTCACGAAGTCTTCAGGTGGCGAACCGTGGGCGGAGAATATCACCAGGGATCCCTCAGGAATCTCATCCACATCTTCCACGGTAATGGCGCCCCGGCGCTCCAGATCATTGACCACATAGGGATTGTGGACGATCTGATGCTTGACGTATACCGGCGGCCCATACTTCCTGAGACAGATATCGACCACGTCGATGGCCCGCACCACTCCGGCGCAGAATCCCCTGGGCGAACCGAGTAAAACCTCCATGGTCTGTCCTCCTATATCGGACCCGGCGCGGGCTCAGCCCGCATCAGGTAAAAAGCGCTGCGAAACCCGGATGTGAATCCGGGTCTAAAGCGATTGCCAATCAATAATAGCGTATGCGTCTGTCTTTTCATACGTTTTCCAGCCTGGCTGAATCCCCTCGAATTCGGCTGTTCCAGTCTCAAGCCCTATGCTATAATCTCCCTTGCTCCAACACTACCTCCGGTGCAACTATGCCCGATTACCAGCACATAATTCTCGAAAAAGACCTAGACGAGCACATCGCCCGGTTAACCATTAACAGGCCTGAACGCAGGAACGCCCTCAACGATGCCGCGACTGACGAGATGGGTCAGGCCATCGACGATGTGGCGGCGGACGACGATATCCGAGTCCTGGTGCTGACCGGGGCAGGACAAGCCTTCTGTGCCGGCGCCGATCTGGCCACCTTGAAAGGCGGCAGCGATCCCGGATTCTTGGCAGCGGAAAACACCGACGACATCCGCCGGGGTTTCCGGCTGGCCCAAAAATGATCCTGGGCTTGCAGCGGATGGAGAAACCGGTGATCGCCATGATTAACGGCACCGCCGTGGGGGCCGGCTTCGACCTGGCCTGCGTCTGCGACATCCGCATCGCTTCTCCCAAGGCCCGATTCATGGTGGCCTACGTCAAGATTGGTCTGTTCCCAGGCCTCGGCGGCACCTGGCTCTACCCTCGGGTCCTAGGCAGCATGGGCAAGGCGGCGGAAATGCTGTTCACCGGCGATTTCATGGAGGCCGACGAAGCCTACCGGTTGGGGTTCTTGAACCGTCTTGTTGACGAGGATGAATTGGAGTCGACTACGATGGAAATGGCGCGGAAGATCGCCGCCGGTCCGCCCATCGCCATCCGGCTTTCCAAGCTCATGCTCTACAAAGGTCTTGAGTTTGACCTGGATACGGCCTTGAAGATGGCCGCCGCTGCGGAGACAATCACGTTGACTTCCTACGACCATGAGGAGGGGACCAGGGCGATCAGGGAATCACGAAAGCCATTTTACGAGGGCCGCTAAATGAACCCGATCCTCGACGAGCTGAAAGTCTTCACCGGCAACGGGCACCCAGAATTGGCCAAGTCGGTGTGCGAATATCTGGATATTCCCCTTGGGCAGGCTGAAGTCTTCAAGTTTGCCAACGACAACACGTTCGTTCGGATCCACGAGAATATACGCCAGCGCGACGTTTTCATCATCCAGCCCACCTGTTACCCGGTCAACGACAACCTCATGGAACTGTTGATTATGATCGACGCCTGCAAACGGGCGTCGGCGGGCCGCATCACCGCCGTTGTTCCCTATTACGGCTACGGGCGTACGGATAAGAAAGACCAGCCCCGCGTTCCCATCACCGCGCGGTTGGTGGCCGACCTTCTGACCGCCGCCGGCGCCGACCGCCTGTTGACCGTCGACCTGCACGCCGGTCAGATCCAGGGATTCTTCAACATCCCCGTGGATGAACTGACCACCCTGCCGTTAATGGGCGATTATTTCGCCGCCAAAGAGATTCAAGACCTGGTTGTGGTGGCCGTCGACATCGGAATCAGCAAGAAGGCGCGTGATATCGCAGAACGACTCGGCGCCCCGTTGGCCATCATTGAAAAAAGACGGATGAGCAACGACGACACCAGTGAAACCATGAACGTGATCGGTGACGTGGAAGGCAAGACCGCGCTGGTCTTCGACGACGAAATAGTCACCGGCGGGTCCATAGTAAATGCCGCCAAAGTGCTGTCCGAACAAGGCGTGGAAGATATCTTTTGCTGCGTGACACACCCCGTGCTGTCCAAAGACGGGCCTGATGTCCTGGCCAAGAGCAAATTCACCGAGGTGGTGGTGACCGACACCATCCCCATGCCGGCCGAGAAACGCAACGGCAAGTTCACAGTTATCTCGGTCGCACCCCTGTTGGGTGAGGCGATCTACCGCATCCACAAAGGCCAGTCCGTCGGCGACCTGTTCAAGTAAAATCCCCACGGCATTTCCCACCCCAGGCTATCTCCCTCGCAGTTATTTCGCGGTATAATTTGCCGTCTGGCATAACCGGCCATTCGCGTTATGCACTAACCAGCGTATCCCAGCGTATCTAGGAGGCCACTTCCCCATGTATGACCTGATCGTAAAGGGCGGCACCGTCGTCGACCCCTCCCAGAACCTCCACGGCGTGAGCGATGTCGCCATCGAGGACGGCAAGATCGCCAAGATCGCCGCAGACATCCCCGCCGAAGAAGCAAAACGGGTTGTTGAAGTTAAGGGCAAGGTCGTAACCCCCGGACTGATTGATATCCACACCCACGTGTACTCCGGGGTAACCGACAACGGAGTGGACCCGGACATCGGCGGCGTCCGGGCCGGAGTCACAACCATGGTTGACGCGGGTAGTTCCGGTTGCGACACCTTCTGGGGGTTCCCAGCCCACATAATCCCCAACGCCGCGACTGAGATCATCTGCTTCCTGCACATCTGCCGGACCGGTCTGGCCACCAATCCAGACATCTTCAGCCCCGAAAGCATCGACCTGGACAAGACTATTCAGACCATCAAGGACAGCAACGGCGTGATCACCGGCGTAAAGGCCCGGATGGTTTCCCCCGCTCTGGAGATCATGGGGATGGAGATGCCGAAGATGGCCAAACGGGCGGCGGTGGAGGCCGGAGTGCCGCTCATGGTGCACATCGGCGACACGCTGAAACGCTACGACGCCAATGTGATTCGGGAACTGCTGCCTATCTTGGACAAGGGCGACATCGTAACTCACTACTTCACCGGCAACCCCGGAGGAGTGCTGGACAGCAATGGCAAGTTAGTGCCTGAGGCCAAAGAGGCCCATGACCGGGGTGTTTGGCTGGACACGGCTCACGGCCGCATGAACTTCACCTTCGACGTGGCCCAAAAGGTCTTGGACCAGGGAGTGCTGCCCCACTGCATCAGCACCGACCTGACCGTGCCAGGCCGCCAGATAACGGTCCACAGCATGACCGAGATGATGACGCGGTTCCTGGCCATGGGATTCACCTTCGATCAGGTTGTGACCATGTCCACTGAGAACCCGGCCAAGGCCGTGGCGGTGGACGGCCGCCTGGGCACCTTGGCCATCGGCAAGCAGGCCGACCTATCGGTCCTGGAGATCAAAGACGGTGACTGGATGGTCTATGACATCCTGGGCGACGGCAAGAAGAGCGAAAAAGCCGTGATTCCAATTATGGCCATCAAGAAGGGCGAGATCTACGAAGCGGGCTGGGGTCCCCGTCCCTGGGGCTGGGAGCCGGACACGGCGTAGAGGATCCAAACCGGAGCACGAACCGTGATGCGGCGTAGGCGCGGGTTTTCAACCCGCCCTGCAGTCGGCAGTCTATGCTCAAGAATCGAAACCGCATCGCAACGGAAGAATTTGCTTGCCTTTCTGAATGGTGAATTCCGCAAACTGAGCGGGTTAAAACCCGCGCCTACGAGGGGGTTCCGAATCCGGCATACGGGATTCCAACTAGGCTAGTGTCATTCATCCACGTAGGGGCGGGTCTCTGACCCGCCCTGGTCCACAAACACCGATCCCTCAGCGTCGAAACCACGCCGTTGGGTAAGGCCCAGTTCATTCCGGAACGTGACTCCTGCAAGCAGGGCGGGTTTCCAACCCGTCCCTACGACGGTGTTTCTGACTTCGTTTCGGCCTCAGTCTTGGCTTCCGGCTTCTTCTTGCGTCTACGCAATGGCCGGGTCAATTTCCGCAACTGGGACGACAGGCTGAACCGGCGTTTCACGTTTTCGGCGATCATCGGCGCCACTTTCTGGTTACCGACGACCAATGGGGCCATCCATGCCCGGAGCTCTTTCATGGTGGGGGTCTTTTCTTCCCAACTGGGCACCAGACACTCCATGGGATGCCAGCGTTTCTCGCCCCGAAAGCGGGTCATAACCGTGCCGCCCGCCTCGACCACCGCCAACACCCCCGCGGCCATGTCCCAGAGCCTGGGAGCGCCAAACATAGCGTATTGCAGCACGCCCCGGGCCGTCATGGCCAATTCGTAGGCGATGCTGCCGGTGGTGCGCACCTCCCCGGCCTTGCCGGCCAATTTTCCAGTGAACCCCTGGCCGACCCCGAAGTAGCCGGGCACTCCGATCAGGCGGCTGGGCACCGGCTCATCCGACGCGTAGACCGACACGGCCTCGTCGTCGGCGAAGCAACCTCCGCCCTTGCGGCAATGGAGCACGAACCCGCCATCCGGGTTGGGCCAGGGCACGTACATCGCGGCAGCCATGGGCCAGCCCCGATACAGAATTCCGATCGACGACGCGTACACGGGCAGTCCATTCATGAAGTTGGTGGTGCCGTCCAAAGGGTCCAGCACCCAGAGGATATCCTTGGCCGGTTCCTCGGACTCCTTCTCTTCCTTGGTGCCCTCTTCCCCCAGGATGCCGTGGTCYGGGAACCGCTCGGCGATCTCGGCGGCCAGATATTCTTGGGCTTCTTTGTCGGCGGCGGTCACCGGGTCGCGTTCATGTTCGTCTTTGAATTCGACGGCTATCTGCTTGCCGAAATGCCCGGCCAAGATGCGGCCCGCCCCACGGGCGATCTCTACCGCATGCTGTTCGATCTCCTGGGCCAGGGCATCATCCCAAAGCTGCAAAACACAACCAACAACACTGGATTTCGCCTCTCCGCGACGGGTTTGGAGTATAGCATGGGCCAGCTTCAAGGCCGCGCCTGGTATAATCCTCGTTGCTGCCTCCGGCAGACAGACTTAGAAAGAATGAACCACCCCGAAATCTCGGGCGTAAAGAGGACAAATATGGACTTGGGGCTGAAAGACAAGGTTGCCATCGTCGGCGGGGCCAGCAAGGGACTGGGCCGTGCCTCCGCCCAGGTGTTGGCTGAAGAGGGCGCAAAGGTGACCATCTGCAGCCGCACCAGCGCCGACCTGGAGACGGCGGCCAACGAGATTCGCGAGTCCACCGGCGCCGAGGTCTTGACCTACGCCGCCGACCTGGACAAATTGGAGTCGATCACTGGTCTGATCTCCGCCACGGTGGAAAAGTTCGGCGGGTTGGACATACTGGTGAACAACTCAGGAGGACCGCCCCTGGCCCGGGCTGCCGACGCCACCGAAGAACAATGGGAGACCGCGGTCCACCGGTCGCTGATTTTCTTCGGACGCATGTGCCGGGAGAGCATCCCGCACATGAAAGCACGGGGCGGCGGGCGCATCATCAACATCCTGGCCAGCACGGTCTACAACCCCATCCCTAATCTGGCGCTTTCCGGCGCCACCCGTATGGGGGTCGTCGCCTACTCCAAAAGCCTGGCCGACGAGGTGGGCCGGGACGGCATTCTGGTAAACAACGTTTGCCCAGGGTCCATCCTCAGCGAGCGCATGATCTCCAACGTCACTTCCCGGGCGAAAGAGCTAGGCATCAGCGTAGAAGAGGGCCTGGCCATTCGCGCCAAGGAGACTGCCCTGGGCCGAGCGGGAGAGCCCGTGGAGCTGGCCAACCTAGTGGCCTTCCTAGCCTCAGACAAGTCCACCTACATCACCGGCACCACCATCCTGGTGGACGGCGGGCTGGTGCGGTCTGTGATGTAGAGAATGAGCATAAATGGCATTTGAACGCAGACATCTAAAGGAACCCACGGACGCCGCCGGTTACTTGGACCGGGGGAACCGGTTCAGCCGTAATGGCGTGTACGGGAAGGCCATAGAGGACTACAACAAGGCCCTTGAGATGGACTCGGAGTTCGCCGACGCCTACTACAATCGTGGCTGTTCGTGGTACGAGGTGGGCAAGTATAACGAGGCGATCTCCGACCTGACAAGGGCCATCGAATGTGACCCGCTGGCCGACCATTACTACGGCCAGCGCGCTCTGGTCTACCTCTTTGACGACCAACCGGAATTATCCCAGGCCGACCAGGACAGTGCCGAGGAATTGCGGGTCAGAGCCCAGGAAGGTTGAGCCGGAACGGACGCAACGCAAGACCGTAGGGGCGGGTCTCTGACCTGCCCTTTTTGACGTCAAACCAATCTCTGGCTGAGTCGCGTGTTTCGCCTGCTCCACCACGGTATACCCGAGCCAGGGTGGGTTAGAAACCCACCCCTACGGCTATGAAAATCCATCGTTGTTGGTGGCATAGGCCGCCGAAAGGCCTCGTAGGCGCGGGCCAAAGACCCGCGTGCGTGTTTGCGTCAAACGTTGTTCTTGGCGGAATAACGTGACTCTGCGGACCATAAATGGTCAATGCATGGTACGGCGGGTTGAAAACCCGCGCCTACGGGAATGACCGATTCTAGGCGGTCGCACAAAAACAAAGGRGCGCGGTAATACCGCGCYCCTTTGTTTTTGTGCGCTATGTCCGTGTATTGCTACGACGCCGGCTTGAAGAAGGGGACCGATATCTGGTCCGTGGCCCGCTGAAAAGTTACTTCCACGGGCATGCCRATCGACACGTCTTTGGGGTCGCATTCCACTATGTTGGTGAACATGCGCACGCCCTCGTCCAGTTCTACCAGCGCCAGCACGTAGGGGCCGGTGTCGAAACCTTGGGTCCGGTTCTGGTTGGTCACGGTGAACGTCCAGACCGTGCCTCTCCCTGAGGAGGGTATCCATTTGATGTCGTTGGACCAGCAGTTGGCGCAGATGCCCCGSGGATACCACTGGTATTCGTTGCAGCTGTCGCACTTCTGGATCAGCAGGACGCCCCGACGGCACATGTCCCAGAAGGTCTTGGTCTCGCCGATGATCGTCGGCAGGGGYTTGTTCCAAGTAGTCATGATCTAGTCCCTCGCCAGGATGACTGTGCCGCCGCTGTGGCGGGAGCCCAAGGCCCCACCGGTGCCGTGGCACAGAGCTATCTTGCAATCGGGCACCTGCCGTTCCGTCCCTTCAAACTCACCCCGTAGCTGCCGGGTGGCCTCCAGCAACAGGAACAATCCCCGCATACCGGGGTGGTTGGAGGACAGGCCGCCGCCATCGGTGTTGATCGGCAGTTCTCCGCCCAGRCCGATGCGTCCATCGAGGACGAACTGGCCGCCCTCACCTTTCTCGCAGAAGCCCAGGTCTTCAAGCGTCTCCAATACCGTGATGGTGAAGGAGTCGTAAATCATGGCCATATCGATATCTTTCTGAGTAACGCCGGCCATCTCGAAGGCCGGTACGTGGCTCTGCTTGGCGGCGATGTACATCAGGTCGCGTTTGCCGGCGCCCTGATGCGCCACCGCTTCGCCAGCGCCCAGTATCCACACCGGCTTCTGCTTGCAGTTGCGGGCCAATTCAGGCGAGGCCACCACCACCGCGCCGCCGCCGTCGGTGATGACGCAGCAGTCGTTGCGGTGCAAGGGAGTAGACACCACCGGAGAGCGCATCACGTCGTCCACGGTGATGGGGTCGCGGAAGAGCGCYTCGGGGTTCAGACCAGCGTGACGGCGCATGGTCACCGCGATCTCGGCCAACTGCTCTGAGGTAGTCCCGAAGAGATGCATGTGCCGCTGGGCAATCATTGCGTAGAGACCGACGGTCGTCAGGCCGTAGAGCTCTTCAAAGCTGTCTGGGGACGGRTCCAGCCGGGGATGGCCCTGCCGGCTGATGCCGCCRGTGCCCACCGACACCCCGCCGGAACGGGCCAGGGTGGCGTAGGTGATGACGGCGCAGTTGATGCGGCCGGCGTAGATGGCGTTCAGCGCGTGGGAGAGGTGGAACTCGAAGCTCCCGCCGCCCACGGTGGTGTTGTCGACCATCTTGGGGTACATGTTCAGGTAGTCGGCCAGGTTCAGACCGCTGCTGCGGACCGACATGGAGGCGCAGAACAGGCCGTCCACGTCTTTCTTCTCCAGACCGGCATCCTCCAGGGCCTTGATGATGCTCTCGCCCTGGATCTGCTGCTCGCTCTTGTCCGGCGCGTACCGGGTGATGTGCTCGTGCACGCCGACRATGGCGGCCGCACGTCTAAGGTCTACCATTGGCTGGGGCCCTCCCTTTCAGATTGCTTATTCGTATTCAGAATCACTCACGGATAATCAGGTCCATGGGCGATAACGCCCAAAAAACCCGGCTGCGCCGGCGGCTAGCCGCCGTAGTTCAAGTTGTGGTCGCGCATGAGGATCGTTTGGTCTTCGCTGCGGGTGCCGGCTTCCAAGACCTCGCCCAGGAACAGAGTGTGGTCGCCCTGGTCTAGTTGTCCCACCACCTTGCACTCCCRCCAGGCGGGAGAGCCGGTCAGCAGGGCGCACCCAGTTTCGGGGCTGGGCACGAAGTCCTGCCCACCGATGGAATCGCCCTCGCKTTCGAGGCTTTTGAAGAAGGTGAAGGCCATGTCCAGTTGGTCCTTGCCGATCACGTTCACCGCGAAGACCCCGGTCTCAGTGATGTGRGCGTNNGNNNCGCCCCGGAATCGCCCTTCACGCCAACGGCCACCAATGGCGGCGAGAACGATGTCTGGGTGAGCCAGTTCACGGTGGCGGCGCTGACGTCCTTGCCGTCCCTGCTCTKGCTGGTCAACACGAACATCCCATAGGGAATCATGCGTAAAGCTGTCTTCTTGGCATCTTCGTTCATGATGGGCCTCCAGATCTTCGGATCAGGCGTGAAACAGCCCCGGCGAATATTGGCCCCATTATCGCCGAGCCTGCCTGGGAACACAAGACTGGGATTTCGGGCRGGCGGTGGCCGCCGATMCTCGGCCACACCTTCCATCAGCAATCGGTTGCGGCTATAGTATTGCCGCGCGAATGATTACCCATAGCSACCAGCCCGTTGAAACCAGGCAGTGGCCGCTAAAATYGACAAGCATCAGGGAGGGTCTATGCTGGCGATCTTGGGAGGGACCGGGCCGGAAGGCAAAGGGCTGGCCCTGCGGCTGGCTATGGCTGGAGAAACGCCCATCATCGGGTCCAGGGACGCGGCCCGGGGCGCGGCCGCCGCCGAGGAATTGGCCCAGTCYGCSCCAGGATTGGTGATCAAGGGGTCTGATAACGCCGGCGCCGTGGCATCGGCCGATGTGGTATTCCTGGCATTTCCGTACGAGGGCCAACGCCCGGTGTTGGAAGACCTGGGTCCCGCGCTGGAGGGCAAGATCGTGGTCAGTGTGATTGCGCCTATGAAATTCGAGCGGGGCAAGGGCGCAAGCGCGGTTGAAGTAGAGGCCGGTTCCGCGGCCCAAGAAGCCCAGGACATGCTGCCCGGCTCCCAGGTGGTGGCCGCGTTCCAGAACGCCAGCGCCGAGGAATTACTGGACCCCAGCGTGACCATGGAAGGCGACGTGATCGTGTGTTCCGACCACCCCGAAGCCAAGAAGTTGGTGATGGAGTTGGCGGACAAGATCAATGACCTGCGCGGCGTGGACGGCGGAAGCCTGGCGAATGCCAAGTATGTGGAGCAGATCACGCCCCTACTGGTGAACATCAATAGGATCTACAAGATTCACGCCGGCATCAAGATAGTCGGCGTTTAGCATTCAACAGAAAGACAACTAAAAACGACCGGGGGAGAGGGAACATGCCCAGAGCAGTAATCGACCTCAATAGTAGCAGCGGCCTAGCGGCCGTGAAAGGGCGGTGGAAGTTCGCCCAGGGTCTGGTGCCAGGCGAACCCAACGAGGGCCTAGTCTCTCAGCTTGAAGGTTCCCCGGCCCGGCTGCCGGACTACGACGACTCCGGGTGGGAAGTGTGCACGGACCTGGGTAAGTGGGTCTCGCATGGGTTCTCTTTCGTCTGGTACCGAATCAATGTGACTTTCCCAGAAACCGTGGAAGGGCACCCAACCGCCGGTGTCCGGGTCCAATTCGAGACCTGCATCGACGATTATGGGGAGCTGTGGATCGATGGAGAGTGCGACCGGCACCGTGGCGCTGTGCAGGGGTTCAACGTGCCCCAGCGGGTGCTGATGTCGGATGATGTTAAGCCGGGCGAGCAGCATACCATCGCATTGCTGGCCGCCAACGGACCCATGGCCGCCCCTGGCGGAGCGGTGTTCGTGCGTTACGCCAACCTGGCGTTTGAGTGGCGGGAGCCGGGATACTAAGCCTCCCGGGATTCAGCTTAGCCTAGGTCTTGGGCCGGACGCCGGCCTGGCGTCCTCATCATCATCGTCGTCGTCGTCGTCGTCATCGTCGTAGCTGAGTACGCTGTCGGCCGGCTGATAACCCATGGCTTCAAGGTCGATACGCAGCTTGCGGCAAAATACGTCGGCGCTTTCGTTGACCGGCAGCGTGATTTCCACCATGCCGTCGGCAACCTTTTGGATGGAACCGGGGTCTTCCTTCGTGAGTTCGACCCGTACCGATTCCCGGTGGATCCCCAAGGAGTCTGTAACCTCGAAGATCGATTCCATGTCTTCCATGCTGATCAGTTCTTCAGCCATCACCATCCTCTCAAAATTGTTTTCCAGAGGTATAGGCCCGTCTTCTAGCTCAGTCTTTTATTTCAGTCTTCGGGCGGCCATTTGGTGCCGCCTTCCAGTGGGTGGTCTTGTGAGTTGCCGGAAAGGGCATCGGCCACCAGGCCGCCGAATTCTTTCAGAATGACCTCGCCCCATGCTTGGGCATGCTCCACCCGGTAGGACGTACGCCGGCCCCGTTTGGCCTGCCGTTGCGCGGCCTCATCCAGGCCGGCAGTTTCCTCGTCGATGGCGGCGTCCATGGCGTCGATGTCCGGCACCAAGGTGTTGGCGGTCTCGATGAAACGGACCATCTGGTTCATATCCTGGTCCATCACCACGAAGATTGGCACGGTACCGGCACGGTGCTCCGGCAACAGGCTGTTGCTCAACTCGAGTTCATCGTCGCGGTTGAACACTTGGACGGATATATTGGTGGTGCTGTCGGCCAGTTTCAAAATAACCGGGGTGGTGCTCATGGCATCGCCGCACCAGTCGGCAGTGAACACGGCCAGGTTCAGCGGTCCGCTGAGTCCGCTGAMCAGAGCAGCCGAATCGGCCGGTATCTGGACAGCCTCGTAGATGGCCACGAAYGGGTCCTTATTGACCTTGATYTGATCGATGTATTGCTGGGTGGTCATTCCCTGTTCGAATTTCTCCTGAGTTAACTGAGATTCTTTAGYCGATGCCACTATTGCCACCCCCGGTCTGAATATTACGCGCCTAGTTTCTCAATATTGRCCGCAGTTGGCAATGGGYTAGTAAAAACTGCCTCGRCGCTACGTTTTCCGTAATGAAACGGCATGCTAGAATTGTTCGTCAAACTCACAGATTCCCGGTGGTAATGCCAAATGGCCATGGAAGACCCCAGTCCGTCCGGCGATGTTAGCGCCCCCTTTCTGAAATATGCCCTCTTCTGTAAGGACACCACCGAGACGGACGACGGAGATCTGAGCCTGAACGGCATCGTCGATCTCTTTGAATTGCCCGAGCCCGACGGCACCGAAGATCCCGGCGACCCCGTACTTGCCACCGTTGATTTCAACCTGGCCTTCTGCATCGGCGGAGTCGAGCCCGGCGACCACTACCTGTTTGTCACCCTGAAAACGCCCGGAATCCCGCTGGAGACGCCGCCCGCCCAAAAGGTGGAGTGGGAAGAGGGCATCTTATTCCAGCGGTGGATCAAGACGTTTAGGATCCCGCTGCAGAAACCCGGCATCCACTCGGCCGCCATCTTATTCGACGGCATACCCCTGGGCGAAGCCACGTTTCTGGTGCGGTTCGCAGGCGAAACGGCGAAACCGAGTCCGGAGTACTAACCGGCGCAAAATCGGTCCGTCAAAGTTGAATCCCCTGCCTGGCTTGTCTATAATCAGTACGAGCCTGGAGGCATCCCGGACAAATTCCCAGCAATGGAGCTGAGCAGTTGGCTAATCAGACCGGCAAACGCTACGTATGCGGCAAGTGCGGTTCCGAATTCATCGTAACCAAGGGCGGCGACGGCGCGATCGTCTGTTGCCAGACGCCCATGGAACTCAAGTAGTAAGCCTAAAATCCCAGAGAGATCCCCAGGGAGGACCGCCACATGGCCAACCAACTAGGCAAGCGCTACACCTGTGAGACCTGCGGCAGCAGCGTGCTCTGCACCAAGACCGGCGAGGGCGAGATAGACTGCTGCGAGAAAACCATGGAGATTCAAGAGCCCCGAAAATTGCCGTCTTCTGACTAGGTTCTCGACTGTCTGAGACCCAAAGGCCCTTTCTCCAGGTTGGGAGAAGGGGCCTTGTTTCGTTCTTGGGTGAAACGCCTGATTAACGGGACGCGGCCCCGTCATTCCTGAGGAGGCTACATCAGCCAATCTCCGTAGGCGCGGGTTTTTAACCCGCCTGGCTATAGGAAGGCCAATTTCTTATCCCCAAACCCAATCATTATGCTAAGCCATCCCGGTTTACACTGATGGATTTGACCTCCTAGCAGCGGGGCCGGTTGAAAACCGGCGCCTACCACACCRCCATTCCGGCGCGGCCTACCCCGCCTGCGCCGCTGGCGCCCGCTTAGAGGAAGTGGGGAATCACGTGCTTGCCGATCAGCTTGATGCTGTCCATGATGCGGGTGTGTTCCAATCTTCCAGGCTGTAGGAAGCACAGAACCTGGTCGACACCGGCGTCCTGGTACTTCTTCATCACCTCGATGATGGTATCAGGGTTGCCCATGGCGAAAGCGCCCGAGTCCAGATGGTCTTGGGCCACCTTGTTCACCCGTTCCGTCTGGATAGCGTCCACGGCGAACTTGTAGGAGTCTGGAACATCCCGGCCCTGCCAAGGGTTATACAGACGCTCGGCATTCTGGACGAACCACTCGCCCTCGGGACCACCGATCCGCTTGGCTTCCTCATCGTCTTCATTGCAGTAGACGATCACCAAGGCGGCGATCTGGTCATTCACGAAAGAGCCCACGGGGTCAGCATTCTTCAGCGCGGCCCGGTAGGCGGCCACTCGCTCGTCGAGCTGTCCGTAACCGCCCAGGTTGAAGCACAGCACGCCCAGGCCCATCTCGCCGGCGGCGGTGAAGGAGTCTGGTTGGCTGCAGGCCACCCACAGCGGCGGGTGTGGTTTCTGCACCGGCTTGGGGATCACCGAACGCGGAGGGATGTTGRAGAATTCCCCCTGGTGGGAGAATGGGTCTTCGGTCCACATCTTGGGGATCATCCGGATGGCTTCTTGCCACTGTGCCTTGGTCTGCTCCGGGTCAACYTCRAARCCGTCCATCTCMRTSAGMGTKGTSGAKCGKCCCGTSCCCAARTCCAYSCGCCCRTYGCTSAWKATRTCCARKACCGCSGCMYKYTCSGCSACKCGCACCGGATGGTTGTACTGTYCSGGCAGCARRGCCACSGCRTGRCCGATGCGRATSCGYTTGGTKMKYTGGGARATSGCCCCGTASAGKACYTCGGGSGCGGAGCAGTGGGAAAAYTCSTTYAGRAAATGGTGYTCSACCGTCCAGAAATAGTCGAACCCAACCTCGTCGCCCAGTTCCGCCTGGGCCATGACCTGGTGGTAGCGGTCGCGCTCGATGCCCGGATAGTGGGGCTCGGGTATCTGAATCTCATACATCATGCCGAATTTCATGGTTGCTTCCTCCCAACGATTAAAGCGCAGCAGTAGCKCGAGAAACCGGGRGCGGTCTCAGGCGCGGAATCTCAGGTTGGGGGAATACTACCACAGCCCCTGAGGCAGGGGCTGAACAGCTACGCCCACCTAGGCTGCACATCCAACGGTATGCCGAAGATGTGTTTGCCCACCTCTTCCCGCACCAGGTCGRGTGTGYTCRCGGCGTGGAGGKTGCCCATGCGGACGTCCCGGTAATATCGCTCGAAGTTGCCCGTTTCAAATAATCCGGTGGCGCCCCTAATGGCGAAGAGCCGGTCCACCGCCTTCTGGGAGTTCTCCCTGGCCACCAACCCGGCCATCTCCATGCGGGCGGCATCATTGGGAACGAATTCCCGGCCGGCCAGGGCCTTGGCGGCGATGGCCCGGGCCTCTTGCAACAAAAAGGCCCTTCCCGACTCGATGAGCATCGCGGCGTCGGCCACCGCGAACTGGTTGYCGGGCATKCTGCTCTTGGCGTTGCCGCCAAGGGCCATGCTGCGGGCCTTGCCGAATTCGATGGTCTCGTCCAGAGCAGCCTGGGCCAACCCCGCATCATGCTCGACATCCAGACCCTGGCCTTGGTCGGCACCTTGAGGGCCGCAGGGCCGTTGGGCAGCCATACATCGTGAGGAGCCGGGCGGTTRCTCACGGGCGCCATGTCTTCGGCCACAAACACCTGGTCCAAGAGCACGTCGTTGGACATGGATCCCCGGACCGACATGGCCAGCCAAGTGTCTTCGATGGTCAGTCCCGGCTGGGCCGTGGGCAGCAACATCCAGCGGTTGTGTTCCTTTGGAGGCTCGGACCCATTCCAATCCGGCGGCGGCCCCTGAACCATGGTGCTAAGGAAAATCCAGGTAGATATGTTGGAACCRCTCACAAACGGCCAGCGTCCCGAAGCGACGAACCCGCCGGGGGCTGGCTCGGTCTTTCCACCGGGTATGGCAGCGTGGGAGATCAATGCGCCGTTTTGGACCACGTCTTGAATCAGCGGATGGGAGGCCTCGCCCATCATGCCCATTGCCCGGGTGCAGAGGACCGAGTGGTTGCCCATGACCCAAGCGGTTGAAGCGCAGGCGCCTCCGATCAGCTCATATACGGCGTTTTGAGTCACCAGGTCCGCCTCGGTCCCACCAAATTCCTTGGGTATGGCAAGGGTCAAGAGCCCAGCTTCGTGGAGGTCTTGGATATTCTCCACGGGGAGCCGGCGCTGGCGATCGGTCTCAGGGGCCCGCTCTTTGATACCCACGGCCGCCTGCTTCGCTGCACTGACCAGGTCTTCCCTGGGCTCGATCATCGGCGGTAGTCGTTCCTTCTTCGCTACCATCGCTATCGTCTCCAACAGTCAGATAGAACGCCCTAACGCCCCCCTCAGGGGACCAGCATGGCCCTGGTGATGGGAGTCTGGCTCTGGTCCCACTCCGCCTGGACGAAGGCCTCGTTGACCTCGGCCAGCGGGAACGTGTGCGAGACGATCTTGTCGAAGGGAAGAACGTCTTGTTTGCGAACCAGGAAATTCAGCAGTCTGGGCAGCAACTCGGGCTTGTACATGAGTGAACCGATGATGTTCTTGCCTTGGAGCAGCTTGGAGGGGTCGATCGACACCTCCCGGCCCCGGACGATGTCGCCGATCTCGACGAATGTCCCGCCGTTGCTCAGCATGTCAATGCCTTCCGCCAGTAGCTCSGCSCGKCCCACCARYTCCATCMCSAYRTCWGCRCCSCGGCCRTYGGTMARCTCCWTGACSCGCSSCWKSCKSGTYTCCGGSGTRTTGAATTCTTCGATGTTGATGGTGTGGTCGGCACCAAATTCCTCAGCCAATTGCAGGCGGTTCTCCAAGCGGTCTATGACGATCACCCGGTCGGCGCCCATCTCTTTGGCCATGGCGGTGGCGTGGATGCCGAGGCCGCCGGCGCCCTGGATCACCACGTAGTCGCCCTCCCCGGCTTGAGCGCGGATCAGCCCGGTGGTGACCGTGCCCATGGCGCAGTTCACCGGACCCAGAATGTTGTCGTCCAGTTCATCCGGCACCTTGAAGAAGGGGTGGCGGGCCGGCAAGTAGAGGTAATCGGAATAGGTGGCTACGAAATAAGGCCAAACACCGGCGGCGGGATAGTTGCGGTTCATGCACCAGTTGGTGTTGCCCTTCAGGCATTGGCGGCAGTGGTAACAGGGGAAAACGGCTGCGTAGACCACCCGGTCTCCCTTCTTGATGGGCTCCCCGGCGGTGTCCGTCTCGATCCCGTCGCCCAGCACCTCCACGACTCCGGTGCCTTCGTGTCCCATGGCCCGTCCCGTGGGGGGAATGGGCAGGTCCCGCTGGTTCTGGTCGCCCCGCCAGGTGTGGAGGTCCGAACCGCAGACACCTGCTTGCGTCATACGGAGTATGACGGCGCCGGGAGCGGGCTCCGGCACTTCGTACTCTTCAATCACAAAGGGTTTCCCGTATTCCTTGCAGACTACTACTCGGCCTTTCATAGGTCCCTCCTACTTGATGAATCACGCGGTCCCGATGATTGGTTAGCCATTAGATCGAGGCTAAAAAGACGCCGGTAACATACCACAACCCATCGGTAAACGGTACTCGTATTCCTGGGCTTAGCGTTATATTACTGATTGAGGAATGTTTACTAACCATATCTCGATATATACTCTCTGGAATAGCAATACCAGCGTGCGAGCCAATCGCGAATGAGCACTTATCATTTTAGTTAAGTAGACCATTTTTCAACAAGCGGGCGAAGAAGGTTAGCCGTGGGTCAAAACAAGTCGGGCCGCCGGTTCGCCGCCGCAAGCATGGTCTTGGCCTTGGTGGCATTGGCCGTGGCGCCGGTGGTATTCGGTCCCTTGGGAATCCTGATGGGCATGGTTGCAGTGTCCAAAGGGGAGCGCTACCTGGGAATGTTGGGACTGACGGCCAGCRCGGTACTGGCGGTCACAGGGTACTACATCGCGRGAGCGCTGATCGGTTGATGACCTGCCCACAACAACATCATRCGGCGAATGTAGGCGCGGGTTTTCAACCCGCCGGYCCGGGTCAGTTTACAYATTCCAAAATGACAGTTTACGTCGCACGAAAGCACCGATTYTGGGGTGTCTTGTTTATTGAATCTTGTTTGGTGCATGGCAGGGCGGGTTAAAAACCCGCGCCTACGATGTTGATTCGGCTGCGACGGCCGGTTTTCCGGTTAATGGTAGGGGCACGGTCCCGATGAATCGGGATGCCCCTACGTTCTATCAGCGGGACCACCATGAAACCAACGGTCTGAGTCAGCCCCTAAGCACCATCACCGGACCGGCGATCAGAAATGGGCAACCAACTCTGGATAGGCGGCCAGTATCCAAATACGAACCGTTTTGACACCCCATAATGCCGCTGCTACACTCGCCCCAATCCGCCAGGGGCCTTATCCAAGGCCACATGGGGAGGCTGATTCATGCCCGCTAGAACGGGGCAGCAATACATCGACGGCTTGTCTAAGAATCCTGCCGAGGTCTGGATCAGCGGAGAGAAGGTGGAAGACGTCACCACCCACCCCGCCTTCAAGAACGGCGTGCGCTCTTTGGCCTCCCTCTACGACATGCAGCACAACCCGGCCACCAAAGAGGCAATGACCTTTGCATCGCCGTCTTCCGGTGATCCGGTGGGCTTATCTTTCATCATTCCCAAGACGATCGAAGACCTTGTCAGGCGCCGCGAGATGATGACCCATTGGGCGTGGGAAAGCTGCGGCATGATGGCCCGCACGCCAGATTTTCTCAACAATGCGGTGTCCGGCTGGGCCGGGTCGTCGGACTATTTCATCGACAACCGCCCCGAGTTCAAAGACAACGTTCTCCGCTACCACGAGTTCATCCGCGAGAACGACCTGACCCTGACCCACACCTTGGTGAACCTGCAACGCAGCCGCAATTCGGCGGTCGTCGACAACATCGAAAAGCAGGTGGCCCTGACAGTGGTGAAGGAGACCGATGCCGGCATCGTCGTGCATGGCAGCCGGATCTTGGCCACATTGGGGCCCATCTCCGACGAGATCGCCGTTTACCCCACCCGCACCCACATCCTGGGCAAAGACGCCTGGCGGCAGGCATTCTCCTTCGCCCTGCCCTGCAACACCCCCGGCATGAGGTTCATGTGCCGGGAGAGTCTGGACCTAGGCCGCTCCAGTTTCGACCACCCCTTGGGCGCCAGGTTCGAAGAGATGGACGCCCTGGTCTTCTTCGACAACGTCTTGGTGCCCTGGGAGCGGGTGTTCCTGCTCGGCGACGTGGAGATGTGCAATGCCTACGCCGCGGCCACTCAGTCCACCGCCCACACCGGTCAGCAAGTGGTCAATCGCACGGCCGTGAAGACCGAGTTTATGCTGGGGTTGACGTCGTTGATGGCGGAGACGCTGGGTTCAACAGAGGTGCCCCACGTTCAAGAACGGATCGGCGAGATCGTGGTCTATCTGGAAACATTGAAGGCCTGCGTCAGGGCCGCCGAGGCCGACGCGAAGCTGAACCAATGGGGCGTGATGTGTCCGGCCCAGGGCCCGCTGATCGCCGGGCGCAACCTGTACTCGAGGATGATCTACGCCAGGCTCGCCGAGATCGTGCAGTTGCTGGGCTCCAGCAACCTGATGGCCTTGCCGACCGAGGCCGACTTCGATACCCTGGTGGCGCCGGAATTGGAGCGCTACCTGACCACCGACACCACCGGCGCCAAAGACCGGGTGCGCCTGTTCCATCTGGCCTGGGACGTGGCCTGCAGCGCCTTCGGCGGCAGACAGGTGCTCTACGAGCGGTTCTTCGGCGGAGACCCGGTCCGCAACGCCATGCTCCTATATCAGAGCTACGACAAGACCAACGCCATGGACCGGGTGCAACGGTTCTTAGAACGGGAGGGGTGAACTAGCCTTTTTCCATACATGATTCCATCTTGAAGCTCGCTGCTGCGTCAGCCCTTGGAATTCGGCCGCTGAAAAGGTATAGTATTCGGAATACCAATTAACAATATCCGACGCGGGAACCCCATTTTTTGGGCCCCATGATTGGGGAAGGATTAGGAGGACTGATATGGCAAAACCCAAGAGGATCGGCCACCTGGTGATCAACGTCAAAGACGTGGATGCCTCAACCAAGTTCTACACCGAAGTTCTGGGCTTCGAGATCTCGCTGGAGCGCCCCGGTTTCGGGACCTTCCTCACCTGCGGCTCGATCCACCACGACTTGGCCCTTTTCCAGGCCCCAGAAGGCGCGGCCGAGGTAACAGACGGCGGTCTGGGCCTGAATCACATGGCCATCCAGGTGGAAGACTACGCAGAGCTGACGGACTATTACAACAAGTTGCAGCAGTATTTCGAGAAGTCGGAGCTGCGGACCACCGACCACAGCATGACCAAGAGCATCTACATCAAGGACCCGGACGGCAACGGCATCGAGTTGTTCTGCAACTCCCAGGACACCGCCAAAGATGGCCTGGCCGAGATGCGCAACCCCGACCGCACGAACAAGGAGCTGGTCTTCGACTAGACCGTCTTCCTAGCAGACCCGTCATCAGAAACGGGAAGATAGCAACCGATGTTAGAGAGGGAGAATACTCCCTCTCTAACTGATTTTTGGGCCCCATCGATGATTTAACATCAGACAAAAATCAAGTCCGAGGATTGCGATGATCCAAGCAGCGGCCCTGGACCTGGACGGCACAATCATCGGCCCGGACGAAAAGATATCCCCGGCGGTCCACGAAGCGATCACGCGGCTGGCGGAACGCATCGACGTGTTCATCGCCACCGGACGGGAGCCGGCCGACGTCCTTCGTTATTCCAAAGAGCTGGGTCTGACCACGCCCCAACTCTGTGACGGCGGCGCCAACATCCTGGACCCGGTGCGGTTGGTGTCAACTTGGACCGCTCCATTGGGCCCGGCCAACGCCGAAGCGGTGGTCACTCGACTCCGGGAGATGGGCTCGGCGTTCGTCGCCACCCACGGTAGCGGGACCGCCAGCACGTTTGACGATGTTCCCGATTGGGACCTTATCCGCGTGTCGGCTTTGGACCTGGACGAGGCTACCGCCGACGCCCTGGCCGAAGAGTTCTGCGGCAACAAAGAAATGTATGTGAACAAGGCCGTGCTGCCCTACAACGGACTGTGGGCCATCGACTTCACCTTGGCGGGCGTGGACAAGGCCACAGGAGTCGCCCGGGTGGGTGACACATTGGGAGTGGACCCGGCGAACATGGTGGCAGTGGGAGACAGCTACAACGACCTGCCCATGTTGCAGTCATGCGGCTTCAGCGTCGCCATGGGCAACGCCCCGCCCGAGGTCAAGGCCGCTGCGGATTTCGTGGCGCCTCCAGTCTCGGAAGACGGGTTGGCAGTGGCCATCTTTGAGTACGTGTTGCCACGGATCTGAGCGAAAACAGCCGGGTATTACTAGCGCATCAGGATGTCTCTAGGTGAGCCCAATAATTCCGCTCATGGTGAGCCTGTCGAACCACCGCTGAGGTTAAGCCTGCTCTCCACGGGTGGAGCATGGCTAGTGCGCATCCTTCGACGGGCTCAGGACGAACGGGGGTTGGTCCCTACCCCGGCTTAAACTCTTTTGGCAACCTCCGCTCCAACGACGTACAACCATTCCCCAACGGAAAGGGCGGGTCTCTGACCCGCCCCTACGGTTCTTGCAAGTCAGTCCTAATTACCGCAGCGCCGGTACTACCTCTTTGCAGAAGAGGTCTATCGAGCGGGCGACCTTCTCCCGGGGTATCAGTCCGCCGACGTTGGTCTCGGCGACGATGCCCGATAGTCCCAGCTGCTGGGTGATGGTTTTCAGCTGAGCGATCACGCCGTCGGGGCTGCCGTAGGCCAAGCGGTCACGGATCAGGTCCTGATAGGTGACGGCGGCCAAAGCCTCCCCGCGCTTGGCGCGGTCTTCGTCTGCCGTAGCCCCGGTGTTTGAAGCGGATGCGGCGAAGTTCTGGGCCATGCGCCGGTAAGACCTCATCGTGCTTTCTTCGGCGTCAGCGTAAGCCCCTTCCTGTGTTGCTCCAACAAAGATGGGAATACGTAGGAAGACGTCGCCTTCGCCGGCGTGGCCGGCATCTTTCCAGGCCTTGCGGTAGTCGTCCAGCAGCAGGGCTAAGTCGGGCCGGTCCAGCCCCCTTAGTCCTACAAAGACCGGGTACCCAAGTTTCCCCACTTGGGGAAACGTTTCTTTGGTGGTGGCGGCCATCCGTAGGGGTGGATGAGGGTCTTGATAAGGCTTAGGAATCACACACACGTCGTTGAATGTGTAATGCTTGCCTTCATACGAGAACCGCTCGTTGGTCCAAGCAGCCAAGATGATTTCGAGGTTTTCCTGGAACCGCTCTCGACTCTCGGTGTAGGGGATGTCGTAGCCCTCGTAAGCCCTCATGAACCCGCTGCGGCCAACGCCGAAATCGACCCGTCCGTGGCTGATCTGGTCTAGGGTCGCGATCTCTTCGGCCATCCGCACCGGATGGTTCAGGGGCAGCACGTTGACCGCTACGCCGACCCTAAGCCGCTCCGTCCGGGCGACGATCGCCGCGGATATGATCAGCGGGGCCGAGACCACGGATGGGATTCCCGCTCCCAGACCGTCGAGGGGACTTCGTGGCGCGGCGAAGTGACGCTCCGCCAGCCAGACTCCGTCCAGGCCGCCTTTCTCGGCGGTATCCGACATAGCGAAAGCCTCATCGAAGGCCTCTTCTTGAGAGGTGCCGTATCGGTAGTCGCATTCCATGATCAGGCCGTAGTGCATCTTTCCTCCTAAGGTTGGGTGGTCCGGATAGGCGTCATGCCTGGCCTGGACCAGCTAGTATTTATCGTCTCACCACCCGTTCGTGGTGAGCTCCGTCGAACCATGACCGCACCGCAGCCAGAGTCCTTCGACAGGCTCAGGATGAGCAGATTACCAAAGCGGCTAAGACGTAATTTAGAATCTAATTCCCCTGGGTCTATCCCCAGAGAGCCGCCACTCGGAAGGCCAATTGGGTGTGCGATTCCCTCACGTCTACTATTTCCGCTGGAACGTCGCCCAGGATCCCCAGGGCAATGATCCAGTTCAAGATCTCATGGTCGCCCGACTGTTGCAGTTCTTCGGGCGTGAGCGAGGCCAACTGGCTGCCCTGGCCCTGCCGCACCAACTCAAGATAGCGGCGGTCGGTCTCGAGATCGATGGCGGAACAGTTGAACTTGTGGGCCAGGAAGCTGTGGGACCAACTGGACGAGGCCACCACCGCGACGCGCTCGTCCCTGGTGTCCAGGAACCGGCGGATCGACTGCCCGACCTCGTAACAGCGCCGGGCCGTGGGCCGKGGCGGATAGTCCGGGCCGGCCTCTTCTCCGTAGCAATTCACGAACAGGGGCAACAGCGGAAACTTGCCCTCCGGRTCCAGGTAGACCAGGGGATTGATTATGGCGTGGGCCARGCCCCAGTCCCAGCCCTGCAACGAGCTGGACGAGGCCATGTCGATGCCGTCCCGGATCAGGCTGTTTCGCATGTCCCTGGAAAAATCTTTGGGGCACCGGAAGGTGAATTTCGTGTTTGCGGCCGCATCCCAGATATTATTCTTCCCGCCCACGTTKCGGAAGGGATAACCGTCCACTTCCTCTCCGGTGTAGAGACAGAAAGGTGGCAGGTTGTCCTGCTTGAAATTCTCGGACTGGTCGTCCCCGATCACCATCAGGACATCGGGTTGCCACTCGTGTAGCCGGTCCCGCATCACCCCGAAGGCTTCGACCACTTTCTTCTGGTCCAGCCGGTCTTGGGTCAGGCCGTTGTCATCGCCCAATTCCTCGATCAGTTGGGGCGGCGCTTGGAAGTCTGGGTTCCGGCCGAATATACGCTCCCGGCTCTTGTGCCAGACCTCCGGCGGGGTGAGAATGATGGGTCCGTGGGAACAACCCAGGCCTAACAGTTCAGCCATCCCGGCCTCCGAAATCTACTGGAATGAAGGCGTATTYCCCACCTRATCGGTGAGCGCGCCACGAGCCGGATTGTAGATGCACCCCCCTGGGCTGTCAAACGGCCAAACGGCCGGTACTGCCGGGTTTACTGGGCATGGCTGCTTCCGCGAGGTTTTGATATTCTGGGGTTATAAAAACAACAAGGAACGAAAAGATGACTGGACTTCGGCTTTTGGCTTGCTTCGCCCATCCTGATGATGAGGCCTTTCCCGTGGGGGGATTGCTGGCCCGCAACGTGGCGGAGGGCCGGCGCGTGCGGTTGGTGACCACAACCCTGGGCGAGGAGGGGGAGATACGGCAGGAAGGTTCCGCCACCAGGGAGACCCTGGGCGAGGTCCGGCGCATCGAACTGGCCTGCGCCGTGCGGGCYCTGAGCCTGGAGAGCCACGCGCTGCTGGACTACCGGGACTCCGGCATGGCCGGCTGGGAGTCAAACGACCACCCTCGGGCCTACATCAACGCACCGGACGACTTGATAGTGGAGCGGTTCGTGCGGGAGATCAGGGAGTTCAGACCGCAGGTGATGCTCACCTTCGAGCCGGGCGGACTCTACGGCCACCCCGACCACATCGCGGTGTCCAAGCACACGACCACCGCCTTCGATCTGGCCTCGGACCCGGCCGCGTTTCCAGACCAGATAYCGGCAGGCCTGGAACCTTATACGCCCCAACGCCTATTCTACAGCGCCCGTCCCCGGGGGTTCCGGCTGGAATGGGCCAAACGATTGCGTGCCGCCGGGGAGGATTTCCCTCTGCCGACGCCGGATCAACTGGACCACGGAGTCCCGCCAGAGGACATCCACCTGGAGTTGGACGTTTCAGACCAACTTGAGACCAAGATGGCCTGCATCATCTGTCACCGCACCCAGGTGGCGCCGTCGTGGCCCTACCACCGGGTGCCCAGGGACGTTGCCGCGTGGGTCCTAGGACGGGAGTACTACATYCGCGCCCGGCCACAGGTGGCCTCAGGGGRGACCGTCCCCGACGACATTTTTGACTGGGTCATACCGGACTGACGCATGTTGCTGGGAATAGGTATCGAGGCGTTCCGTTAAAGGTTTGGGTTATCGCGAAGTACCTGGTGTCCAAGCGCGTAGGCGGTAGCGTCGGCCCGACCTCGCGCACTGATTTTTCCGTAGATGTTTGTAATATGTCTTTCCACCGTCCGCGTACTTAACACCAGTTCTGTCCCAATCTCCCGGTTGCTCAAACCCGTCGCAATCAGGCGCAGAACTTCCACTTCTCTTTTAGTCAGTCCATCAGGATAAGCCKGCTCGGGTCCAAGTTGCCTCGTGGCGAGCTCYTGGAGCACTCGTACCCGCTCGGTCAGTGGACGCATCCCCAATTCGCCGGAGATGGCCAAAGCCTCATCCAGTAGAGAATTGACATTACTACGGTCGCCCACCGTTCGACCTAAGCTTTTCGGAGAATGGAGCAACGTATCCGCGTAGTCATAGCAAGCCCAGGCATGCTCCGGCTGGAAGCGGGCCATGCGGCAGAACGCTAGGGCATCTTCAAAGTGTGCCGTCGCCTGGTCCAGATCACCCATGGTGCGAGCCAGAAGGCCCAAAACCCGGTCGCCAACAATATTTAGGAATATCTTTGCACGAACGGCGATGCTCAGGCTGACATACTGCTCTCTGGCCATGTCCACATCCTCCCGGTGAACGGCGATCAAAGCCAGACCCAGCCCGGCGAGCCTGGACAAAAACGGCGTGGCGATTTTCGTAGAAAGCACTGTCTCCGCCGCGCCTTCAGCGATGTATAGCTGGTCTACCGCGCCGGAGATACGGGCCACAACCGGAATCAATAGCGCGGCTGATCCGTGGTCATATCTGGGTCCGGTAGTTGACAGGCGCAAGTTCTCCACCAGTGCTTCCAAGTACCTGTCACCATTGTCGTTGTCTCCGTTCTCGTACTAAAGTTGCATTCTGGTGCCAATTAGTCGCGTGTCCGACGGCGAAACCGACAGCGCTCGCTGGTTGAAGTCTTTGGCAGATTCAAGGTCGCCCACGCAGGCGGCTGCCCTTTCGTTGAGCCAAAGAGTAGCGGACAAAAAAATAGCGGAAACGCAAGTTCTCGGCCGCCGCGAGCGCAACTCTCGCGTGATGCCGTGCTTCCTTGGACTGTCCTTGGTTTAACAGAGCCATTCCAACCCAAAGCCTGGCGCGTGCTTCCGACGTCTGGTCCGGACCTGCCGGATGAAAGTCTTGGTCTCTTGTGTTGAGGTCTCTGCTACTTGGGCTTGASCGKTGWTRTCTTGGGACACTTYYGGCTCCTTYCTAGGTGCGGTAAATCTATACCCTGCACCGGGAGTCCAAACACACCACCACCCTCATGTTTTTCTCCCTTTAAAAGTGTCCCATTATCGCTGAACGCCTACACGAAGCCGTGTTCGTGATAGGTCACGGCAGCGGTGACCAGGAAAGTCCGATTGAACCCGTTAAGCAATTCGTCCGAATAATGGAAGAATCCGGTGTGGATACGCATTTTTTTGAAATTGAGGGCGCGAGCCACACTTTTTGGGGGCGTTTTCCCGTCCAGAAGACCTGGAGAAAATGCGTCATTTCCTCGAGCCCATAATGGAGCGTCGGCTCCAGCCCTGAAATCATCTAGGAGATTGAAGCGGCCTGAGACCCTAACGTTACGGCTCGGAGACCGGTAAGAGCGATAGTTCTAGGTGACGCCTAAACATCTTCAATGCGCCCCGGCCTGATTGCCGGGGCGCTACTTAGGCAGAAAACCGAAGCCTTGTCGCCAGAATTGCCTTTCCGGCGAATCCCGGAAATCACACGGTTTGGCGGCTTAGCGACCCACTCATGGTGGGCCTGTCGGACCATCCCGCGCTTATGCCAGGGTCCTTCGATATCCTTCCGCGGAAGGGAAGGATGAACGGGCGGCGGCCGGCTATTCAGTCGGGCGTTGGATAAGTTCCACCGACACTTCGTCGGGGGCGACCACGAAGGCGACCATGGAGCCTGAGGGCATGGTCCAGGGCTCGCAGTTGAACTTAACGCCGTTCTTCTTCAGCCGCTCGGACAGTTGCATCAGGTCGTCGGTCTCGAAGCCAAAGTGGTCCAACCCGAAGCGGGGATCGGTGGTCCCGGCGATGGGGTCTTCGCCCTCGGCTTGGCCGGAGATGGTCATGATGTGCTCGCCGTCCAACTCGAGCTGGATGGACTTGGTGGTGGAAAGCGGGCGCTCCGAGGTGATCTTGGCGCCGAAGTTATCGCAATACCACTTGGCGGCTGCGTCGGGGTCTCCGCTGCGGAAATGGAGGTGATTCAAAGCGATCTTCAAGGTGGCACTCCTAAAGTAAGCGTTGCGCGAAGCCCGTCTCAATCATGCCCCTGTGGGACGATTGACAGGCGTGAGACAGGCCGCCGCGAAGCCTTAGTGTACCGCAAGATTCACCGCCAGTGAAGTTGCCCGCGCCGGAGAGATAGTCCGGCCCTATTAGGGAGTCCGCGCCGGAAGTTTCAGCCAATCGATGATCGGGCGGCAACCCCAGTATTGCCCGGGGATGGGCTCCGGTGAGATCAACGGAGAACCCACCATCGTAGCCGCGCAGGCCTCCTCCGTCTCCACGCTCCCGTACAGCAGGAAGACCATGCCCACATCCGGGCAGGCGTCCCAACAGATGAATTTCTCCACCAGCATCTTCCCGTTCCTAGGGTCGACACCCACCGACATGGGGTAAGCGCTGTGATCGAAATCACCGTTTTTAACGGTAAGGTTGATCTCGTGCAGCAGCTCCAGCTCGACCTGCATCGCTTCGGTGCTCATCACCGGGTCGCTGAAGGTCCGAAAATCAGGGGTGGTACAGCCGAGTAAGAGGAACAAAAACGCTACAACTCCGCCGAAGATGAGGAACGGCGGTCTTCTTGGTCGTGTTCGCTGAGGAAGGGGATTCAATGTTCAAGATTCCTGCCTTCATCGTCCCTGAGTCAGCCCTTAATCGCAAACTCTGAACGTAAGCCAGGGCGACACAAAAGCCGCCGCTCGATGAAACGAGCGACGGCCTTTCAAACGGTCCCGGTCCCTTCCAGGTCCTGCCTGTGACTGCTAGGAAAGGAAGTCCGTTGTCCACTTGACGTAGTCCGCCTTGCGGGTGAACTGATCGATCTGCTCTGTGGTGGCGAGTTGCGGGCTCAGGTCGGCGGGCGGAACTCCTTCGCGCAGGGCCTTCAGGGTGTCGTAGGTCGCCTTGATGGCGGCCGCGAAGGGCAGATGCCCTTGCAACGCGACCCTCACTCCCACCGAGCCCAGATATTCCTTGTCGGCCAGTTCACCGGTGGTGCCGCCGAGGAGCAGCGGTATGTTCATCTCGGAGCTCACGGCTTCCACCTCAGCCTTGGTGGTCGCGCCGGCCAGGAACACGGCGTCGACGCCGGCTTTTTCGTAGGCCTTGACCCGCTTGATCGTGTCGGCTAGGTCAGTGATCCTGAGCGAACTGGTCCGCCCGGCCACCACCATATTGGGGTCCCGGCGCGCCGCCAGCGCTGCCTTCATCTTGCCCACACCCTCTTCGATGGGCAGCACCGCGTCCGCGCCCCCGCCGAAGGTCCGGGGCAGCACGGTGTCCTCGATGGTCAACGCCGCAACCCCGGCGGTCTCCAGCTCCTCCACCGTCCGCATCACATTCAGAGCGTTGCCGTACCCGTGGTCGGCGTCCACCATCAGACTCAGGTCGCCGGCTCGGCAGATGCGGTGGATCTGTTGGGCGAATTCAGTCAGCGTCAGAACGATCAAGTCGGGCGCGCCCAGCACGGTGCCGGAGGCGATGGAACCGGCGAACATGCCGACCTCGAAGCCCAGGTCCTCGGCAATGCGCGCCGAGATGGGGTCGAACACCGATCCGGGGTAAACGCACTTGTCACCGGCCAATATACCCCGGTATCTTTCTCTTCTCGTGGTAAAGTCCATGAAACACCTTTCTTGTAGCAGAGTTGTCGCCCGATCCGGTCGCGCCCGGCCCGTCATCAGGCATGGCACAGATCGGCGGAAATTCCGGCCCATTCTAACATAGCTTTTTTCATATCAGCGGAGTGCCCGTGACCGAAGAGACCTCCATCCTGGGCGTGGACTTCAGCGGAGCCAAGGCCGACAAGAATACCTGGGTCACCCAGGGGATACTGACCGGCGGCGCGTTAACCATAAGTTCCTGTGAGTCGACACCCCGCGCGGAGTTGGCCGACTTACTTGCCGCTCTGCCTTCCGGTTCGGTTGCCGCCCTAGACTTTCCTTTTTCCGTCCCCAGGCTCTTCGCTGGATCTTGGCTGCCCGAGGCAGTGTCCATGCCCCAGCTCTGGGAGGCCGCCGCCGCCATGGACCTCCCGGAGTTCATGGTCCTGCGCGATGATTTCGTAGCTGAACACGGGGAGCCCCTGCGCCGGGGAGACCTATATTTCCCGGAGTGCTACTCCTGCCTGCACAAAGCCAACCCCAACATGGTGCCCATGACTTTTCGTGGCATGCAGATGCTAGCCGGACTTTGGGAGTCCGGTTGCCGCGTGCCGCCCCTGCCGGACCAAGGACGCACCTGTCCGGTGTTATTGGAGTCCATGCCCGGCGCGGCGCTCCGGGCCTTTGGCCTGCCTTTCAAGGGATACAAGAAAGGGCGAAATGCAGTCGAACTACGCCGGCAGATACTGGACGGACTGGCCATTCGGTCCGGAGTCTCCCTGCCCAACCTGGCCCATTTTAGCGATCGTTGCATCGGAAACGACGATTGCCTGGACTCGGCGGCGGCCGCGGTGGCCGCCTGTCTCTGGTACCAAGACCAGACCCTGTTCCGGCTGCCCCAAGACGGCCCCGGCGACGCCACCAAGCGCGGCGGGGCACCCAACCCGGACGAGAACGAGTTGGCCACCGCCCGCCTTGAAGGTTGGCTGTATGCTCCGGTTTTCTTGAGTCCGCCAGCCTGACTGATTTCTGGGTTGGCGGTTGCCCAATCCCGTAGTAGGTATTAAAGTGTTGGCCGACGCCGGACTCCGCGCGGCCCGCGAACCCCGGCGTAATAACCCCCCGGCTCTGCCGGCTGGAGATATGAAGATGGGCATCTACAGAATGTACACCGGCGACGACGGCCAGACCCACATCGAGGAGACCACCCTTGCCGGCCACCCAGAGTTGGCTGAAGCCGTCAAAACCACCAGCATCACCTTCCGTGAGAGCGAAGCCGGCCGATTCATCGACTGGCACCCGGCCCCGCGCCGCCAGTATGTGATCTGCATCTCCGGCGGGATCGAGATCGGCCTGGGCGACGGGTCCACCCACGTGTTCGGCCCCGGCGACGCCCGGTTGGTGGAGGACACCACCGGCCAGGGCCACACCACCAAGACCATCGGAGATGGCCCCGGTATTACCTGCACCGTCCCTTTGGCCGACTGAGTCGGTTTAGGGCCTTCGCCGGTTGGTTGCGGCCAGCCGTGAATCCGAGCTCTAGGTAAGTGAAATAAAAAAACAAGGTCTTTGATATGCAGATTGTTCGAGTGTATTCGGGGGACGACGGCGAGTCCCACTTTCAAGACGTTACCCCAGAGGAGATGGTGGTCATCGCCGGGCGGCTGGGCGAGGGAGATATCCAACTGAACGAACGCCAATCCCCGTCGTTTTCCGATTACCACACCGCGCCCCGTCGCCAGTACGTTCTGCACCTGCTGGGCATCGGCGAGTACGAGACCGCCGACGGCAGCAAACGCCAATTGGGACCCGGAGACATCTTGGTCGCCGAGGACCTGACGGGCCACGGCCACATCGCCCGTGGCCTGGGAGAAGGCCAGCGCTTCATCCTGGCCGTACCCCTGGCTGAAGCCTAATCCTGGTTTAAAAACAGCGTTAAGAGGAGTTAACCGTGAAGATAATCCGAGTATTTTCCGGCGAAGACGGGGAGTCCCATTTCGAGGATGTCACCGCAGAGGAGATGGCAACGATCGTCAACCGGGTGGGCCCCGGCGACATCACCTTGGGCTTGCGCCCATCTCCGTCATTCTCCGATTACCACAACGCCCCCCGGCGGCAGTATGTAGTCAACCTCTCAGGCACGGCCGAGTTCGAGTGCGCCGACGGCTCCAAGATCCAGATGGAACCGGGRGACATCCTGGTGGCCGAGGACCTGGAAGGCCACGGCCACATCGCCCGCAGCCTGGGAGACACCCCTAGGGCGTCCTTGGCGGTCCCCCTGGCCGACCCCAGCTAACGATTATCAAAATGGKCCTATCCGAAAACCGGACTCCTGTCAGTCAGCTCCTTTCAACAAAAAAGACGGGTGCAATAACCCCTGCTAACGCCGTGCGCCTGCTTTGGTGGAGTTTACGGGCTGCTGTGGTAGCCCGCCACRGCAGCCTGTAAACCGTCCCCGGTTGCTAGAACCCCTTCCCGAATTTAGTCCCCATCGCCCTGCGCACCGAATTGTTCACGTGGTACCTCGGCATTACGGCCGCAGTTAATGCCTCTTCGGACAAAGCATCATCAAGGTGCTGATTGTTCCATTCCTTTGAGCCTACGAGCTGTTGGACCCCCAAAATGGATTCAATTAGGGATTGCTCGAACCATTCGCGCACGACCTCTTTGACCACAGCGCAAGGATTTGGCACCCCCCTGCCTTGAGYTTTTCGACCCAAGAGGATTCCATGTCGACGAACACTCGAAAATCACCATTAATCAGGAGCATATTTTGATCCCTGTGGAACCTCGCCGCGCGGTCCGCCAGATCATCGATCTCTCTGGGGCCCTCCTTCGGCGTGGGACCACAACTGTTCCTGGATTCGCCGACACAAGTTCCGCGCATGTCATGCTCGTGCGGCTTGGTACCCCAGCAGCAGCGATCCTAGACATTTGCAAGGTCCCCACTCCGGAAAAGGGCCGGCAGCTGGCTCGCTTGGCGGGGTCCACATCGCGCCCGATTCGAGTAATTTAGCCTAGACCAAGGTCCACACAGATAGGCCCCCCGCCGGGGGCCTTTTTTTGGCTTCGGTCACTGAGTTGGGCCCAGCCCGTGGTCAGTGGCACGGTATATGACACTCTCTGTTGCTTCGGGGCGGTTGAGTCCTTGCCCGGGAATCTTCTTTTCAACTTCTTCGGTGATCAGCCTAAGCGGCGGCGCCTCCGGGTAAACGTTCATCGCCCTTGATTATCTTTAAATATCACCAACTCGATAGAATATCTTACCGTTATATCTGCCTCCAACAATCGCCATTCCAGAAAGGGCCCTGATTCGTCAATGGCATGTTGTTAGTGCCTACGCTAGAATGACTACCGACAGTGCCGGGGGGGTTCCCCGGGTGAGTTCATAAGGAGATAGATGTCCACCCATGATTCCGGCAGCCCTCTCACCCTGACCTATTACGGCCACTGCGCCTTTCAATGGCAAACGGAGGCCGGGCTTAAGGTTTTGGCCGACCCCTACCGCAACATCTTGGGGCGTTATTGGTTCACCCGGCTATTCCCCGACGTGGAGTGCGACCTTGGCCTGATTACCCACGCCCATTTCGACCATGACGCCGCCGAACGCCTGCCGGTAGGCGCTTCATTGGTCCGCATGTCGGGGGAATTCGCCAGCAGGGACATGAGCGTCAAGGGCGTGCTGGACCTGCACTCCGGAGCGTCCCGGCTCCGTGACTTTCCCAATGTGATGTTCCGCCTAGAGACCGGGGGCGTCAGCTTCCTGCACCTCGGCGATAATCGGGCCGACTGGCCGGCTGACGTGGCCCGGGCCATCGGCGAGGTGGACGTGCTGCTGGTTACGGTTGACGACTCCAATCACCTGCTGAACTACGAAGAGGTGGACTCGCTGGTCCGGCGTCTCGAGCCCAGAGTCGTGATTCCCATGCACTATCAGATACCTGGACTGATGGCTGACGACACCGGGTTGGAGCCTCCGGAGGGTTGGCTGGCCACCCAGCCCAGGGTCAAGCGCCTGGAGGGACCCACCGCCCAGTTCTCTCCCCAGAGCCTGCCGTCTCAGACCGAGGTCTGGCTCTTCCAGCCATCGCCGGCATCCTTCGCCAGCCCGCCGGTTGGGCCCCTGTAGCGCCGCCGAAATGAGGATGTTCGCCAAGAATACCTACTACGGATGGTTCGTCGTGGCTGGCTGCGTCCTGGTGTCTTTCGGGGTGGCCGGCGGCCAGTTTTCCTTCGGCGTTTTCTTGAAACCGATGACCGATGAGTTCGGCTGGAGCCGGGGCTCCCTCTCACTAGCCTTCGCCCTGACCTTCATGATCTCGGGGCTCCTGCGGCCGTTGGCGGGCTATCTGGCCGACCGGTACAGCCCCAAGGCCGCAGTGCTTTCTGGCGTCGCGGTCATGGGTGTCATTCTGCTGTTGATCCCCTTCATCAGCACCCTGGGCCAACTCTATGCCCTGTTCGCCATCATGAGCATCGGGATCACGCTGGGCACCGGCCCAATCTTGACCAAGATCGTCTCGGGCTGGTTCCACACCAGACGGGGGCTGACGCTGGGCCTGGTCAGCGGCGCTGGTTCCATGGGAGCGATGGTCTTGGTGCCGGCCGCTTCTCTGTTCCTGGTGCTGCTCGACTGGAAGGACGCCTATTGGTTCCTGGCCCTGTTGTTGCTGGTCTTGGTGCTGCCCGCCGGGTTCCTGCTGATCAGAAACAGGCCCCAGGACATGGGACTGGAGCCGCTGGGGGCCTCTAAGAATGCCCCTGGGAGCGCCCGCGCCGCCAGGTCTGATCAACTGAAATTACTGGGCCGCGACGCCACATTCCGGGAGGCCTTGCGCACTCCATTGTTCGTCAGGCTGACCATGGGGTACTTCGTTTGAGGCTACTCCATGAGCTTCGTGAACGCTCACTTCGTCGCCTACGTTCAAGACCTGGGCTACCACAAGATGGTGGCGGCGGGCGCCTTCAGCCTGATCGGGACGGCGGCGATAATAGGGGCTTTGTTGCTGGGGCACCTTTCGGACCAGCACGGCCGGCGCAGGCTGCTCAGTTTCTCTTACAACCTGAGGGGCATCGGGTTCGTCTTGGTTTTGCTGTCGATGGGGATCCCGTTCCTGAACATACCCTCATTGGGAATCTCCGTATTGTTGGTGGGGGTAATCCTGGTGGGGTTCTCTTGGAACGCCACTGTCTCGATCACGGCGGCCTACGCCTCCGACCGTTTCGGACTAGCCCAGTTGGGGACCATCTACGGCACCATGTTTGCCGTGATGCCCCTGGGGTCCGGGCTGGGCGCCTACCTGGGCGGGCTGCTCTACGATTCCCAGGGTACCTACGCCCTAGGCATCTGGTCCAACATCGTGCTCCTGCTGCTTGTCACGGTAACGGTCTTCACCATCAAAGAGCAGCGCCAGCCTGAAGCGGCGGTAGCGGCGGTAGCGGCGGCGGACTAGCGTGCATCGACCGGCCAGCCATGGCCAGAATCCACAGACCTAACTTGAGACTAGCCAGACCCCGTAGGCGCGAGTTTTTAAACCGCTACGCTGCGGGTAGGGCAGTTTCTGGTCCGGGACCGGGTCGTGATGGCACACGATTTTGCTATCCGTTGACAGATTTGGCCTCCCAAGAACACGGCCAATCCATTCTTTTAAATCGAACGCCTCCCCGGCCTCCCATCAAGATTCCATCCCCAAACGGCGTCAGGTCAAAGGAACGTTCTGTTCCACGGGCCGGGCGGGTTGGAAACCCGCACCTACATATACCTCGTTGCGATTACCTAGGGTCCAGGCGATTTRATCGCGCCGGTGCTCCCCTAGTCAGCGGCGTACTTATCCCCRAGCGCTGTTTCCCATCGGAGATAGTTCATCGCGTCCGCGAAGTTGCGGTCCGGCCCGGAGACAAGCACGTCCGTAGGTGCTCGCATCACGCCGGAAAGGCCCTGCTCCACACCCAATCCCGCCTGACGCCAGGCGGCCATGCCGCCGTCCAACACAGACACGTTCCGGTAGCCCATCGCCTCCAGCGTCGCCCCGGCCAGGACGGCATTCTGGCCGTTGTTGCACGTAACTGCGATGGCCGCGCCTTTGTCAGGCGCKATGTCTCCTACCTGAAGTTCCAGGGAGCCTCGGGGGACCCAACGGGCTCCGGGGACGTGGCCGTTGGAGAAATCCGAGCTGCTCTCAACGAAGATGACCGACGCCGGCTTAGCCGAATCCAGCTCTCGGGGCGAAACCAGCTTGACCTGGGCACGCGCCTCTTCCAGACCGAGCGGTGAGCCCTCACCGGGACCGGTCTCCAACCGACGTCCGCTTGTGGCCCAGGCCGTGGACCCACCGTCAACGGCAAAGACCTCTTCGAACCCAAACTGACGGTACCAGGAGGCGATGAACGTGGCGCGGGCACGGCCGTCGCAGCAGAAGACCACCGGGCAATTCTTCACCACTAGGACATCGTCCGACCGYTGGAYCACCTGGCCGCCGGGGAACCAGCGGAAGCCGGGTATGTGGCCTTTGGTGTACTCCTCGGTGGTGCGCACGTCMACGAAATAGCAGGTCTTTTGCTCCCGCTCGTCCAACATGGTCTGCACGGCATCCACTTCCAGGTAGCGCACCCCGTCCTCTTCGGCCAAACGGGCGGCATAGGTCTCGGCGGCGGCCAGTCCCCCGAGCGACGGTTCCGGCAGGTCCAGCCGGTCGCCGCCGGTCTCAAGGTCGTACCCGGCCAGCAGCCATCCGGCCGTGCCGTTCTTCAGACCGAAGATATTAGTGAGCCCCATGCGCTGCAGGACCCGCGTTCCGATGACGCTGCGCGTCCGGCCGGCGCAGTTCACGATGATCGTCGTGTCCTTGTCCAGGTCTTTGGTGATGTCGGTGACCCGCAGGGCCAGCTCCCCGCCCGGCACGCTGCGGCCGCCGGGGATGCAGAACCGCTGGTATTCCTCGGGGGTGCGGGTGTCCAGGATCACCAGCTTGTCGCCGCGCTCGATGCGCTCGTGCAGTTCGGTGGCTTCGATCTCGGGGACGTGGTGCTCGACCTCCATCCTTTCCCCGAAGTCCTTGCTGATCACATTGCTGCCCCACTCGGTGGGGAAGCCTTCGGTTGCCCACTGGTTGATGCCCCGGTCCAGTACCGACACGTTGCTGAAGCCCATGCCTTCCAGGGTAGCGGCGGCCAGGTCCGCCCGGCGTCCGTCGTCGTCGCAGATAACGAGGTGCTCACCCTTCGCCGGCGCGGACACATCGATCCTGAATTCCAGTTCCTTGCGTGGAATCAGGCTTGAATCGGCGATGTGAGTACTGTTGTATTCGCCTGGTTCGCGGATGTCGATCAGGGCGAACTTTGACTTGCCCTGCAGTAGTGCGTGCAGGTCTTTGGCGGAGATGGTATCAACCATTGGGGCCATCCTTTGATCTGATCGGATTAATCTAATGAAAGATATCTGCCGGATTTCCGGGTACTCGATACTCTCAGGCGCGCCGGTCCGCATTTGCCTCTAGCATGATCACAACTAGCCAAACAAACAAGTTTACGGCCTACCGGCTGATTGATTGCCATTCCATCCGGCCCTTCCGGTGGAGGGCAAATAGTTTAACGGAGCACTCCTAACGAGTGATGCCGCGGTTACTGGAATCCGGCCGCCGCGACGCCACTCGGTAGATACTTTCCTTCCTCGGAAGGACGCCAGGCTCAGAATGACAGCACAGCCAATTGTCATTCCGATCCTTCCGGGAAGGAGAGGAATCTCATTGCCGGTGAAAGGCCAACTGCCGGTCTCGCAGGGTGCCAACCACATCGACGCCAGTCAACGGGATCCATCTTCGCTACGCTCCTCAGAATGACAGAAGATTGGCAGGGCCCATCCGGGAGCAGTGTTAGGACAGACCCGCGGCCTACGGGGCCTCGGCGGAGCGTAGCTCGTCCACATCCATCCGGTATTCGTCCTCGGGCCGGCCTTGGATCGCTGCGAGGACCCGCTCAGCCGATAATGGAAGTGTCTTGATCCGGACGCCCACCGCGTCGAATATGGCGTTGGCGATCGCCGCCGGTGGGCCGAATCCGGGCGACTCGGCGACCGCCCGCGCTCCGAAGGGACCGTCGGCGCTGGGCACTTCCACCAGGATATTCTCAATCTCCGGCATGTCCACTGACAGGGGCATCAGGTAGGTCGCCAGGGACGGGTTCCTGACCTCGCCGGTGTCCTTATCGATCAGTATCTCTTCGCTGAGCGCCCGGCCGATGCCCTGCACAGCCCCGCCCTCCAACTGGCCTTCCACCCCCATGGGATTGATGGCCTGGCCGACGTCCTGGGCTTGCACGAACCGGGTAACCCGGACCTGGCCGGTCTCCCGGTCCACGACCACCTCCGCGCCCTGGGCGTTGAATACCGGCGCGTAGGGCAGACTGGATAGGGACGCGGTGCCGATGATCGGCCCGCCACGGGAACTGAGGCTCATCCGGGCCAGTTGCCCCAAGTCTACGGACTGGGGCGGGTTGTCTTGGACGTAGACCGCGCCACCAGCGCACTCCAGCGCGTCGGCGGGAACGCCCAGCCGGTCGGCGGCCAGGTCCAGCAGCTTGGACTTGGCGTCTTCGGCAGCGTTCTGGACCACCCGGCCCTGGCTGTAGACGATACGGCTGCCGCCGCTGGGCCCGGTGAAGGGGGCCATGTCGGTGTTCCGCTTGGCCACCACGACCTGGTCAAGCCGCAACCCCAACGATTCGGCGGCGATCTGGGCCAGCGATGTGTCGCTGCCGGAGATGTCCACAGAGCCGGTGAGCAAGCTAATCGTGCCGTCTTCATTGACGTTGATGGCCGCGGTGGACGGTCCGCTGCCGCTGCGCCATTCGCCGACGCAGATGCCGACTCCCCGGCCTTCTTTGGGGTCGTCCGACGGCAGCTTCTTGGGCAGGCCCATGCGCTCTTTCAGGGCTTCCAGAGTCTCCATCAGCCCGTTCTTGGGGATGACGGAGCCATTGACCGAGATGTCCCCATCGCTCAGGGCGTTCTTGATCCGGAATTCCATGGGGTCGATGCCCAGTTTGTGGGCGATGACGTCGGTGTGGGACTCGGTGGCGAAGGTCATATCGGCCACGCCCGAGGCCCGGTAGGAACCGACGTAGATCTTGTTGGTGTAGACGCCGTAGGACCGCAGCTTGAAGTTGGGGATGTTGTAGGCTCCCAGCCCGTGGCCCACCCCGGAATTGGGACCGGCGCCCAGGTAGGCGCCCATGTCGAAGATGCTCCGGGCCTCACGGGCCAGTATCCGCCCGTCATTGGTCACGCCGGTTTTGAGATAAATGTTGGTCTCCAGGCGAGGGCCGTTCAGGGTGAAGGCCTCTTCCCGGGTGTTGATCAGCTTGACCGGCCTGCCGGTCTTGATTGCCAGCAGCGCCGGAAATGCCTCCAGCGCCAGGCGCAGTTTGGCGCCGAACCCGCCGCCCATCTCCATAGCCGTGACCTTGATGTTGCCGATGGGCATGTCCAGCACCGAGGCAAGCTGGGCCCGCACCTGGTAGGGGCCCTGGGTCGATGCGTAGATGTCCAACCGGCCGTTGGCCTCCACGTCGGCCACGCAGGCCATTGGCTCCAAGAAGCCCTGGCTGATGGGCTGAGTGTGGTAGGTCTCTTCGACGATCAAGTCTGAGTCTTTGAAGCCTTGTTCCACGTCGCCCCGGTCGGCATCCAACATGGTGCAGTTGTTACCGCCAAGCGCGAATCCGTAGCCCTCGAAGTCCTCCAGGTCAGGGTGGACTTCCGGTGACTTATCTGAGATGGCCTCCAGGGGATCGATCACGTTCTCGATGTCTTGATACTCGACCTTGATCAACTCCACCGCTTCCAGGGCCGTGATCTCATCGTCGGCTGCCACGGCCGCCAGCGGTTCGCCGATGTAGAAGACCTCGTCTCGGGCCATGATCCGGCGGTCCATAAGCGCGCCCGACCCGAACCGGGCGTCGGGGTAGTCCTCGCCGGTGATGACGCAGCGCACGCCGGGCAGGGCCTCGGCGGCGGAGGTATCGATGCTCTTGATGCGGGCGTGGCTGTGGGTGCTGGTCAACAGCTTGCACATGAGCATGCCCGGCAGGTAGATGTCTCCAGCATAGGTCGCCTTGCCGGTCACCTTTTCCAGGGCGTCAACTCGGATGTGATTCTTTCCGATCGTTTGAAAGTCGGCCATCTTATCTACTCCGTCCCGCGGCCCGAGCCCCGATCGGGTCGGGGAACCGCCGCGACAACTGCTTCGATGACTTTGGAATAACCGGTGCAGCGGCATAGGTTGCCGCCCAAGGCGAACTTGATGTTTTCCTCGGTGGGTTCTTCGCCGCTCTCCAGGAATCCCACAGCGGCCAAGATCAGTCCGGGAGTACAGTAGCCGCACTGGAGACCTCCGTACTCAACGAAGGCCTGTTGGACCGGATGCAATTCCTGCCCATTGGCCAGACCCTCGATGGTCGTGACTTCGCCGTCGTGGGCGCTGTGGGCCAGGACCAGGCACGAGCASACCGGTTTACCGTTAAGCAAAACCGTGCAGGCCCCGCAGTCGCCTTCGTCGCAACCTTTCTTGGTGCCGGTCAGTTGCATCTCGTCGCGAAGTGTGTCTAAGAGGGAGTAATAAGGCTCGACCAATGCCTGTCTAAGTTCTCCGTTGACCGTGATCTGAAGTTGTTTTTTCATGAATATTCTTTAATAAAAGTCGTCGGTTCCTCGGTGATCTGCCGCTTAGAATGCGGCCTGTACCGCCAGCCTCCGTTGTTCTTCAAACGCCAGGGGCCCGCTGGCGGCCGAACTGAGTGCCTGCTCCAGGGTCCGGCGGGTTAACACCCCCACGATCTCCTTGCGGTGCGCCGCTGAGCCGCGGATGTCGTCAATGGGTTTTACACCGTCTCGCGCGGAATCGGCGGCAGACCGAATGAGTTCCTGGTTGATGTCCTGGCCCCGCAAGATGTCCTCGGCAGAGTAGGCGCGGACCGGGGTTGGGCCCACGGCGCCCAGGGCGATTCGCGCTTGGGAGCAGGGGCCTCTCCGACCATCCAGCGACACCAACGAAGCCACGCCGACGGTGGCGATGTCCATGGCGCCTCTGGGGCTGTGTTTGATGAAGTGGGAGCCGGTGTTGGCGGCCGGCGGCGGGACTCTGATCTCCGCCAGCAGTTCATCGGACCGCAATACGGTCCGGCCTGGGCCGGTGAAGAATTGGTCCAGCGCGACCCATCGGTCGCCGTCGGGGCCGGCGATGCGGCACTGGGCGTCGAAGACCAGCAGCGCCGGGATGGTGTCTCCGGAGGGGGAGGCGTTGCAGATGTTGCCGCCCACCGTGGCCAGGTTCCGCACCTGTACTCCGGCGAAGGACGCCGCGGCCGCAGCCAATGCGGGGTAGCGCCGGCGGACCATGGGGTGCTGCTCCAGCGTCCTCACTGTGACTAAAGCTCCGATGCGCAGGCCGTTGCGCGAGCTGTAGGTGATAMGGCTGAGACYGGCCACCCGCTGGATGTTGATCACGTGCTCGGGGTTCCAAACGCCCTGACGCCAGCGGACCAGGAAGTCGGTGCTGCCGGCCACGATGCGGGCGTTCTCGCCGTAACGCTGCAGCATGGAGATCGCCTGCCGCACCGTCCTGGCTTCCAGGTATTCAAATCGCTTCATGCTTGGGTACCTTTTCGGGGGGTTATGTCATTCTGGGGGGAGTGTAGTCACGAGGCGCAGGGGTGTCAACGAGGAGGGTCGGACAGGACGACATGGGCATCCGTAGGGGCACGGCGTGCCGTGMCMSTACRRAKKKTSRGATTCCGCACTCTGTTATTCCGTCATCGCCTTGATGATTCTTCAGTGCCGCGATTCCTAGAGGTCGAGATCGGCTTTGACCTCTTCCCAAGGGCGGGTATTCCCCATCTCGATCTGTTTGATGCCCTCGAGGACCTGTTCCATAAGTTCCGAATCGGACATGATCTCAATCGTCTCTAACCACGCTTCAAACAGGTCCCAGGTCATGATTGCCAAGACTGGTTTCCCGTGGCGCGTCAATGGGACCACTCCTTGTCCTTCAGCCAGCCTCTCTGGGAGTTGGGTGAGAATCGGTCTGGCGTCTGTTAGAGAGATACTTTCTTGCATATCAAATATCGTGGCCATAGTTATTCCTGCTTGTTCGGATTACAACAGTCCCAGTCTGGCCAACCTTTGGGCCAGAGTATAAACGTCGTCGCGGGCTCCTCCGCGCCTTATGCCTACCGCGGCCACGACAACAACAACGCCGTCCGTGTCGACCCGGTAAATTATTCGGTAGCGCTTCCCGACGGCTCGACAGCTAAAATACCCAGCCAGCATCCCGCCAAGCGGGCGGCCTTGCTTGTCTGGTTCATTCGCTAGCCGGTCGATCCGCGACGCTAAAAGCCTCCGCACACGACGGTCACGCACAGACGTGAGCATCTGTTGTGCCTGCGCCGTAAGTTCAATGCGGTATTCCATTTGGTCTGTACATAATAACGTACAAATCAAATCAGGGATTGTCAAGTCAACACGATCGGCCCCAAATGATGGTGCAACTGCCGCTCCATATGACGTTGTTGGCTGGTTTGTTAGAATAATCCCCGGCGCATCTTATTCTTGTTTTAACCAAGGCTAAACACCTATGGACGACTATTCGGTTGCGGTGGATGTGGGCGGTACTTTTACCGACATCGTGCTCTGCAACCTGACCACCAATGAACAACAGGTCCACAAGACCCCATCCACGCCCGACGACCCCAGCACCGGCTTCCTGACCGGCCTCCGGGAAGTGCTGGCGGCCAACTCGGTGGAGGCTTCCCAGGTCAAACACGTGTTTCACGGCACGACCATCGCCACCAACGCCATCCTGGAGAACAAGGGCTCGCCCGTGGGGCTGGTGGTGTCCGATGGGTTCAAGTTCGTGCTGGAGATCGGCCGCCACGGGACGCCGCGGCTGGTAAACCCCAACTCTTGGGTCAAACCGGACCGGCCGGTGCGCCCGAGGGACATCGTTGAAGTGCCGGAGCGGGTGGGTTTCGACGGGGAGATACTGGTCCCCTTGGACGAAGAAGCCGTCCGCGCCGCCGCCCGCAAATTCCGGACCGACGAGATCACCTCAATAGCGGTCTCCTTCCTGCACTCCTATTCCAACTCGGACCACGAGGACCGGGCCAAGGACCTGATCCTCGAGGAATACCCCAACGCCCAGGTCTCCATATCGTCGGAGGTGTTGGCTGTTTTTCGGGAATACGAGCGGACCATGACCACGGTGTTGAACGCCTACGTGATRCCCAGGGTCAGCAATTACATCAGCAACTTGGAGCGCTCCCTGCGCGCGGACGCCATTGATTCCTCATTCTCCATCATGAAGTCCAACGGCGGCATGATCGGCGCGGAGCTTGCCGCCCGGCAGCCGGTCCACACCGCCCTCTCCGGMCCCGCCGCCGGGGTGATGGCCACGCTACAGATCGCCGAGAACACGGGCGTCGCCAACTCCATCTCCTTCGATATGGGCGGCACCAGCACCGACGTTTCCCTGCTGCGGGAAGGACGCCCCACCACCAACCTGGCGGGGCGGCTGGGCAACTGGCCCATCCAACTCCCCATGCTGGACATCGTCACCATCGGCTGCGGCGGCGGCAGCATCGCCAACGTCTCGCCCTACGGGAGCCTGACCGTTGGACCGGCCAGCGCCGGTTCGGWGSCCSSCCCGGTCTGCTACGCCAAGGGCGGCACAGCCCCGACAGTCACCGACGCCAACCTGGTCTTGGGCCGGATCAATACCCAGATCGCCGGAGGCACGCTGCCACTGGACGCCGCCGCCGCCNNNAAGTCGGTTCAAGAGAAGATCGCCGGGCCGCTGAGCATGGACCTGGAATCGGCGGCCAACGGCATCCTGAGCATCGCCAACAACACCATGGTCGGCGCCATCCGCAACGTAAGCGTCGAGCGCGGCCACGACCCCCGTGAGTTCGCCCTGGTGGCCTACGGCGGTGCCGGCCCGATGCACGCCATCGACGTTGCCAACCTGCTGGGGATCAACAAGGTGGTCGCACCACTGCACCCCGGTATCGCCTCAGCCTACGGGTTGCTGGTGGCCGAGCTCAAGAACGACTACGCCCGCACATCGCTGCAGACCCCGCCGGACTACGACCCCAAGGGAATGGAACGGGTCTACGCCGATATGGAGTCGGAGGGCCGCGCCTGGCTTAACGAAGAGGGCGTTCCCCAGGACCTACACGTCTTCTCCCGTTGGGCCGACCTTCGCTACTCCCATCAGGGCTCTGAGGTCACGGTGGCCTTCGGCACAAATCAGGTTACCTCCGAGGCAGTCGACCAAGTGATTCAAGAGTTCCACACACATCACGAACAACTCTACGGCTTTGCCCTGGACCAGCCCGTGGAGATAGTCACTTTGCGGGTCGCAGCCTCTGGCGACGTGGGCTCGGTGGACATGCCCCGGCGTCCCGATGGATTAGATGCTCCCGAGAATGCTATCGCCAGCCAGCGGCAGGTCTATTTTGGCGAGTCCGGCGGGTTCGTCTCGTGCAACATCTACGACCGCGACCGGCTGGCGCCGGGGTCGAACATCGACGGCCCCGCCATCCTGGAGGGAATGGACTCCACCGTCCTGATCAACCCGGGCTGGACCGGAAAGATCGACGAATACGGCAATTGCATCATGGAGCCGAGCGAATGACAGCGACCAACGAGAAACACCCAGTCGACCCGGTGACCAGGCAACTGGTCCGGGGCTCCCTGCGCGCGGCCAGACTGGAGTGCGAACTGCTCATCGAGCGCACCGCCATGTCGGCCTTCATCCGCGAGAAGAAAGACTATCAGGTCAATTTCCTGGACCGTAACGGTCACGAACTCTACGGCGACACCATGGGCAGCGACATGGTGCAGTGCGTCTGGGAGACCTACCCGGTGGAGACCATGGCCCCCGGCGACTTGTATTGGTACAACGACCCCTATCTGTCAAAAGGCAGCGTCACCCACACCCCGGACATGACCTTTCTGGCCCCGGTGTTCTTAGAGGGCGAGATCGTGGCCTACTGTCATTCCTTCGCCCATTTCTGGGACCTGGGCGGCTCCCGGCCCGGCAGCATCGGCCCGGCCAACACCGAGATTTTCCACGACGGCACCCTGGTCCCGCCCATCAAGATCATCGACAAAGGGAAGCTGAACGACGAGGCCTATCGGATCATCTTGCGCAATTCCCGGTTCCCCGACCTTTTGGAAGGCGACACTCGGGCGTTGATGGCCGCCGCCAACCGGGCGCAGGAACGCCTGCTGGAGATGTTTGGACGCTTCGGCAAGGAGACCACCCTGGCYGCTCTGGCCNCYGWMCAGNCTSMYMCKGMGSCCMTKSKGMGAKWRWRAKSGWWSGNANSAKSAKTCNCTYARSKCNAKCWTCWGCNGWCNCGGGMKTWSWTGGACCACGCCGGGGTCAGCGACCGCTGGTACTCCTACCACGTGAAGCTCAGCCGGGACGGTGACCACATCACCCTGGACGCCACCGAGAGCGACGACCAGGCGGACGGCTCGATAAATTTCCTGGCTAGCGACGGGGTCTTGGCGGCTTACTTCGGCCAGTATTTCCTCCAGTACGACCCATCGCTGCTGCCCAACCACGGCTTGGTCGCGGCCATCGACGAGGTGAAACTCCGCCAGGGCAGCATCCTACAGCCGGACTGGCCGGCCGCGCTGGGATGCCGGGCTCACACGTTCACCAAGCTGAAGAGCTCCGTCAGGGCACTGCTGGCCAAGGCCACCGGCGGGAACGTCATGGCCGGCTCGGCGGTCTACGTGATCGCCTACTGGCGGATGAAAGACGAAGGAAAAGACTGGCTGCTCTGCACCGACGGCATCGCCGTGGGTCACGGGGCACGGCCCTTCGCCGACGGTCTGGACGCGATCTACAGCCGCCACAACGAGAACTACCCCGGCGAGTTCATGGAGATGGAATACCCGCTGCGCATGGAGCGTTACGCCATAGCCCAGGACTCGGGCGGGCCGGGCAAGTACCGGGGCGGCTGCGGAATCATCCGCGACGTCCGGATCCTGGCCGACGAGGGCACGTTCGGGCTGCGGGTGGAGAACAACATCTTTCCCACCTGGGGCGTGGCCGGCGGCATGGGCGGCGGAACGTCAAAAGTGGTCATGAACCCCTGCACTCCTCATGAGAAGGAGGTCCGCGCCTTCTCCGACGACAACATTTGGAAGAAAGGCGACCTGGTCCGCGTCCACACCGCYGGCGGCGGAGGCTGGGGCGACCCGTTGGAGAGAGAGACAGCCCGAGTCCTGGACGATGTGTTAGATGGGTTCGTGAGCGTTGAAGCCGCCCAGAACTCGTACGGGGTGGTGATTGATCCGGAGAAGTTCGTTGTCGACCGACAAGCTACTGATGCCAAAAGGAATCACCTGCGAGCATCACGAGGCCCAACCAAGCTGTTCCACCGCTTCAACTACTTCGACACCGCCGAGGAAGAACTGGAATGGGTGGAGAAGAATATCCCGCGATAGAGGCAGGACGGTTTACCTTGATCTATGACCCGCCTACCCGGCGGCCATGCCCCTCCCAGTAGGGTTCTCTCAGTTCTCGTTTGAGCACCTTACCCGAGGCGTTGCGGGGCAGAGCTTCGATGAAGTCCACTGATTTTGGGAGCTCGAAACCGCCTAACTGACCCCGGCAATGCKCTATAAGTTCGGCTTCGGTGGCCGTAGCGCCCGGCCTCAATTGGACCACCGCTTTCACTGCTTCGCCCCATTTCTGGTCTGGGATGCCGATCACAGCTGCGTCGGCGATGGCGGGATGCTTGAATAGGACTTCTTCAATCACCCTGGGATAAACATTTTCCCCGCCAGACACAATCATGTCTTTGACGCGGTCTTGAACGTATAGATAGCCCTCGTCATCCAGGGTGGCGGCGTCACCAGTGTCCATCCAGCCATCCCGAATCGCTTCCGCCGTCGCCTCGGGCTGGTTCCAATACCCCTTCATCACTTGGGGCCCCCGGGCGCATATCTCTCCAATGGTCCCGTTGGGGACCGGGTTTCCTACCTCGTCTAGAATCATCAACTCAGTTCACAAAATCGACCTTCCCGCGGAGAGCAGCAACCCCGGTTGACCGTTCAAGGCCCGCCGGTGGTCCTCAGCGGTCATGATCGTGGCCACCGGAGACAATTCAGTCTKGCCGTAAAGCTGTACAAAGTCGCACTTGAATACCTCCAGGCCTCTCACAAGAGTCTCCTCGGCAATGGGCGACCCAGCATAGGTTATGACGCCCAGATGGGCGTATTCACGCTGGGCAACGTCGGGGGATGCGACTAAGCAAGCCTGGAGCATCGCTGGCACCAGCAGGACCCAGCCGATATCGTCTTCGTCCAGAGCTCTAACTACTTCAGCCGGGTAGAATTCCTCGTGAATCCACAGGCAGCCTCCTTGAGACACGCAGCAAAAAACAAGGAAAGTTGCAGCTGCATGATAAAGGAGGGTGACCATTAACATCCGCCGGTTTGGAGCTATCTTTAGCTGCGGAATCGACTGGGCCATATTGGCAGCTAGGCTTTTGTGGGTGAGCACAACTCCTTTGGGGTGTCCCGTGGTGCCACTGGTGTACATCTGGGACAGGTCGTCGTCAGCTAGGATGTACTCCTCAGGCGGCGAGTCGTCTTGGCCGCTAACCCAACGATCGTAATCGGTCCAATCCGGCTTGCTGCTCAAGTCGTCCGGTTCTCCAACACATACGAAATGGGCAACTGTCTCAAGCCCGCTACGAATCCCTTCAACTGCTTCCTGGTACTGGGGAGACGCTATCAACATCTTTGCCTGGGAGTCGTTCAGTATGTAGGTCCACTCATGAGGGGCCAATCGATAGTTCAGCGGCACCGGGACAACCCCGGACTTGGCGCCTGCAAAATAGATGAACGCGTATTCGACGCTATTCTTGGAGAGAACAGCGACCCTGTCTCCCTTCTTGAGTCCGGCGCTGGAAAAGGCATTGGCCAGGCGGTTGATCTGCTGGCTTGCCTCGCCGTAGGTGACCGTCCGGTCTCCCATAGTGGCGAACGGGGATTCGGGGTGTTCGCGGACATGGAAATCTAGGAAATCGTGAAGACGCATGGGCCGCTCGCAATATTAGAATCCGGGTATTCCAACACAGCAAGGAAAGGGCAAAAGTTCATCCGAAAGGGAGAAGAGAGGGAAGAGAACTGGTGGGCCTGGATGGACTTGAACCAACGACCTCGGTCTTATCAGGACCGCGCTCTAGCCACCTGAGCTACAGGCCCACATAGTGGGGAGTGGCCAACAGCCACTTTTGGATTATAGCGACTAGTCGTGACACGGGCAAGGCGGACGGAGAATGGGGCGGTCCCACCCTCAGAAACTATCCTGCAAAACCGCTGCGATCCRCCGTCAGCCTATCTCCGGGCCGTCACCTGCCGAACCGCCTTCCGGAGGCGTGTGAATCAACCTCCTGGGTCTGCGGGAYCGGYCTAGGCGCCGGTTGTTTCCGGACCTGGTTGCTGCTTTCACCGGTCTACGCCGTGCGGGTGCATTGCCGTCTTGGTCCTTCCCATTTAGCGACAGCACGTCCTCGGGGCCCCAGCCCTCGGGGAATTGGAGGGTGCGCACCGGATAGTTGATCACGATGCCCTCTTCTCGAAAGCGCTTGTGCAGCAATTTCATCATCTCGGACTGGACGACGAAGCTGCCCCAGCGGTCCGTGGCCTGAACGAATAGCCAGAAATTCACGTTGGAATCGCCGAAATTATCGAAGGCGAAATACTTTCCGTACTCTTTAACGGCCATTGGGTGGGACTCAATGATCGTGTCCATCACCTCAAAGCAGATCTCCTCCACGCGGTAGAGGTCGCTGTCATAGCTGGTCCCGCACTCGAAATACACATTGACCGCGTTCGAAGGTTGCTGATAGTTGGTGATGATGGTCTCTGCGAACTTGGAGTTGGGCACCACCACCAGGTTGTTGCGCCAATCGCGGATCCGGGTGCTGCGCCACCCCACTTCCACGACGTAACCCTTAAGACCGTTCTCCAATTGGATGTAATCACCGGTGGCTATCACACCCTCGGTCATCACGTAGGTGCCGGCGAACAGATTAGCCAGAGTAGGCTGAATGGCCAGGGCCACCGCCAGTCCACCCAAACCCAGCCCGGCTATCAATGGACTGATATTGACGCCCAGAACGTCCATCACCAGCAGCACGCCGATGCCATAGATGACCACGCCACCGACTCGCCGTATTAGGGGCAGCAGGCGCAGGTCGACCACGCGGGTGGTGCTGGTGGCCAGAGTGGCCAGGTACCAGTCGATGGCGCTGGACAGCAGGCCGACCAACACCATGATCACGATCATAACGCCAAGAGCCCGGCCCACGGTGTCCACCTGGCTCTGCTGTGTGTCGGTCAGGTCCAGCGGAACAGTCAGCGCCAGGTACACGCCCAACACCAAGATTCCGAATGTGGTAGGCCAGCGGACGGACTTGACCAACCGGGAGTCCAGGTCGGTGGGCGTCCAATTGGTGAACCGGACGATGAGCGGGAAGACCAACTTGTGGAAAACGAACGCAACAACCAAAGCGATCAGAACGATCACGCCAGCGGTGGCGGGGTCCAGCCAGTCTGGATCGCCCAGTCCGAAACGGGCCAATATGGGATTCACCAAGATGGTCTCCATGAGAAAATCTGCCGGTGAATCGGCTACCGGGGAGTAGGAATCACCTGGCCTGGAGGGCGGCTGCAAATTAACGGCGGCACGCCGCGTCCAGCGCCTGGATTATAGCATTCAGGCTCGATTGCCGGTCTCGCTAGCCCCGCCGTTCTTGAGCCGATTTAGTAGCAGGGGGAGCAGTTCGCCGGAGGGGCCGTTCAGGGTAATGTCGCACGAGGGGGTGAGCGTGGTCTCGTCTGGGTTGATCTCGATGAGGGTGGCGCCTAGCTCTTTGGCGACCAGTGGCAGGCGGGCCGCCGGGTTCACGGTGCCCGATGTCCCCACCAGCAGCATACAATCGCAGGCCTCAGCCTGCTCCCGGCTGGCCAGCAGCACGTCTTCGGGAATGGGTTCGCCGAACATGACCGTGTCCATCTTGATCACGCCGCCGCACTGTGTGCAGATGGGAGGCAGGCTATCGAAGTGATAGCCGTCTCTGGGTTGGCGGACGCCGCAGCCCACGCACCGCAGCCAGGTCCGGTTGCCGTGGATCTCCAACAACGAATTACTGCCGGCCTCGCGGTGCAGGTTGTCAACGTTCTGGGTTATCACGCACTTCAGCAGACCCATAGCCTCCATTTCAACCAGGGCGTGGTGGCCCGGATTGGGCCGGGCTTGGTCGACCGCGACCTTTAGTTCGTAGGTCGGGTCGCCAGGGCGGTCCTCGTTGCGAAATCGGGCTTCCCACCACTCTTTCGGATCTTTAGTGAACTCATGGTAAGAGAGGTTGGTGGGCTCGCCGTATTTGGTCCAGAGTCCGCCAGGGCCGCGGAAGGGCGGGATGCCGCTCTCCACGGAGAGCCCGGCGCCGGCCAGCACCACCACATAACTCGAACTTAGGATCAGCGCTGCGGCTTCGTCCAGAGRCCTCGATAGATCGGCGATTGGCTCTGACATGATTATCCGGCTATTTTAAACACGCCAGAGCGTTCTGAGAAGAGTAATTTCGAGGACGGAAGAATGCGGGGTTTACTGCGCGCCTTGCTACGAAGCGGGGAAAGCCTCGCGGCCTATCAGCGGCACGAAGCGGCAGGGGCCCAGCATACGCAGGGAAATACCCTCGCCGGTGCGCAGGACACAGACGAGTTCCTGCTTATCACGGTCGCCCACCGGCACCACCATGCGCCCGCCGACAGCCAACTGGGCGGTCAACGTGGGTGAAAGCGTCGGGGCAGCAGCGGATACTACGATCGCGTCGTAAGGCCCACGCCAAGAACATCCCAGGGATTCCGATGCGTCTTCAACGACGATGTTCTTGTAATCCAGGTCATCCAGGGTGTCCCGGGCCCGTTGGGCCAGACTCCGGACCAGTTCAACGGCAACGACGTTACCGTCGGGGACCAACTCGGCCAAGACGGCGGCTTGGTAGCCGGAACCCGCGCCGACCTCCAGCACCCGGTCCGCCAGTTGGAGGCGGAGCGCCTCGGTGATCAGGGCCACTATGTAGGGTTGGGAGATCGTCTGCCCCTCGCCGATGGTTAGAGGTAAGTCGAGGTACGAATTGTGGCGTTCGCCGGTGGGAACAAATGCTTCTCTAGGCACCCTCTCCATGGCTCTTAGGACGGATGCCGACCTGATGCTGCGTCTGAGGCTGGAGAAAAGTTCCTTCCTGTCCGCCAGTAGTTTTTGTTGGAGTTTCTGGYCCGACTTTTGTTCCGGCATCACCTCAAATATAACATTACATAACGTAAGCAACAACRCGGACTCCAGGCACATTCTCCACATTTCCGTGTCTCTTTTTCAAGAGTGATTGACTGCAGGAAACCCATATGCTAACTTGATTGATGTTCGACAGTAAATACTTAGTTTCTTACAGATATTTATAGGTTTTTGGCGCATTCTCAGTAAGAGCGTCTCAGGTTTTTAACTTGGTAGAGACTCAAACCGGCGAAAATCGAATAACAGAAAAATCCCAATGGCTCTCCCTTAGAGACGCCTGCCGACTTCTGGACGTAAGCAACACCACCCTCAGGCAGTGGGCTGACAACGGGTATCTACGGGTCTACCGCACGCCCGGCGGCCACCGCCGGTTCCTGCGCGAAGACGTTGATTCCTTCGTCAACGCACCCCAACAAGCTCAGGAACRAGGCCGGGGAGACGCCATCGAAGGCTCGGCCCTGCGCAAGATACGCCGGAGCCTGAGCCGAGACGACGTGCTGCAGCARCCCTGGTACCAGAGCGTCGAGGAAGAGGGCAARGTCCGGATGCGGCTCTTCGGACGCCGCCTTTTGTCACTGCTGCTACAGGATGCCGGACCCCGCCGCCGCAGACAGGAACTGCTTGAAGAAGCTCAAATGTTGGGCCGTGAGTATGGCACCGAGATGTCCGAACGGGGCGTAACCCTGAAGGACACCATCGAAGCCTTCGTATTCTTCCGGACGATGGTCCTTGACTCGACCAACCCAAGCACCTGGGGCCGGATAATCGAAGCGGCTGATAAGGTGTTGGTGGGCATGGCCGCCTCGTACGAAGACTCAGCCGAAAAATCTTTGGCTAAATCCAATAAGTAGACCCAAGCGAATATAAAGAGCGTGCCGCGCTTCGAAACCCCAATAGCTACAAATCGAGTGCCGGAGGAACTGCACACAGCATGGACATAACCGACCGCAAATTACTGAATCTGATCCAATCCCCGTTTCCCATGGTCGACCAGCCCTTCCAGAAGCTCGGCGAAGAGGTTGGGATCAGCGAGCAAGAGGTCTTGGACCGTTTGACCGAACTGAAACGGAYCAACGTGCTGCGCCAGATCAGCGCAATATTCGACACCCGCCGTCTCGGTTTCAAGACCACCCTGGTGGCCATGGCCTACGAGCCGAAGCAGCTGCACAAGGCCGCCATGGAGATCAATAAGCACCCCGGCGTGAGCCACAATTACGCACGGGAAGGCTCCTATTACAACCTGTGGTTCRCCCTGGCCGTGCCCCCRGAACACGACCTTGAGGCCACCGCCGCGTACATGTCCCTCAAGACCGGGGCCATAGAGCAGCGGATCATGCCCACCAAACGGTTCTTCAAGATCGGCGTCAACTTCGACATGGTCAAGAAGAAGGGCTCCTCATTCAATTTCAGTCCCGATAACGTTAAATCTAGCGAGGACAAAGCAGCCTCCGACAAAGAGGCAGCCGAGTCMTGGAACAAAGCCGTACCCATAACCGAGGCCGAAAAAGACGCCATCCGCGGGATGCAGGAGGACTTGGAACTGATTCCACGTCCCTATGACTCCATCGCCCAGCAGTTGGGCATGTCCACCGATGAGCTGTTCGCCTTGGCCAAGGATTTCCAAGAACGGCGCATCATGCGGCGCTACAGCGCGGTGCTTCACCACCGGCGGTCGGGCTTCCGGGCCAACGCGATGATCGTTTGGAAGGTCCCCGAAGAGCGGTCTGAAGAGGTTGGTCTRAYCATGGCGGCCMACGACGCCGTAACCCACTGTTACGAGCGCCCAACCTTCCCTGACTGGCCCTACACCCACTTCACCATGGTCCATGCAACCACTCCTGAAGGCTGCGAAGAGATCAATAACGAGATCAGCGAGGCCACCGGCATAACCGAACGTCTGGTGCTCTACAGCACCCGGGAGTACAAGAAGACCCGGGTCCGGTATTTYGTGCCAGACTACGACGATTATGTCGATAAAGAGAAACCCGACGCGGTGATCACGGCTTGATTTAAAGTCATGGCGGCCTGCCCGTCGTGTCCAAATRCATAGAGAGCTTATGACAACTTTTTATCCCGTTTTTCTGAACTTGACCGGACGACGGTGCATCATCATCGGCGGCGGCCAGATCGCCGAGGGCAAGATCTCCAAGCTACTGGACTCGGGCGCCAAGATAGTCGTGATCAGCCCGGACGCCACGCAAGGAATACGCAGATTCGCGGAGACAGGCGACGTTGAGTTGGACCTTCGCAAATACCAGCCCGGCGACCTTAAAGGCGCGTTCTTAGTCATAGCAGCCACCAACGACCGGGTGGTCAACCAAGAGATATTCGAAGAGGCTGAGACGCTGGGCGTTTTGCTCAACGCAGTGGATGACCTGCCCCGTTGCTCCTTCATAGCTCCGTCCATCGTGGAGAGCGGCCCGGTGGCTATCGCCATCTCCACCGGCGGCGCCAGCCCAGCCTTGGCCCGCAAGCTGCGGGAGACMCTGACYGRCTCYYSSSACYTGSAMTGGRYSSAMGCMACCRGCGTSCTCTCSAAAGCCCGCCAGRTCATCAAAGACRAACRGGTARCGRTWSACCCRCARCGSTGGCAATGCTGCATGACACCAGAACTCCTCAGCCTGGCCAAGGCGGGCCGCGAGGACGAGGCCGTGGTACTCCTKATGGACGGCCTAACGGGCAAAGACGCCAACGGGAAGTGCTCCAACATCGCCGAATGCGTCTCCGGCGGCTGCCAGGTCAGAAACCAAAGTGGCCAGGATTCCAACCAGCGCACCACCGGCGCCCGGAAAACCCAAGACCGCATAGCCCAAACCGCGGGGGACTAACCGCTTGACGACCAGCGACTCAGAAGAAAGCTCAACCGGCTCGGGCATCCCAGCCATCAAAGTGGGCAGCCGTGGCAGCACYTTGGCCCTGATTCAAGAYCATGTGGTGATCAACCGGCTGAAGGCCAACAGCCCAGCACTCGAATTCGAGGTCGACACCGTCCGGACCAGGGGCGATGTAGACCAGACATCCCGCCTGGCGGGCATGGGCCTGGGCATCTTCGTCAAGGAGTTGGAACAAGAACTTCTAGACGGCAAACTCGATATCGCCGTCCACAGCCTTAAGGACATGCCCACCCAGTTGGCCGACGGCCTGGTGCTGGGAGCAGTACTGTCCAGAGAAGACCCAAGGGACGTGCTGGTGAACCGGTACGGCTGCCCCCTTGATGGGCTCCCCAAGGGCGCAAAGATCGGGACCAGCAGCCCCCGCCGCGCCGCCCAGTTGAAGCAATACGCCCCCCAGGTGGAGGTGGTCTCCATCCGAGGCAACGTCGAGACACGGTTGCGTAAGGCTCAGGGTGAAGAGGCGGACGGGGCTATATTGGCCGCCGCCGGCATGATTCGCCTGGGGCTGCAAGACCAGATCGCCGAATACCTGTCCGCCACCCAGTTCGTGCCGCCACCAGGACAGGGCATCCTGGCGGTGGAGGCGCGGGCTGACGATTTCCGGATGTTGGAGTTATTGTCGGCGATCGACGACGCGGACACCCRCTACGAAGCCACTGCGGAGCGGGGTTTTCTGGCAAGATTGGGCGGTGGCTGCAGCATACCCGTGGGCGCCTACGCCCGCTGCAACGGAGACAACATCGTCATGACGATCTACATGAGCACCGCGGACGGCGAAAAGAAATTCAGCGCCAAGATCCAAGGCCTGAAACGGGACCCGCTGCAACTGGCCAACGACGCCTACCTCGCCTTGGTGGAGCGGGGCGGCGCCGACCTGGTAGCCGCAGCCAGGGCCAATCAGGCGTGATTCGCTTTTTCAAGAGATGAAAGATTGACCGGTAAAGTCTATCTAGTGGGAGCCGGACCMGGCGACCCCGGACTGATCACAGTTAAGGGAATGCACGCGTTGGAGCAGGCCCAAGTGGTCGTCTACGACCGCCTGGTCGACCCCGTGCTGTTGCAGGCCGTACCCCAGAGCGCCGAGCGCATCTTTGTGGGCAAAGCCCGGGGCCGTCAGCAACTGACCCAAACTGAGATCAACCAACTGCTGGTGGACAAGGCGTCCCAGGGATTCACGGTGGTGCGGCTTAAGGGTGGCGACCCATTCGTGTTTGGCCGCGGCGGCGAAGAAGCCCTAGAACTCAAGGCCAATGGCCTGCCATTTGAGATCGTGCCCGGCGTGACTTCAGCCATCGCCGGGCCGGCCTATGCGGGTATACCCCTGACCCACCGCGGCTTAGCGACCACTTTCACCGTGGTCAGCGGTAGCGAGGACCCCTCCAARCCCGAGTCCGTCATTCCCTGGGAGGTCCTGGCCAAGAACGGCGGCACCCTGGTGGTGCTCATGGGCTGGGCGTCTTTGGAAAAGATCCTCGCAACCCTGCAAAAAGAGGGACTGCCCGCGACCACGCCGGCGGCCCTGGTCCAGTGGGGCACCTGGAGCGAACAGCAGACAGTCACCGGCAGTATCGAAAACATCCTCGAAAAGGGTCGARAAGCCGGGCTGACTCCGCCGGTGATCACAGTCATCGGCGAAGTAGTCAATCTCAGGGAAGAGCTGGCTTGGTTCGATAAGCGCACCCTGTTCGGGAAACGCGTGTTGGTCACCCGCTCCCGCTCCCAGGCTTCCCGGCTATGCACGCTGCTGGAGCAGGCCGGGGCCAACACAGTGGAACTGCCCACCATTCARATCGGCCCCTTGGAAGACTTCTCTGAGCTAGATGCAACGCTGAAAAACATCGCTGATTACCAGTGGGTGATATTCGCCAGCGCCAACGCCGTGGAGTCGGTCTTTGATCGATTTGAATCACAGGGTAAGGACGCCCGCGCCCTGGCCGGGATGACCGTCGGCGCGATCGGCCCCACCACCGCCCAAGCGTTGTCCCGCTGSGGGATCACCGCTGATTTCGTGCCCAGCCGGCCGGTGTCCGCAGTGGTCTTGAAAGAATTATCCGGCCGGGACTGGAAGGATGTTTCGGTGTTGCTGCCCTCCGCCGACATCGGCCGGGACGAACTCGAAAAAGGCCTCACGGACCTGGGCGCAAAGGTCAACCGCCTGGCCGCCTACCGGAACGTTYCAGTCGAAGGTGTGTCAGGTCTGGCCAAGAAAGCTTTTSTTGACGGTGTSGATATCGTAACCTTTACCAGTTCCTCGACCGTGCGCAACCTGGTGGAGATGCTGGACGGTGACCGTGCGGCGCTCGAGACCAGCTTCATCGCCTGTATCGGCCCGGTAACCTCCGCAACGGCCCGCGWACTCGGCTTACAGGTTGACCTGGAAGCGACAGAGCACACGGTCGAGGGCCTGGTGGATGCACTGACGAGCCATTTCGCCTCGAGCGAGCTTTCCCGAAAGTAGGTTTAGGAGAAAAAGACGTCATGACCAGCTTCCCTCACTCAAGGTTGCGCCGCCTGCGCGGCAGCGATTCCATACGCAACATGGCCCGGGAGACTCGGCTGTCCGTCAAAGAGTTCGTCTACCCGCTTTTCGTAGGTCACGGACATGGCGTGAAAGAAGCCATCGAGCCCATGCCCGGCCAGTACCAGATGTCCTTGGATGTGCTGTCCGAGGAGATCGGCGAGGCCGCCGAGCTGGGTGTTCCCGCGGTGCTGCTATTCGGGCTTCCCGCCGAGAAAGACCCACTGGGCACCGAGGGCTACGACCCTGAGGGCATCGTCCAAGAGGCGGTGCGCATGATCAAGAAAGACCACCCGGACATGATGGTGATCACCGACGTCTGCATGTGCGAGTACACCGACCACGGCCACTGCGGCGTCATCGCAAACGACCGGGTCGATAATGACCAGACCCTGGAACTTCTGGGCAAAACCGCGGTGTCCCACGTCCAGGCAGGCGCCGACCTTCCCGCGCCGTCGGCGATGATGGACGGCCAGGTCTGGGCGATCCGCCAGGCGTTGAACGACCACGGCTACGAGGACACGCCCATCATGGGCTACGCGGCCAAGTATTCGTCAGGCTTCTACGGGCCCTTCCGGGTGGCGGCCAATTCCACGCCAAAGTTCGGAGACCGGAAGAGCTACCAGATGGACCCGGCCAACGCCAGGATGGCCATGCGTGAGATTGAARCTGACATCKYCGAGGGCGCCGACATCGTAATGGTGAAACCAGCCCTGTCTTACCTGGACGTGATCCGGCAGGCCAAGGACCGGTTCGACCTGCCCCTAGCCGCCTACAACGTCAGCGGCGAGTACTCCATGATCAAGGCCGCCGCCGCCAACGGCTGGATCGACGAAAAGACCGTCACCATGGAGGTTCTGACCTCAATCAAACGCGCTGGCGCCGACACCATCCTCACCTACCACGCCAAGGAAGTGGCAAAGTGGCTGAAAGAGGCGGAGTAGACGGATGAGCAGCAGAACGGTAGACAAACAACTTGCTGGGGAGCGGGGRGAGCTGTACGTGTTCGGCGAACTGCTGAAACGCGGCATGGTTTCTTACGTTCCTTTAGTTAAAGAGGGAGTAGACGCGCTCGTACGCACAGCCACAGGCGCGGTGATTGAAATTCAAGTACAAGCCRCCGGAAGCGCGGGCGGCAAATACCCCCGTTGGTTCCAGATGGGCCACTTAGAACCGCGTAAGAATTTTATGATTATCGGAGTCGAATTTGAAGAAGGGGACCCAAAGTGCGCTTGGATTTTTCCRTCCATCGTATTTGACAAATTTGCCACCAACCCGGCCAACGGCACCCCCCGGGATTTGAACTTAGAGGTCGGAGTAAAAAAATACGGAATGCCTATGAAGTATCTGCTTTGCGGATTTCGCGACCGCTGGGAGTTGATCGTAGATTTCGCAAGGTTCGAAGGGCTGATGCAATCACCAGATGACTTGGTGGACATGCTCACGGTGCTAGAGGCCAAAGAAAGCGGGGATGTAGCGATCAGCCTGAAGGATTATGAGCGCGGCAAGCAGCGGCCCATACGAAGTCCGTTTGCTTAGCCGCCGCGTGCTGNGNGAGCTAAATTCCTTACCCGCGAGAGATTTCCCCAGGATCATTACTGCTATTGAAGCTTTGGCCGGTACACCCCGCCTAGCAAACGCAGTGCAAGTGGATGGAAATATCTTCAGACTCCGCGTTGGTCAGTTCCGGGTTCTGTATCAGATCGACGWTGAATCACGTAGAGTCGGTATAGGGGGTATTCGCCRCCGCTCCGAGCGCACCTACCGAAGGGTAAGAGACCTGTTCTAGGCATTCCAAGAACCAAATAATATAATCAGGACGTGGCATGCAACTTAGCAAATCAGAAGCACTATTCGCCGAGGCCCAGAAATACATCCCCGGCGGCGTTAACAGCCCGGTCCGGTCATTCAAATCCGTAGGCGGCACCCCGCCATTCATCGCCCGAGGCCAAGGCTCGCGAATATGGGACGTGGACGGCAACGAATATATCGATTACCTGGGTTCCTGGGGGCCGTTGGTCCTGGGGCATTCCCACCCTGCCGTTGTAGAGGTCCTGAAAAAGACAGCCGAGAGCGGGACCAGCTTCGGCGCTCCCGTGGAACAGGAAGTAGAACTGGCCAAGATTATCTGCGGCGCGTTGCCGTCGGTGGAATCGGTGCGGTTGGTGAGTTCGGGCACCGAGGCCTGCATGAGCGCCATCCGGCTGGCACGGGCCTTYACCGGRCGCGACAAAATCATAAAATTCGCCGGCTGCTACCACGGCCACGCCGACGGCCTGCTGGTCAAAGCCGGCTCGGGTGCGTTGACCCACGGCATCCCCACCAGCGCCGGCGTGCCCGCTTCCTACGCCAGCGAAACCCTGGTGGCCGAATTCAACGACATCGGTTCAGTCGAGCGATTCTTCGAAGCCAATCCCGGCGGTATCGCCGCCATCATCATCGAGCCGGTAGCCGGGAATATGGGYGTGGTACCGCCCGCTGCGGRGTTCTTGGAGTCGGTCCGCAAGATCACCCAGGACAATGGCGCGCTGCTGATCTTCGATGAAGTTATCACCGGGTTCAGGGTCGGGCCCAACGGCGCCCAGGGCCTCTACGGCATCACTCCGGACATCACAACCTTGGGCAAGATCATCGGCGGCGGCCTGCCGGTAGGGGCCTACGGCGGACGCAAAGACATTATGGAGATGGTGGCTCCCCTGGGAGCCATGTACCAAGCGGGCACGTTGTCCGGCAACCCGCTGGCGGTGAACGCCGGCATAACAACTTTGAAAGAGCTGCAAAAAACCGGCACCTACGAGCGCCTGGAAACCCTGGCTCAGCGGCTGACCGACGGCCTAACCAAAGCGTTCCAAGCAGTGGAGATGCCATCCACAATCAACCGGGTGGGCTCCATGTTCACCGKGTTCTTCAACGCCGGTCCCGTGGCGGGGTTGGCCGACGCCGAGGGTTCGGACACAGAGATGTACGGACGCTATTTCCACGCCATGCAAGAGCAGGGCGTCTACATCGCTCCCTCTCAGTTCGAGGCCGGGTTCGTCTCAACGGCGCACACCGAGGCCGATATCGACGCCACCATCGCCAAGGCGGGGGCGGCGCTATCTACCCTTCGGTAAACCCCARATTACTAGAATGAAAARGGCTCCCCGTGATTGGGGAGCCTTTTTGTTCTCCGAAGTTATAGACGCTTAAGAGCCGTATCTGGCTGCGGAATGGGGGTCGCTGTAGGTCTCGCCTTTAGTGCCCCAGAATACTGTGGCGATCCTATCGCAGGTCGCTACCAATTCTTCGCACTTCGCCATATCGACGTTCTGCTTGCACTGGCCAGCCARTTTCAACGCGGCGTTGAACGTGCCGTGAAGGTCGAAATCGGCGGGGGGATTGGGCCAACCGTAATCGGCCCAGAGGATGGCGAGTTCGCGCTTGCAGACCTCGGCATGTTCGTCTTTAACGGTGACGTACCGAGCGATCTTATTGACGTAATCCTGGCGCGCGGCGGCGTCACTGGGGTCGGCCGGTTCCAGCGCCTGRATCCGCAGGACCATCTTCTGAACGGTCTGGGCGGCCATCTTGGCCGAGACGGGGTCGTAGATACCGCACGGGATATCACAGTGGGCTTGGGCAATCTCTGGCTTGRTCCAGCCKATGGGGTTAAACATGGCAGCCTCTCCTGACTACACCTGATTTTAAGCAAGCACCAGCGTAATCAAAATCCGGCAGGGACGCAAGCCCCATTTCGTGCCTGAGATAACCTCAGGTTGCGGCCATCTTGTAACCACTTAGTATAGGCCCTTATAATTGTTCAATTACGCACTTCCGTTTGCCGAAGCGCAGACGTAGATCATCCAATGATATCGCGGCGCTCCGTACGTCGGCGCCAGGAGAATTGCCAGTGGCGACTACATCTAAACCCGCAAGACCCGCCCATATGCGGCACCGCAGCAGTGAGTTGGTTGACGGCCCCAATCGRGCGCCGTCCCGGGCCATGCTGATGGCCATGGGCCTGACCCAAGACGACATCAAAAAGCCYTTCGTCGCCATCGCCAACCTGGCCAGCGATGTCACCCCTTGCAACGTGCACCTAGACCGGTTCGCCCAAGCGGCCAAAGAAGGCGTGCGCGCTGAAGATGGGGTACCATTCGAATTCGGCACCATCACGGTGAGCGACGGCATCTCCATGGGCACCGAGGGTATGAAGACCTCGTTGGTCAGCCGGGAAGTCATCGCCGACTCCATCGAGCTTGTTACCTTCGGCGAGCGCATGGACGGCCTGATCACCATCGCCGGCTGCGACAAGAACATGCCCGGCTGCATGATGGCCATGGCCCGTTTGAACGTGCCGTCCATCTTCATGTACGGCGGGGCCATAATGCCCGGTCAGTTCCAGGGCAAAGACGTGAATATCCAAGACGTGTTCGAGGCTGTGGGCGCCTACGCCAAGGGCGACATGAGCCTGGAAGACCTCACCGCGCTGGAATGCGTGGCCTGTCCCGGAGAGGGTTCCTGCGCCGGCTTGTTCACCGCAAACACCATGTCCACCTGCATCGAAGTTTTGGGCATGTCGCTTCCCGGCGACGCCTCCGTCCCGGCCATCGACCCCAAGAAATTGGGCGAGGCCAGAGAAGTGGGACGGACCTTGATGCGTCTTCTGGAAGAAGATGTGCGCCCCCGTGACATCCTGACCAAACAGGCCTTCGAGAACGCTATCACCGTGGCCGTGTCCATGGGCGGATCGACCAATTCGGTGCTGCACCTGATCGCCATCGCCCGGGAGGTCGATATTCAATTGACCCTGGACGACTTCGACCGCATCAGCCGCAACACCCCTTACATCGCCGATATGAAGCCGGCTGGGAAATACGTCATGTCCGACCTCAAKCKYYRCKGNGGCATCGSCCTGGNCNKSARACGGNNCNTGNNSKMYRRYYTSMKSYRCGNGCSAYSSSWKGMCCGNTNTMMCRSWMAKRCKCNRCSGSMGWACGNTGAGGCCGTCGAGACCATCGAAGACCAACCCGTGGTCTACCAGATCGACGCGCCCCGCGCCCCCACCGGCGGGTTGGCCATCCTCTGGGGCAACATCGCCCCAGACGGCGCGGTGATCAAGGTTGCCGGACATCAAGAGAAAGTATTCGAGGGCCCGGCTCGGGTCTTCGACCAGGAACCGGCCGCTTTCCAGGCCATCCAACGGGGCGATATCAAGGCGGGGGACATCGTCGTCATCCGCTACGAAGGACCCAAGGGCGGGCCCGGCATGCAGGAGATGCTGTCTGTCACCGCCGCCATCGTGGGACAGGGACTGGGCGACGATGTTGCCCTGATCACCGACGGCCGGTTCTCCGGCGCGTCCCACGGACCAATGGTCGGCCACGTAGCCCCGGAAGCAGCGGTTGGCGGACCCATCGCGCTACTGCGAGAGGGCGACCTCGTGACATTGGACATCCCTGGCCGCAAATTGAACGTGAACCTCAGCGAAGAAGAACTCGCTGAGCGACAAGCCCAGTGGCAGCCGATCCCGCCCAACTACACCACGGGCGCTCTGGCGAAATACGCAAAATTGGTCTCGTCCGCCTCGCARGGGGCGGTTACGCACTAACCAGACCGAAAAGCATTGCCATCCATGCCCAATCGTCATACCATGGTATKACTAAAGTATTCCAAAGGGTGTAACCATGGCCAAGATAGCTATTAGTCTCCCGGACGAAGTCCTCGATGCCGTTGAGAAAGAGCGAAGTGAGAGAGGCATTAGCCGCAGCGAATACTTTCGCCGGACGGTGGAAGAACATCTTCGCCGGGAAAAAGAAAAGGAAGATGATGCAAGATACATCCAAGGCTACTTGGACGACCCAGAAACGCCCGAAGAGTTAGGATGGGTGGTCAGGGCTGGGGTTGAAGCGCTGGCTGATATCCCCTGGGAAGATCAGGATAAAAAATGAAAAGAGGACAGTTATGGTGGGCCGAACTTCCACCTCCCGGAGGCCACAGACCGGTGGTTCTCATTTCCCGAGATTCTGCATATTCCGTTCGCGAATTCATTACCGTGGCTCCGGTAACCACCCGGGTGCGCCGGCTGCYGATCGAGGTGCTTCTGGGTCCCCATGACGGGCTTCCCCAGAACTCTGCTGCAAATCTGGATAGCATGCTTACCATACCCAAGAGCAGCATCCACGATTATATTGCCAGCTTAAGCGACGACAAGGTTCGAGCCGTGGATGCGGCCATCCATTTTGCGTTGGGACTGAAGACCTAGGGTCCAACAATTTTGGGAGATTAGTAAACATGGCTGAACAACCCAGGGACTATGGGAAAGAAGCGGTAGAACGGCACCGAGAAACCCGGGGCAAGGTCAGCATCGCCTCCAAGATGAAAGTAGAGACGCTAGATGACCTGTCCATCGCCTACACCCCCGGCGTCGCCACCGTCTGCATGGCGATTCATGCGGACATTTCCGAGTCCTATCACCTAACCAACCGCGCAAACACCGTGGCGGTGGTGACCGACGGCTCGGCCGTGTTGGGTCTGGGCAATATCGGGCCTGAAGCGGCGATGCCGGTCATGGAGGGAAAGTCCATCCTGTTCAAGGGACTGGCCGACATCGACGCCTTCCCCATCTGCCTGGCGACCCAGGACAGCGACATCATAATCCAGACCGTGCGAGCCTTGGCCCCCAGTTTTGGCGGCATCAACCTGGAAGACATCGCCGCGCCGCGCTGTTTCGACATCGAAGACGCGCTGCAGGACTTGGGCATCCCGGTTTTTCATGACGACCAACACGGCACGGCCATCGCCGTACTAGCCGGAGTGATGAATGCTCTACTGGTCACCGGCCGGAAGATCGAAGACACGAGATTCGTGTTCGCCGGCGCAGGCGCGGGTGGCATAGCCTCAGCRAAATTGCTCATGGAGCAAGGCGCCACCAACGTGACCTTGGTGGACAGCGTGGGGATAATCTCCCGTGACCGCACCGGCCTGACCGCAGTGAAGTCGGCCATGCTGGACACCACCAACCCCGACAATCTTTCCGGTGGTATAGCCGATGCCATGCGAGGCGCCGACGTCTTCATTGGCCTTGCCGCCGCCGACACTGTGAGCGCACAGATGGTCACCTCCATGGCCAAAGACCCCATCGTGTTCGCCATGGCCAACCCCATACCGGAGATCTGGCCCGACGTCGCCAAGGCCGCCGGAGCAGCCGTTGTAGGAACCGGCCGCAGCGACTTCCCCAACCAGGTCAACAACAGCCTGGTCTTCCCCGGCGTTTTCCGGGGRGCGCTGGACTCTCACGCCACCAGGGTGACCACGCGCATGAAACTGGCCGCGGCGACCGCGCTGGCAGCCCTGGTTGCCGAGCCCACGCCGGAGAACGTCCTGCCTTGGTCCCTAGACCGCAACGTAGCCGTGACCGTCGCCCAAGCAGTGTCCGGGGCGGTCTAGCCTCTTTCATGCCATCTCAGTCCTCGTCTCGTGTAACCGTGGAATCCCTGGACCGGTTCMGGRCCAATCTGCAGTCGTTGGTTGYTGAGAAGGCTAAAACCTTGCCCAACCTTCGCTACTGCGACCTGCGCATCGAGGTCCGAGAGGAGAAGGGGGCGGTGGCCGAAAACGGGGCCGAGAAGGGCAGTTTCGATGACTATGCCTTCGACTTTGGCGTCCGGGCAATCGCCGGGGGGCGCACCAGCTCATCCGGTTACTACGGCCGGGTACTGGGCACCACCGACCTTGACCGTCTGGAAGATGTGGTCTGGGATGGCATYAAGCAAGCCCACAACCGGGCCCGCGCCAGCGCCAGGCAGAAAACCCAAACACGAGGCCGCTATCCCCATCTGGGATCGAGTCTAACCCCAAGCGAACTTGCCACTGTGCCGGTCCGCCAAGACACTGTGCCCGCCACCTACACCACCGACCCACGGCAGGTCCCCTTGGCGGAGACGGTCGCCATGGCCACGGACGGATGCAAGGCGCTGCAGGGCCAGGGCAGCAACATCGTCTACTCAGCCTGCTCAGCATCTACTTTTCTGCTTCGGGAGTTGTTCCTCAGCTCCGACGGCGCGGACATCGACCAGAGTTTCGCCCAGACTGAGGGGTTCGCCATCGCGATCTGCTCGGGCGAACACGGGAACTTCGAATTGTACGACTTCACCGGCCACCAGCGGGGCTGGGAGGTCTTGACCGATGGCTACACCAGCGGCCCCATCGTCCTGCCCAACTTCATAGACTTCTGCAAGACGCTAGGCGCCGACGCAGTGGAAGTCGCCGCCGCGCCGCCCTTGAAACCGCCAGACAAAGAGGTCACGGTTGTCACCAACCCCCACTTCAATACATTGTTGGTCCACGAAGTGGTCGGCCATCCCTCGGAGTTAGACCGGGCTTTGAAGTATGAGACCGGATACGCCGGGCGGTCTTGGTTCTTGAAGGACATGCAAGACAACCAACTGGGCAAGCARATCGCCTCGCCGCTGGTCACCGCCTACTCGGACCCGTCCATGGAGGGCTACGGTTCGTTCAGATACGACCACGAAGGCACCCCCGCYCGCCGAGCCTATATCCTGAGGGACGGCGTGCTGGAGGAGTTCCTGAACAACCGCCAGACGGCGGCCATCATGGGGGTCGCGCCCAACGGGTCGGCCCGCTCCACCGAGGCCCAATTGGTACCGCTGATCCGCATGACCAACACCATCTTCGGCGCCGGCCGGCAAGACCCCCAGAGCATCATCTCCGAGGTCGAGGACGGCTATTACATCGCGGGACACCGGACACCGTCCATCGCCGAGTCCCGGGAGAACTTCCGCATCACCGCGGTGAAGGTCTACGAGATCAAGAACGGGCAGTTGGGCCGGCTCTACCGGGACGGCGGCATCACGTCCGACAGCCGGGACTATTTCATGTCCATCGACGCCGTGGGGAACGACCTGCGGGTCAACCCAATTCCCAATTGCGGCAAGGGCCAGCCCATGCAAGCCAAGCGGATGAGCAACGGMGGGCCCACCATGCGCGGCATCGCCCGCCTGACCGGACCAGGGTAGCAAGGGGGCTTGGGGAACCATGACTGAAGCGCTGGTCGTCATCGGCATCGTCGCCCTGGTCTCCACCGGGTTGGTTGTTATCCTCATGTTCCGCYTGCTCAARCAAGGCGGCTCCCGCAGCGAAGACAGTGCCCTCGGCCACCAGGTGGGCGAGATCCGCCAGGGCATGGACCGGGTGAACCGGGCCATCCAGGACCTGAACYTKSAYSKRGTYRRWSAGNCGGNGMRCYTSGMGWCCATGTTAACCAGCCTGAACAGCAGCTCCTCGGCCCTCCGGGACATCCTGGCCAACACCCAGGTGCGCGGCCAATGGGGCGAGCGAATGGCCGAGGACGTCTTCCGACTCATCGGCTTCGTTGAAACTGTGAACTACACCAAGCAGACGACCGTTGCCGACGGCCATTCCCGGCCCGACTTCACCATATTGATGCCCGAGGGCAAGAAGCTGAACATGGACGCCAAGTTCCCGCTCACCAACTACATGAAATACGTGGAGGCGGAGTCGGAACAGGAAGCCCAGGAATACAGCCGGGCCTTCATCCGCGACGTGCGGGACCGGGCGCGGGAGGTTGTCGGCCGGGACTACATCAATCCGGACGACAACACCCTGGATTATGTGCTCGTTTTCATCCCCAATGAGCCCATGTACCACTACATCCAGCAACACGGGGCGGACGTGGTGGAGGAGGCGCTCCGCAACCGGGTGGTGCTCTGTTCGCCGATCAGTTTGTTCGCGATCCTAAGCATCATCCGCCATGCCTTGGACAACTTCGCAATCGAGCAGGCGTCCGACGAGATATTATCCGAACTAGCCGTCTTCGACCGGCAGTGGGGAAATTTCGTGGACCAGATGGAGACGGTGGGCAGGCGCATGGAATCCGCCCAGACCGCGTTCGAATCACTGAAAGGCACCCGGACCAGAGCGCTTGACCGGCCCTTGGGACGCATCCGGGACATACGCAAACGCCGCAACATTCCTGACGCCCTTGAAGACGGAGCAGACGAGGCCGATGATGTGATGTCATTACCCGAACCAGCAGATGAAACATAAACCAACGGCGGCGATCGACCAGCGCAACCACCCAAGGATGATGAGRATTTGATATCCGTATCCGATCTGCGCCGCGCCGTTAAGAACGCCCTGGCATTCGCCTCGTCACAACCCGATGTGACCGAGGTGGAGGTCTTTGCTTCGGCCGGGGCCAACCTGACAGTTAGGCTCAACTATACCTCCCACATTCCCAGTAACGGCGTGGAGGAACCAAAGTCCACCGAGGGCTACGGCCTGGGCATCCGGGCCACCTTCCGCACCCCAGACGGCATCAAGACCGGCTTCGGCAGCGAGCCCACCGACCTATCGGTTGATGGGGTGGAACGCGCATTGGACAAAGCCCGCGCCGGAGCGGTCTCCGACCCCGAATTCGTTTCGCTGCCCAAGCTGGACTCGCCCCAGCGCCCCGCCGGAAAAGCCGACATCGCGCTGGCCAACTACGACCCGGCATTGATGCGCATCGGCGGCAAGGGGCTGGTGGACGCCGGCTGGCGCATGATGGACCGGGCTTTGGACGCGTTCCAGTCGTCGGAAGACCTGATGGGCCTGGCCGGCTCGGCGGAGAGGATGCCTGAACTCGGCCTGATATTGGGCGGGGACGTGGTCATGCTCCGAGACCGGATGGCCATCGCGTCGACCCATATCCCCAGGGTGCAGACCGAACAGAACACGCTGGTTATGTCATTCGCCACCGCCATGATCGAGACCCAGTCCAGCAAGGGCAGCGGCTGGTCCGTGGGCAGCCGGCTCGGCGATTTCAACGGCGAAGCCGCCGGGGAAGCGGCGCGCAATGCCATCGCGTCAATGGACGGGGAGCGCATACCATCCGGCGATTACAACGTTATTCTGGGCCCCCAAGCAGTGGCCGAGATCCTGGAATGGGTGTTGATGCCGGGACTGTCCCTAGATATGTTCTACGCTGGGGCCTCGCCGTTCATGGGCAAGCTGGGCCAGGCGGTAGCCTCGGAAGACTTCAACCTTTATGACGACGGCGCGGCGCCCGGTCTGCCCAGTTCCAAGTCCATCACCGACGAAGGTCTGCCCACCGGGCGCACCGACCTGATCCGCGGCGGCCAGCTTTCGGGACTGCTGGCCGACTACTACAATTACCAACGCATCCTGAACGACCCCACAGGGCGGGAAAAACTGGGAGTCAACCCAGCCGACGCCCTGCAGAGCATCGCCCCGCGCAACGGGTTCCGGCCCGGCAACGGCGGCGGCCGCAACTTCGGCGCAATGCCCGGCGCGGTATCMAGCAACCTGGTGATTGAAGGGACCCGTGACCACACCCAGGAAGATCTGCTGCGGCTGGTGGGTGACGGGCTTTACATCGGCCGCATCTGGTACACCTACCCGGTGAACGGRACCACCAGCGGCGACTTCAGCGGCACGATAATCGGCGACTCCTACCTGATTAAAAACGGTCGGTTCGCCGCCCCACTGAAACCCAACACGGTCCGCATGAACGACAACGTCCTGCGGCTGATAAACAACACCMYGGGCATCGCATCGCTGCGCCGYGCCACCGTGCGCTGGTCGTCGGACCAGGTGACCTGGGCCCCCGAGATCGCCGTGTCCGGTTTCGGACTGGAAGAGATTTCTGAGTACATGGAGAGTGTGTAAATGGCCATGACCGAGATCACATTCGAGAAGATGGACGGCGTAGGCATCATCACCATGAACCGCCCCGAGTCCCGGAACGCCCTGACTCTGAATATGGTCTCCGAGATGGGAGAGGCCATCGAAGCGTGTCAACGGCCTGATGTCCGTGCGGTCCTGCTCACGGGCGCCGGTGGAGGTTTTTGCTCCGGAGCCGACCTGAAGTTCGTGTTGGAGACTCTGGAAAACGATGATCCGAAAGGCCTGCAAGATTACATCACCACGCTGGCCAACGACCTACACCACAAGGTTRTCATCGGACTGCGGCGTCTGGAAAAGCCGGTGGTCGCCGGCATCAATGGTGTGGCGGCGGGGGCCGGCTTCAGCCTGACCCTGGGCTGCGACATCCGGGTGGCGGCAAGAAGCGCCCGGTTCCTGATGGCCTACGCCAACATCGGMGCCMCGGCCGACGGCGGGTCGACCTATCTGCTGCCGCGCCTGATCGGCGCGAGCCGGGCCATGGAGATGTACCTGGCCAGCCAGCCCACCAGCGCCCAGGCGGCCCTGGAGATGGGGTTGGTCAATCATGTGGTCGAGGACGACGCGCTGCACCAACACGCCATGGAAACAGCCGTMCGGCTGGCCAAGGGACCGACCGCCGCCTACGCGCGGGTAAAAGCATTGTTCGACAGCTCTTGGGAGCACGACCTTGCGACCCAACTGGACCTTGAGACCGCGGCCTTCGCAGATATCGCCCTGACTGACGATTTCCAAGAGGGAATCAAAGCTTTTACKGAGCGCAGGCAGGCGAGGTTCCAGGGTAAGTAGACCGCCCTTGCTCCAACAATCTACACACTAAATAATTTCGCGGGCAAATTAATGGGCACGGGTAGCGTCGCATGGCTGCGGACAGCCGCCTGAATAAATAGAAGCAGAATTTTAATGATTCGTTGTAGTATGTGCCCAACGAAATCAAAGGGTGCGTGGTTTGACTAGCAACGAGTCTAATGAATCCGGTTTCATCGGCCGCCAAGCGGAGATGGCCGTACTGACTGCTGCCCTTGACCGCGCATTGGCTGCCAAGGGGCAGATGGTCATGCTGGCCGGGGAGCCGGGCATCGGCAAGACTCGCTTGGCCAAAGAGCTTGCCAGCCTATCCGAACAACGTGGCGCTCGCGTCCTCTGGGGTTGGTGTTACGAGCGGCAGGGTGCGCCGCCTTATTGGCCATGGCTTCAGTTGATGCGCCCATATGCAGACGAAACGGAAGCCGATGGGCTCCGCAGAGACATGGGATCCGGAGCTTCCGAAATCGCTGAGATTCTCCCTGAATTGCGAACCAAGTTGGGAGGGCTTGAGCGACCACACGCATTGGTGCCAGAGCAAGCCCGGTTCCAGTTGTTCTTGTCGATCACTACATTCCTCAAGAAGTTGAGCCAGGCCCAACCCCTCAACCCCAGGACCAAGGCAGAACGGGCCGGGCCCGAGTCCAGCCAGGCGATGAGCCCGAAGCCCGAGCTCACAGCGTGGCGGTGGGGGTG
>NVWX01000036.1 GCA_002746355.1 Dehalococcoidia bacterium | reverse complement strand
TCCGGTAACTTTCCCGAATACCCCAACTCCGGTAACTTTCCCGAATACCCCAACTCCGGTAACTTTCCCGAATACCCCAACCCCAGCGCCTACAGCCACCCCACAGCCCACACCGACACGCATCCGATTTCCATCTACAGCGACGCCACAACCACCCCCTACCGATTTCAGTGATCTCTTCGCCAAATATGTTAACAGTGTCTTTAGGATCGAGACATCCAGCGGGATGGGAACAGGGTGGCTGATTGAGCCGGGCTTGATTTTAACCAACCATCACGTTGTGGAGGGCTCTACTATCGTGTCGGTGCGTCAAAACCAGCAAAGCCTGTTCACGGCGAGAGTGCGAGCTGTCGACAAACCCCGCGACATCGCCCTATTGTCGTTTGACGTCAGTCAAACTTTTCTGGACCCAATGGCTAAGCCGCTACCCACTGGACTTGCTTACACCTCCGASATCGCTTCTTCTATGATGGCCATGGGCTATTCAGGAGGGCTTACGCCTTCTGAGGACGGAACAGTTGGACCAGCTACCGCAAATATTGGAGTCTTGTCCGGGATTGTGCATTTTACCTTTTACGACGTCGACAATTTAGTGATTGATGCGGCGGTGGATCCGGGTGATTCTGGCGGACCGGTGTTGAATCTCGATGGTGAAGTCGTCGGAATGACTCGGGCGGCCCAGGTGTCCAGCGGTTCAGGGCAACGAGTAGTGGGAACGTTTTATGCTGTGGACTGGAGAGAGATTCGGGACGCGCTACCGAATCTGAAACGGGGGATATCTAGGTGAATACCGGGCTAAAACCTAGCACTTAACTAATCCACAAGCATTTCGAGTTTGTCTGGGGCCTCCGGTGGCGGTTCCTAGGGGAGACCAGCCCACTCAATCTCTTGGCCACAACCGCCGCAGTGCCGTTGCATCTTCTCAAGTGGAGCACCGCAACCTTGGTGGGAATAAGTTGTCGGATCAGCCGGAGGAGGAGACGAAATACCAATCGGTTCGTCGCTATAGCCGTTCTCATTGCTGTTGGCTAGGCTGTCACCGTTTCCATCCCCATTGCCGCTGGCTCCGTTTTTCAAGTGATCAAGAATGTCGTCTTGGCGGTCAATCACCTGATTAACGCGGTCCGTTAAGTCCTGGTACATCTGAGATTGCTTGCCGTTCGGTAAAACATCTCGACTATCAGGWAGACGGCCATGCTTGAATTGTGTATGGCCATTCAACCCCGCCTTGTTCTTGAAACGCYTTGGAGGATCGCACTCAGTACATTCAGCCACGCGCCGATCACCACTCTCGAGCATGCTCGCACCTCGCTTTACCAGCAATCCCTCGCAGGTATCGGACAAACAAAAAGCCCTTGCAAGACAAAAATCATTCATCCATTACCTGCAAGGGCTTTGCATGCCAGGGCTAATCAGACCCTGGCCGCATMMTGTGTCGTATGCTTATTTCCTGTATAGCAAATAAGCGGTCAATCCCGCAACAGCATGCTATTAGAGTGTGGCAGGCAGGCRGCGGAGTTTGCAACCCATTARGGGAANATYCCRCTAGATGTGCATCTAGYGGCCATTGGCCATCATGGCCAGGAACATTTCATCAATTCTTATCCGATYTCTCAACGTATTARTCCGCCGATAAAGGTATTATCACGTCTAGAATCACCATGATGTTAGTAAACAGATAGGAGGCTCAAAATGACCGAATGGGTAGGGCGGCTTGCTGGTGCTGTAATCATTATCGGAGGCTTGGCTCTTGGGTCGAAAGCGTGGAATGCCAGTGATTCCGACGGTATATGGATGTTTCTTAATAACGCTTTGAATCCGGTGGGCTTGGGTGTCCTAATTATTGTCGCATCGGATATTGCGTCAAAATTGGGCAATARRGACGGCTGGCGATAAACGCCGGCCAGGGTCCGGTCGATTAGTTATACTGCGCGGCCATGTTTAGGAAATTGGCCGGGGTCATAATTCCCCAATCTGGCCCGAACCCTTCAGGCAAGTTAGCCTGGAGGGTTTGTTCTTTATCCGGTGGATTCCCTCATCTGACAGTACATGGGCTACGGCACACATTCGCTTCTATGGCCCTAGAAGCTGGCTGGGATCCAAAGGCCCTTTGCGATCACTTAGGCCACACAAGCATCAAAACAACCTACGACATATACGCCCATATCATGCCCAACCGGAAGAAGGAAAACGCCAATAAAGTCGAGGCGGCATTACTCGGAAAATAAATTGGGGCTAAATTGGGGCTAAAACGGCCAAAAAGAAAAGCCCAGATTTCTCGAATCTGGGCTTTTTCGTGCCTAAATCTTGGTGACCCGCCTTGGGGTCGAACCGAGAACCTACTGATTAAGAGTCAGGCGTTTTTTGTTCATAGGCGTGTACAGCAGTCCACCACAGACATGATTTTGAGACTAACCGCTAAAACCGTGCCTACCGTTCGGATCGCCTGGGCCTGATGATTATCTGCAGATGGATAGTAGTGCTTCGGCTTTTTCTATACCGTCGCGAATGTCCTTTCTGCGGTCATCATTTTGTGTTTGATTCTCAAGGAATTCGCTTCGAGCAATGGAAGTGACGGACCGACCACAAACCCTTTGGAAATAAAACCATCGGGCATACTTCTCGAGGATCGCTGTTTTACGGGGAAACCTTCCTTTTGGTAGCGGCTCGACGAACCTGGTCAACTCTTCACCGGCTTCCCGAACCTTTTCCAACTCCGTTTCCAATCGTTGCGTCGCTTGCCCCACTGTTTCGCCAGCCCGCGTGTCAAAAAGAGACTCGAAATGAGATTCTGGGGCTGGCTGAGACTGGCTTATGTCCTCGATATCCAACGCATCTGTGAATCTCCATGAGAAGTCTTTAACGAATACCCTGGCGAGGTAAACTCCGAATACCTCCCACACCAGCCATTTCCACGGGAGCCGCATATCCTCTACGAAGTCATTGATCTCGCTTACGACCTGCCGGAACTCGTCGCTATTCCAGTATTTCATAACTTCCGATCGGAAGCGTCTCAATTTGCTGTTGGTATTCCGGACCAACAACTTGATCTTTTCGTCGCTCCCGGTCGGCACTATAAATTCGTTCTCATACGTCAGGAGGATCTTCTCCTCCTGGGCCTCTAATACGGCAGCGAGGCCGTCTGCAGCGCTAGCGAGTTCCAGGAATTTCTCCCCCAACGGCGGTGAATGACTGACCCATTCGTCAATGATGGCAGTGGTTCGGTCGTCTCTAAAGAAGTGGTCCAAAAAACTTCCGCGGACTATCACATGCCGTTTGTTGTCGCTTTGCTTGTCACCTAGTAGGTTGTCGCGTTCTGGTATAGTCTCTGTTCGCCATTCGTCCACCAACTCGGCTAACAGCTGTGTCCACCAAYCTGCCAGGCCAGAAGAAATCACAGGCTCTTTTGGCTCAAAAGTTTTAGGGCACAATTCGTTGTCACCTTACCTTCAGCTTGTCTCCAGGGCTTAGTTTCTTGTGCGCCTTGATTGCCCTTTCTCCAGCGTTGGCTTTTGCATATCGGGATACCATTGCGTAATCCTGCCAACCACCTAATTCTTTGAGATCGCCTTCTTGGCCGCCAGACGCCAGGTATTCCATGGCAAATCCTCTCCGGAAGGCATGTGCGCCTCGGAACTTTATCCCTGCCTCATTGAACCGGCGTTGCAACATCATTCGAAGCCCATTAGTGGTCAGGGGCTTGTTGCCAGATCCTAACCAGAGCCAATCTGATTTGGTTCTCCTTTTCCGCAAATACCTCTCAATCGCCATCGCCGAATTATTTCCGATACTGACTCGCCTCTGCTTACTAGCTTTTCCGGTGACTAGAATCGTTTTGTCCCGCCAGTCCATGTCATCTGATTTCATCCCACATAACTCCGACGCTCGGACGCCGGTGTCGAATAGAATCATTACCACAGCGGCGTCGCGGAGGTTGTATGGGGTGCTGCGTCCGATGGATTTGATCACCGTTTCAACGTCGTTGGGCTGGTAGTAGGGCTGGATTTCGCTTGGGATTATTGGAGGCTCGACGTGGTCCATCGGGTTGTCAGCCCTTTCACCTTCTGCGACACACCAACGGAAAAATCGGTTGAGCGATCGGTAGCGGATGGAAACAGTTGCGGGTTTGTTTCCCTGTTGATGGAGACTGGCGAGCCAATGCCGAATCGTATTTCGGTCCATGGTAACCAGGCTAGGAAAGCTGTGCTCTCTGGAAAAATCAGAAAGCTTACGGATGCTATCTTCGTAGATAAAAAGAGTCCGTGGCTTACGTCCGCCGGCTTCGAGGGMRAGGAGGAAACCGCKAATCAGGTCGTCATCTGGGATGGATYCTGGTCCAGAATTAGGCGCACAAACATTCGAACTAGTCGTTTTGGAAGTCATGGCAACCCTCCGGGGAAAGCTGCTTTTAGCCTCACATTTGTGCGTCTATTTGTCAAATGGTGGCACCGACTGGGTTCGAACCAGTGACCTAGCGCTTATGAAGCGCCCGCTCTAACCACTGAGCTACGGTGCCACCTAGAGACCACCCGGCCAGCCGCCAAGATGTGCCTCGATAAAATGTCGAGCGCCTCCCCGATACATCGGGGGGACTCGACCCATCAATGTTAATGGCGGCTGTTTAACAGTGTCAATTGGCGTGGGGCCGTTTGGCGGTTTAGAATCAATGAGTAATGACCGCCTCTGAAGAACAAAAACGCGATTCTTCGTCCGATTCACCAGGCCCTCACGCATCGCCGGAACAGCACTCGCGAGAGACCGCGGTGCGTTTGCGGGCGGCCGTGGCCGAGCTTGCCTCGCGCCTGCGGCCGTTCCCTCCCTTCTACGGAATGAGCACGCTCCGGGCCATCGAACTGGACCTGCCACCAGGGTCAGCGGTACAGCCGCCGCCCGAATTGGGCTGCGTGGTGGTCCTGCCCGACGGCGAGATATCGGAGTTGGACCTGAGGAGTATTCCAGGACCCGACGGTCCGGCTGACATCGACCAAGTGGAGGAATTCACAGAGTTGGACCTGCCTCCGGAGCAATACATCGCCTTCGCCACAGTGGCAGTGCAACTGCTTCAGGCGGAGATAGAACGCCGGAGCGAGGACTGAACCCTAGAGATTCATAAGCCCATCTCAGAACGGGACTAGATCTTACAAAGCGAGAGAAACATGGCGATTGCCCAGCACGACCTCGAACACTATTTCGACACCGCTCATGAACTGGCGGAGCGAGTGGCCGCCCAGGCGGACCAGATTGACAGCGAACGGCAGATTCCCGTAGAACTGGCCGGACAGATAGCCGACAAGGGTTTCTTCCGGCTCCTACTACCCCGGTCTCTGGGCGGCGCCCAACTGGAACATCCGGATTTTCTCCGCATACTGGAGATATTCGCCGCCGCGGACGGCAGCACCGGCTGGTGCATCAACCAGAACAACGTCCACTCCACGAACTCGTTGCGAATGACCTTGGAGACCGCGCAGGAGATCTACGCCGATGACCGGGCCGTCGTGACCAACGGGCCACCCGATTCCACCGTCAGAGCGGTGCCCTGCGACGGTGGCTACCGGCTCACCGGGCGGTGGAACTTCAGCAGCGGGATCTCCCACGCAACCTGGGTCGCGGGGCGGGCGCCCATCGTTGGGCCTGGGGATGCGCCGGCGCCGGGCTTCGGACGGGAGGGCCACCGRATCATGCTGATGCCCARGAATGAAGTTGATTTCGTGGACTTTTGGCCGGTTCAGGGCCTCCGGGGCACAGCCAGTTTCAGCTTTGAAGTAGATGACCATTTCGTTCCGGAGAACAGGACTTACGACCCGGCCGGCCCGATGCGGGAGGATGGTTCGGTATACGGCATCCCGACGACATTGCTRTTCGCMTCCGGGTTCTCAACCGTGGSCYTGGGCATMGCCAAAGCCAGCCTGGGCACCGCCATGAAGCTRGCYGAAAGCAAGGTRCCGGGRCGKGCRTCCAGGCTGCTRCGSGAYGAGTCCACCACGCAGCGAATCATCGGAGAGGCCGAAGCCGTCTGGCATTCCGCAAAAGCGTTCCTTCGGGAGGCCCACGCTTCGGTCTGGGACAGCGCGGTTTCCAAGACGCCGTTGACCACGGAGCAGCGGGTCAAACTAAGGCTGGCGGCTACTTTCGGGATACAGAAGGCCAAGGAAGTGGTTGAGACCGCCTACACTCTGTGTGGCTCCAGCGCGATACTGGACACCAATCCCATCCAGCGCCAGTTCCAGGACATCCACGTGGTGTCCCAGCATATCCAGGGRAGGTCCACGCACTTCGAGACCGCAGGCCAGTTCTTCATGGGGATGGAGCCGGAAGGGAATTTYTAGTTARGGGGTCGGCGAGGCCACTAGGGGCGGGTTAAAAACCCGCGCCTACGACATTCGGGAACGGTTGTCTCTTAAAAACCGGGGAGCCACTATTCTAGGTTGATGTCGCCGCTGCGGCCGCCGCTTTTCTTGACTAGGCGGACGGCCTCGATGCGCATACCGCGGTCCACTGATTTGCACATGTCGTAGAGGGTTAAGGCGGCCACAGACACGGCGGTCATGGCTTCCATCTCCACGCCGGTACGGGCTGTGGTCTTGGTGGTGGCGGTGATGTTGATTCGGCTTTCTGCTTCGTCCAGTTCCAGTTCAACGTCCACCCGGTCCAGCGGCAACGGATGGCACAGAGGTATCAACTCCGATGTCTTTTTGGCGCCCATGATGCCGGCCAACTGGGCGATGGTCAGGACGTCGCCCTTCTTCATCAGCCCCTCTTTGATCAGCCGCAAAGTTTCGGGTTGGACCGACACATGGCCGCGGGCCACGGCCTCTCGGCTGGTGACATCTTTATCTCCCACATCGACCATCTTGGCATTGCCCTGTTCGTCCAGATGGGTCAGATGTAGTTCGGGGTTGTTGGCCGTTGACATAACTTGGTACTCCCGAAGGACCGCTACCTCGCGGTGCCTGCTTCTTTTGTGGCCAACGCATCGGCCAGTTCATTGCCTCGGTCGCCGTTGTGGCCCCGCACCCAGCGCCAAGAGACGTTGCGGCTGCCGACCAGCCGGTCCAATTGCTCCCAGAGATCGTGGTTCGCTTTGCGTTTCGAGCCTTTGGTCATGGTGTTGATCACGTAGGTGCTGTCAGAGCTGATCAGCACCTTGTCCGAAGGGTCGACGGCCTCCAGGCCTTTGATGACGGCGGTCATTTCCATGCGGTTGTTGGTAGTCTGGGGCTCGCTTCCGGATAGTTTGACCTGGCCGCCGTTCTGTTCGATGACGGCTCCCCAGCCGCCCGGTCCGGGGTTTCCTTTGCAAGCGCCGTCGGTGTGGATGACTATGTCGTTGCTCTGCATGTAGCTTTCAGCTAACCCCCTATCTGGTACATCTCGATCTTTCTTGGGGCACCTTCGCCGTTGGGCGACGCGGCCCGTTCCTCCGAGTAGCGGTCGGAGCGAACTTTCCAGATGCCGGTGATCAAGTCTCGCAGTTCGTTATCATCGGCGCCGGAGCGCATGGGGTCTTTCAGGCTGACACCATCGCCAGCGAAGAGGCAGGTGAAGATCTTGCCGTCGGTGGACAGCCGGACCCTGGTGCAATCGCCGCAGAACGGTTTGGTTACCGAGGCGATGACACCGATCTCACCGCTGCCGTCCTTATAACGGTACCTTGTGGCCACCTCGCCTTGATAGTTGCTTGCGACGGGTTCCAGGGGCATTTCCGCGTCGATCTTGGCGATGATCTCGTCGGCGGGCACCACGTGTTCCGACCGCCAGCCGTTGCGGTTGCCAACGTCCATGTATTCGATGTAGCGGACGATGTGGCCCGACCCTTTGAAGTGGCGGGCTAGGTCGACGATGGTGTGGTCGTTCACGTTCTTTTGGACCACGCAATTGATCTTTATTGGCGAGAGTCCAACCTCTTTGGCGGTCTCGATGGCCGCGAGGACCCTTTCTGTTGTGAATCCGCGGCCGTTCATGGCCTTGAAGACCTCGTCATCCAGGCTGTCTAGGCTGATGGTTATGCGCTGAAGTCCCGCATCCTTCAGCGGTTGGGCGAACTGGCTGAGCAGGTAGCCATTGGTGGTCAGCGTAAGGTCGTCGATGCCGTCGATGGAGGTCAGCATTCCCAGCAATTTGGGTAGATCGTTGCGCAGCAGGGGTTCGCCGCCAGTGACGCGAAGTTTTACGATGCCCAACTCGGCGAAGATGCGCACCAGCCGGGTCAGCTCTTCAAATGTGAGGATGTCGGCTCGAGGCAAGAACTCATAAGCCTCGCCGTAGATCTCGGCCGGCATGCAGTAGGGGCACCGGAAGTTGCACCGGTCCGTGACGGAGATACGCAGGTCACGCATGGGCCTGCCGAATTTATCAGTTAGCATTCGTTGGCTATCCGCTTTTAGTTATTGGATACCAGGGGTCAGCTTTTTAAGGGTTTCCACCGCTTGTTGGGCGGCGTTGGCCCGGTGGCTGATCTGGTTTTTTACGTCCAGTGGGAGTTGGGCGACGGTCTTTTCGTACGACGGCAGGTAGAACACCGGGTCGTAGCCGAAACCGTCGTCTCCCTCGGKGGTGTATTGTATCATTCCGGCCACGAATCCCTCGGATTGGGATATGAGGGTGGCGTTGGTGGGCGTGTCTGCGGCGGCGGAGCGAAAATCCCCCTCCCGTCCCCCTTTACGAAAGGKGGAAGCCAGTCCCCCCCTTTCGTAAAGGGGGATTAGGGGGGATTTAGCGCCCTGGGGCTCTGCAATAGCAATCACGCACCTAAACCGAGCCCCCCGCTCTTCCCACGGGAAGTCTTGCATGTTTTTCAGCAGCAACTGGACCCGGTCATCGTCGCTGGTGCAGGAATCGCCGCCGTAACGAGCAGAATGGATACCCGGATCCCCGGATAGGGCATCGACCTCCAGTCCCGAGTCGTCGGCCAGGGTCAGTAGCCCAGAGATGGCCGCGTACTCCGAGGCCTTCAGCCAGGCGTTCTCCTCAAAGGTCTCTCCGGTCTCTGCAACTTCATGGGTAATACCCAAGTCCCGTAGCGAGACCAACTCAAACGGGATGTCCCGCAGCAGGTCGGAATACTCCCGCATCTTGCCGGGATTGCCGGTGGCGATGAGGAGTTGGGCCCCCATCTTAGATGGTCCCCTGCCCGGCCATCTCCCCCAGTTCGTCCTCGCCCAGCCCCAGCCACGAGCCGTAGATGTGGCTGTTGTGCTGGCCGACGGTGGGGCCGGCGTGTTCTACGGCGCCGGGGGTCTCACTGAACTTGGGGACTATACCCAGCATCTTGGTCTGGCCCAGCTCCGGGTCGTCGATATCGATGATGTCTTCGCGGGCTTGGTAGTGGGGATCGGCCATGATCTGGGCGGCGTCGTAGACCGGGCCCACCACCCCGCCAGCGGGGACCAGCTGGTCCATCGTCTCCTTCAAGTCCCGCTGCCCCAGCCACCCTTGGAGCTCGTCGTTCAGCGCTTCCCGGTTCTCCAGGCGGGCGGCGTTGTCCTTGAACTCGGGCCGGTTGATGAGGTCCGGCATTCCCATGGCTTGGGCCAGACTCTCAAAGGTGCTCTGGGAGGTGGCCGACAGACCGAGCCAGCGGTCATCGGAAGTCTTATACAGACTTCGCGGCGCGGCGTCGGGGAAATCGTTGCCTACCCGCTCCCGGTTGATGCCCAGCATGTCGAACATCGTGATGTGAGGGATGCAGAGACGGAACAGCGGCTCGAATAGGCTGACATCCACCACCTGGCCTTTGGCGTTAGCGTCCCCGCCCCCGTTGGGCACATCACGGTGATATAGCGCCATCATGCCGGCCATGGCCCCGAACACCCCGGCGATCTCGTCCGCCAGAGGTATCGGCGGCAGGTTGGGAGGGGTATCCGGGAAACCAGTCATGCTTATGTAGCCGCTCATGCACTCGGCGATGGTGCCGAAGCCGGGCCGGTCCTTGTAGGGGCCAGACTGTCCGAACCCCGAGAAACGCAGCATAACCAGCTTGGGGTYCACCTTTTGGAGGTCGTCCGGCCCCAGTCCCCAGCGCTCCATGGCGCCGGGCCGGAACCCTTCGATCAAAACGTCGGCCTCAGCCGCCAGTCGCTTGAGGATATCTTGGCCTTCGGGTGTGCCCAGGTTCAAGGTGATGGACTTCTTGTTGCGGGAGTGGACCTTCCACCACAGCGAGACGCCGTTGGCGAAGGGCCCCCAATTGCGGAGCGGGTCGCCGCTGCCGGGGCGTTCCACCTTAACAACCTCGGCCCCGAAGTCGGCCAATAGGCTGCTGGCGGTGCCCCCGGCGACGATGATGGAAAGGTCAAGGACTTTCAGACCCACTAGAGGCCCTTGGGCTGTGGTCAATTCTCCCCCTGCTCTGGGCTCTTATTCGGCGGTAACCGTGGCTAAGATCGAGTGGACTAATACTACCAGCCAGCCGGAGACTGGAAAARGCGGTGATGGACTGCCGAAATCCCCCTTTCGTAAAGGGGGTTAGGGGGATTYTGCAGGCAGACTTCGYGATTCTCACCTGTAAAGGCCTGGGTCTCTCTGCTATAATCTGGGACGATTCCGGGGCCATCTGCCGAGACCCCATTACGCCCAGAGTAAGCAACAGGCCATGTTAGATAATTATTTCCGCGAATACGGACTCATCGCCATCTTCACGGCGGTGGCCATCGGCGTTCCCATCAGCATACTGATGATGTCGTCCATGGCGGGCCGCATCGGCCTCAGGCCCAACAAGCCCACCGAGGTCAAATCAGATACCTACGAGTGCGGCGTCGAGCCCATCGGCGGCCGCTGGGAGTTGTTCAACTTCCGTTATTACATGTTCGCCATCCTGTTCGTCATATTCGACGTCGAGGTTGTCTTCCTCTATCCCTGGGCGGCCAAGTTCAATCAACTTGAGTTGTTCGCGCTGATTGAGATGGCGGTATTCGTGGGGATACTRGTCGTGGGACTAACCTACGCCTGGCGCAAGAACGACCTGGAGTGGGGTTAGAGCCGATGCCGTTAGAACTATCTCAAGGGGACGGGCCCCTGCAGTCGCGCACCTGGGAGTTGGACCGGTAYGAAGGGTCGCTGGTCCAGGAGCTGAAAGACTCGTCCATCGAACCCCTGGCCGAGCCCACCATCGACGTCCCGGACGACCTCAAGAACAACCTGATGATCACTTCCGTGGACGCCCTGGTCAACTGGGGCCGGAAGTCGGCCCTTTGGCCGGTGACCTTCGGCCTGGCCTGCTGCGCCTTCGAGATGATTGCCAGCGCCATGGGCCGTTTCGAYATCGCCCGSTTYGGCATGGARGCCTTCCGCGCCTCRCCCCGSCAGGCCGACCTGATGATYGTGGCCGGKACSGTGACCTGGAAGATGTCCCCGGCCATCAAACGTATTTACGATCAGATGGCCGAGCCCAAGTGGGTGATATCCATGGGTGTCTGCGCCACCAGCGGCGGCCCCTACTACGGTTCCTACAGCGTGGTGCCCGGCGTGGACCACATCGTTCCGGTGGATGTCTATGTTCCGGGCTGCCCGCCCCGCCCCGACGCCCTGCTCTACGGAATCATGGAACTTCAYGAGAAGATCAAGAAGTATCACAACCTGCCCAACGGCCCCAATCTGAACCCCTTCAACCGGGGCTCGAAACCGGATAATTCTTGATGRCCGTGCAGCAATTGACCRGCGAGGACTTGGCAGAAAAAGTCGCCGCCGGAGTTCCCGACTCTGTGGAACAGATGGTTGACGGCGTGCTTTGGGTCAAGTCTCCGAAGATCGCCGATGTCGCCGGTTTCATGAAATCCGATAGTGCGCTGGATTTCAATTTCCTGAACTCCATCTCGGCCGTCGATTACATCGACCATTTTGAGGTCGTCTACCACCTGACTTCAATGAACAAAAGACACACGGCCATCGTCAAGACACGCTTGAACGGCCGAGACGACCTGAGCCTGCCTTCGGTTTACCACATTTGGCGGGGGGCCGATTTCCAGGAGCGGGAGATCTGGGACCTGATGGGGATCAGCTTTTCCGGACACCCCAACATGAAAAGAATAATGCTGTGGGAAGGCTTCGAAGGCCACCCTTTGCGGAAGGATTATTTGTAGTGGCGCTGTCATGTGGCGTGAGGGCGAAAATCCCCCCAACCCCCNTTTACGAAAGGGGGNCTTTCGGCGCCAATTTCGTAATCTCCCCCCTTTACAAAGGGGGGATCAAGGGGGGATTTTTGTTCTCCTCATCCTTCCCGGTTACCGGGGCAAGAACTTAACCACCATGCCGATCAAAACTGAGCCGATGACGGTTAATATCGGGCCGCAGCACCCCAGTACACATGGGGTGTTCCGGTTGCGCGTTACCTTTGACGGTGAGGAGATATTGGAGGTTGAGCCCATCTTCGGCTACCTCCACCGCGGCACCGAGAAGCTGGCTGAAGAGCGCAATTACACCCAGATCGTCACCCTCACCGACCGCTTGGACTACGTCTCGTCCATGATCAACAACCAGGCCTACTGTCTGGCTGTTGAGGGGCTGCTGGGCGTAGAGGTCCCCCAGCGGGCCAAGTACCTGAGGACGTTAACCGCTGAGCTACAGCGGGTGGCCAGCCACCTGATGGGCATCGGTTTCTTCCTGCAGGACCTGGGGACGTTGGGCACCCCATTGATGTACGCCTTCCGTTCCAGGGAACGGATACTAGATCTGTTCGAGATGCTCTGCGGAGCGCGGATCACAGTGAGCTACATGCGCCCCGGCGGCGTCTTTTTCGACGCCCCAGACGACTTCTGGCCGGCCCTGGACCAGTTCTTGAAGGATTTTGAGTCTGAGTACAAAGAGATCGAGCAACTGATCTTGGAGAACGAGATAGTCATGGTCCGCACGCGCGGGGTCAGCCTGCTTCCTTTGGACGTGGCCATCAACGCCTCGGTCAGCGGACCGGTGCTCCGGGCCAGCGGATCTGACTGGGACTGGCGCAAGATGGACCCCTACGATGCCTACGACCGCATGGAGTTCGACATTCCGACCGCCACCGGTGGCGACAACTATGACCGGTTCTGGGTGCGCATCCAGGAGATACACCAGAGCATCCGCATGGTGAAGCAGTGCATCCAGCAGATCGAGCCTGGCCCCATCCGGGCGGACGTGCCTCTGATACTGCGGCCCCCGGGCGGCGCCGAAGCCTACGGGCGGGTTGAGGCTTCCAAGGGCGAACTGGCCTTCTATCTGGTGTCCGACGGCGGCATCAGCCCATACCGGTGCAAAGTGCGGTCGCCGTCCCTGATCAACCTAACCGTGACCGAGCATCTGCTGGTGGGCTGGAAACTGGCGGACATGATCGTGACGCTGGGCAGCTTGGACATCAATATGGGTGAAGTGGACCGATGAACTGCGTTCTAGGCCCAGACAACATCCTTTACGACACCCTCTTGTTCCGGGTGATCTACGACGGCGTAGGCAACGTGCTGCCTTGCTGGCTGTCTTACGCGGTTGCCGGCATGGCCATGATGATGATCTTGGTGAACGGCGTGCTGCTGGGGGCCGGTCTATTCTCCTGGGTGGAACGGCGGCTTATCGGCCGGTTCCACAACCGGATCGGGCCCAACCGCTGGGGGCCCATGGGCTCGCTCCAACCCCTCGCCGACCTGGTCAAATTGCTGGTCAAAGAAGACCTGACCCCGAGAGGAGCCGACCGCATCGTATTCGCCATTGTCCCGGTGGCCATGCTGGCGCCAGTGGTGCTGATGATGGCCGTGGTGCCATTCGCCAAAGACACGGCCCTGGCCAACCTGAACGTGGGCGTTCTGTACATCTTGGCGGTCACCTCGATAACATCGATCGCCATCTTCATGGCCGGATGGTCCTCAGACAACCGGTACGCCATGTTCGGCGCGTCCCGGGGCGTGGCGGTGCTCATAAGCTACGAGGTCCCGGTGGTCATGTCGCTGCTGGGCGTGGTGCTGGTGGCCGGGTCCATGTCGTTGAACGACATCGTCTCCGCCCAGACGGTCCCGTTCCTATTAGTGCAGCCCCTGGCATTCTTCGTCTTCTTCGCGGGAACGTCGGCGGAACTGAACCGCACGCCCTTCGACATAGCCGAGGCCGAGTCCGAGATCATCGCCGGGTATCACATCGAATACAGCGGTGTGAAATTCGCGTTGATTCAAGCGGCCGAGTTCGGCGCGGTCCTGACCTCTTCCGCCGTGATGGTCACTTTGTTCCTCGGCGGCTGGTCCGGCCCCTTCTCCAGCTACCTGGGCTGGGCCTGGTTCCTCATGAAGCTCGGCGTCTTGGCCTTCATCTTCAGTTGGATACGGGCAACCTTTCCGCGGCTGCGCATCGACCAATTGCTGGCATTCGCCTGGAAGTTCCTGTTGCCACTGAGCATCATCAACCTGTTCGCCACCGCGCTGGAGGTCTTCTTCCTGCGCGACGGCGCCGGCAACCTGGATACGACCGATCTTTGGATCATGGCTGGGATCAACTTCGGCGTGGCCATCACCTGCCTGCTGGTCTTCGGGACGATGATCAAGGAAAAGGTCCGCCCAGCCGGACCGGTTACGGGCGCCACTCTCTCCACCGGGGAGGCCGACTAGTATGTACGGAATAGCAATGGTCAAGGGCCTGATGGTCACGTTACGGAACTTCACCAAGAGACCATTCACGGTCCAGTACCCGGAAGAACGGGTCAAGCAACACCCACGGTTCCGGGGCGAGGAGTTCGTCTGGTACGAGGAGCGGTGCACCGGCTGCGCGTCCTGCGCCAAGTACTGCCCCCTGGGAATCATCAAGATCGTGACCACCCCCAGCGAGACCGCCCCTGCCGAGGGCGACAAATACAAGCTGGAGGTCTTCGACATCGCGATAAACCAGTGCATGTTCTGCGGACTATGCGTCGAAGCCTGTCCGTATGACGCACTGTTCATGGGCAGCGGGTTCGAGCAGGGACAGTATTCCAGGAAGAAGATGGTCATTAGCATCGACGACCTGCGCCAGGCCGACAAAAAACCTAGCACTTGGTTCCGCCCACAGCTCGAGGACATAGGTTACGACCCCAGCAGCGGCCGACCGCTCGACTGGCAGGAGGTGGGCCGTGAGTCGTGGCAGTGGCATCAGAGGGAGAAGGCGGGCATGAATATCTCCCGGCCCGTGCCCTCGGACCTGCTCCCCCAAGAGCCCCCGGTGGACTCGTCCTTCGTCGAAGACAGCGAAGCCCCGCCCGCTCCGGTACCCAACGAGGACGCCGATTAGATGCTCTTTCAAGACGTCATCTTTTGGATGCTGAGCGTGATGGCCATCGGTGGCGCGCTGGGAGTGGTGTTGGCGCCGGACCTGTTCCGCGCCGCCCTGCTCTTGATCGTGGTGTTCATCGCCGTGGCCGGATTCTTCGTCCTTCTCAGTGCCGAGTTCCTAGCCGTGGTACAAGTTCTGATCTATGTCGGGGCTATCGCCATCCTGATCATCTTCGCCGTGATGCTGACCCGGGACGTCCAACGGGGCAACCTGCCCAACCGGCTGCAGATCCCGGCGGTGGTCTTTGCCGCTCTGTTGTTGGCCGCACTGGTAACGGTGGCCGTGGACACCAAATGGGAATTCCTGCCCGCCGACCAACAAGCGCGCGTGGACTTGGTGCAGACCAACTCGGTGACTACGCTCACCGGCGAAGTTCTGACCGAAGAAGGCGTCACCAGTCCCGAGGACCAGGCCGAAGTGCAGGAAGCGGGACTGGCCGACCTACTGATCAGCGACTACGTCTTGCCCTTCGAGGCGGTATCGGTGCTGCTATTGGCGGCGCTGATCGGCGCGCTGGTGCTTGTCCGGCCCAGTCCGGGAACGGGGAGGGGCTAGCGGGATATGTCTTTCGAAGCTTTCATGATCGTTGCGGCGGTGCTGTTCTGCATCGGCCTGTACGGCTCCCTTGCTAGGCGTAACGTCTTGGCGGTCTTGATGTCTATCGAACTGATGTTCAACGCCGTCAACATAACCTTGGTGGCCATCGCCAAATACCTGGCGCCGGCCGCCCTCCAGGACGACATCAGCTCGGTGCTCACCGGGCAGGTCTTCGCGGTATTCATCATCACCGTGGCCGCCGCCGAGATAGCTCTTGGCCTGGGCATCGTCTTCGCCATGTACCAGACCCACGATTCGGTCGACCTGACCGATGCCACCGGCTTGCGGCACTGACCCTTACCGTTTTTGAGAACGAATTTTAAGAGAACTATATGTGGGTTGAATTTAAAGACGCGCCAAACCTGATGCTGGCCGAGATGTGGAAGGAAGTCCTCGAAGGCGAGGGCCTGCCCACCCGCATCTTGCCGGAAGGCGACATATTGGACTGGGCCGAGCGGGTCCCGTTCAAGATCTACGTCCCCAAGGGCCGCGAGCACGTGGCCGAAGAGATTCTGCGGAAACTATAGATGGTTACTGAAGYAGTTATCTGGGCCATCTTCTTATTGCCGCTGGGTTCCTTTGCATTCGCCGCATTGGTGGTTCGGCCCTTCTTCAACCGCTATTCGTTGATCAGCGGGCTCGTCACCATCGCCGCGCTCGGCACGGCATTGGGGTTCTCCATCTGGACCTTGCGTTCGGTGATCTTGGGCCACGAGTTGGTGTTCGAGCCCATCGAGTGGCTGGAAGTGGGCGGAGCAACCATCGAATTCGGCCTGCTGATCGACCCCTTGACCGCTGTGATGCTGATCGTCGTGACCAGTGTCAGTCTGCTGGTGCAGATCTATTCCCTGGGCTACATGAAAGGCGACCCCAGTTTCTCCCGCTACTACGCCTACATGTCATTGTTCACCGCCGCCATGCTGGGGCTGGTCATCTCGTCCAACATCATCCAGCTATATATGTTCTGGGAACTGGTGGGCGTGTCGTCCTATCTACTGATCGGTTTCTGGCACGAGCGTCCTGCGGCGGCCGCTGCCGCCAAGAAGGCATTTATCATTACCCGTATCGGCGACGTCGGTTTCTTGATTGCCATCCTGTACCTGTTCACCCAGGCCGACAACTTCGCCGCCGCCGGACTGAACGCCTTCCACATCCCTGACATCTGGGAGGCCGCCCGGCCCGAGGCCGCCGCCGGGGCCATACTCGGTGGGGCGGTACTTACCTGGCTGGCCTTGGGTATCTTCGCCGGGGCCGCGGGCAAGTCGGGGCAATTCCCGCTCCACACTTGGCTTCCCGACGCCATGGAAGGCCCGACTCCGGTCAGCGCCCTGATCCACGCAGCCACCATGGTGGCCGCTGGAGTTTTCTTGGTGGCCCGGTTCTTCCCGGTGTTCGAGCACTCTCCCGACGCGATGACGGTCGTGGCATTGGTCGGCGCTTTCACGGCGATTTTCGCGGCGTCCATGGGCCTCGTGATGAACGACATCAAGCGGGTCATGGCCTATTCCACAGTCAGCCAACTGGGATACATGATGGCGGCCCTGGGCCTGGGACTGTACGCCCCGGCCATCTTCCATCTGGTGACCCACGCGGCGTTCAAAGCACTGCTCTTCCTAGGGGCCGGTAGCGTCAACCACGCTACGGGCACCTTCGACATGCGCTACATGGGCGGGCTGCGGAAGGTTATGCCCATCACCTATATCTTGATGGTGGYGGCGAGCCTGAGCTTGGTGGGCATAATTCCCCTGGCCGGGTTCTGGAGCAAGGACGAGATACTTTTGGGCGCCTGGAACGGCACCGGCCTGGTGGRCACCTGGGTCAGCCGGGTGACCTTCTCGGCGMTGCTGGCCGGCGTCATCGTGACGGCCTTCTATACCATCCGCATGATCATCCTCACCTTCCACGGCGAGTTCCGGGGCGGTATCGACCGAGAACTGGAGGAGAAGGCGCAGACCGTTCCCGCCGGGGCGTCCCACGGCGGCGTGCATCTGGCGGAGTCGCCCTGGGTCATGGTGCTGCCGATGCTTGCGCTGGGAGTCGGCGCGGTAGCCATTGGCTACCTGGCTAATCCCCAATGGACCGAGGAGATYGGCATCCCCAGACAYTGGATATCCGGCTTCTTGGGCRACGGCCTGAATGCGGCYCTGGGCGCCGYGGGACACGCCGAGACCCTAGATTTCAGCCGCTGGATGGCCACGATATCAACCGTGGCGGCCTTGTCGGGCATCGGGTTGGCCGTGGCGGTCTACCTGCGGCGGCGTGACCAACGCGAAGACCCACTGTCGAAAGTGAAGCCGGTCCACACGCTGCTATCCGAGAAATATTACTTGGACACCCTCTATGAGGACGTGATGGTCCGGAAGGGGTTCTTCAAGTATTTCGCCGGGATCTTAGATTGGATCGACGCCWACCTGGTGGACGGCATCGTTGACCGGATCGGCTGGTTCTTCCAGAACATCGGCTCGGCCATCGGGAAACTTCAAAGCGGCCATGTGCAGGCCTACGCCACCGGGGTAGCGTTCGGCGTTCTGGCAATCATTTTGGCCTTATTGCTGGCTTAGGAAACTAGATGGTAGAAGGCTACAACGGACTTTTGACGGCAACGGTGTTCCTGCCCGCGGTGGGAKCGCTGGTCTTGCTGCTGGTGGTCAAGGGCGACCGGAACATCCGGAATTTCGCCGTTCTGATCGCCCTGGGCGACCTGGTGCTGTCGTTGTTGGTCTTCGGGTTCTTCGACCGGGGCGCCGATGCCGACCGTTTCCAGTTCGTCGACCGGATAACCTGGATCCCCGACGTGGGGCTGAACGCCGAGTTCCTGCTGACCGTTGACGGCCTAAGCGCGCCTCTGGTGGCGTTGACTGGGTTGCTTGGCATGTGCGCCATGCTGGCGTCTTGGCGTATCGGCTTCCGGGTCAAAGAGTATTTCATCTGGCTGTTGGTGCTCCAGACCGCGGTTATGGGAGTCTTCACCTCGATGGACCTGCTGCTCTTCTTCCTGTTCTGGGAATTGGAGYTGATACCCATGTTCATGCTCATCTCCGTCTGGGGCAGCGGCCGGAAAGAATACTCGGCCATGAAATTCCTGATCTTCACGATCTTGGGCAGCGCCTTTATGTTGGTGGCTATCGTTGCCGTGTTCCTAACGGCGGATATCGGTACGTTTAACATGGTTGCCCTGCTCAACGAACCGACCATGTTGACCTCCGCTGGRCTGCTCATCCCGTTGTCGGGGCTGTTCTGGCTGTTCTTCATCGGGTTCGCCATCAAGTTGCCAACCTGGCCCGTGCATACTTGGCTGCCCGACGCCCACACCGACGCGCCCACCGCGGCCAGCGTGATGCTGGCGGGGGTGTTGCTGAAGATGGGCGGCTACGGACTGCTGCGCATCAACGTGGGCATGTTCCCGTCTCAGACCGACCGCTTCGCCTGGGCATTGGTTGCTTTGGGCGTGATCAGCGTGCTCTACGGCGCGGTGGTCACCATGCGGCAGWCCGATTTGAAACGTCTCATCGCTTTCTCCAGCATCAGCCATATGGGCCTCGTGCTGATAGGCATCGGCTCGGTGGGCATCTCACAGGGCACTTTGACTGTCACCGGGCTTAACGGTGCGGCGATGCAGTTGTTCACCCACGGCACGGTAACCGGTCTCCTGTTCTTGGCCGTCGGGTTGGTCTATGACAAGACCGGCACCCGCTATATCCCCGATTTGGGCGGCTTGGCCGGGCGCATGCCCGTGGTGGCGGTGGCCATGCTGATCGCCGGGTTGGCGTCTTTGGGCCTGCCTGGTCTCAGCGGATTTGTCTCCGAACTGTTGGTGTTCTTGGGCGCGTTCCAGGCMTATGMCTGGCCWACGGTSCTKGCCGTGCTGGGGATCGTGCTGGCCGCGGGCTACATCCTCTGGATGATGGAGCGCACGTTCTTCGGGGTCCGCCGTCCGCAATTCGACGACCTGACCGATGCCTCCTTCGTGGAGGCCGTGCCCCTGGTCCTGATGGTGATGACCATCATCGGAATCGGTGTCTGGCCCACGTTATTGACCGACGTTTTTGAGTCCGGCCTCAACCCAATGGTGGATGTGTTGAACGGGGTGATTAATCCCTGATGTCAGTACATGATTTTTACGTTCTATCTCCCTACCTGGCCATGGCCGGAGCCGCGATCTTCGTGATCTTGCTGGACCTGGTCCTGCCCAAGAAGAGCCTGCTTCCATATTTTGCCTTCGCCGCGCTGGCAGGCCCCTTCGTGATGAGCCTGATCCAGTTCTACGACCTGGGTGGGGCGACCAACCTGCTCAGGGGCGCTGAGGCGTTCTCGACGGAGGACCCCAGCATCCTGCTGAGCGCGATATCTGTCGATCGGTTCGCGCTGTTCTTCAATTTCCTGATCATCGGGTCGGTGGCTTTGGTGGTGCTGGCGTCCACCGATTACGTGCGCAACATGGAGCGGTTCCAGGGCGAGTACTTCGGGCTGATACTTCTCGCCGCCACTGGGATGATGCTGCTGGCGGCCGCCACCGAGTTGATCACCATCTATGTTTCCCTGGAACTGACCACCCTGCCGATGGCCGCGCTTACCGCGTTCTTGCTGACCCGCAATTCCAGTGAAGCGGGGATGAAATTCTTGATCATCGGGGCCATCAGCTCGGCCTTGATGCTCTATGGAATGGCTTTGGTCTTTGGATTCACCGGAAGCACCCAACTGTCGGAGATATCCACCGCCGTCGGACAGGCGGCCGGAGACACGCCGTTCGGCAATTACGCGTTGTTCGTGGGCATAGTCCTGATGATCGCCGGGTTCGGCTTCAAGCTCTCGGCGGCCCCGTTCCAGATGTGGGTGCCCGACGTCTACGAGGGTGGCCCCACTCCGGTGGTGGCGTTCTTGTCTGTGGCCAGCAAGGCCGCCGCCTTCGCGGTTGTTATCCGGGTATTCTTCACCGGGTTCTTCGATGTGGCCCTGGACTGGAGTATCCTCATCGCCGGGATCGCCGCCGCATCGATGGTCATCGGCAACCTGGTGGCCATCAGCCAGAGCAACATCCGGCGTCTTTTCGGATACAGCACCATCTCCCACGCGGGATACATCTTGGTGGGCGTGGCGGCGGGCGTGAAGTCGGGCGACGGTATCTTCAAGGCCCCCGAGTTCGCGGCCATCGGCCCGGATTCAGTCTTGTTCTACTTGGTGGCCTACGCGGCAGCCAACCTGACCGCCTTCTTCGCTATCACCATGATCAGCTCCAAGATCAGCAGCGACCAGATCAGCGACTACGCAGGGCTATCGACCAGGAATCCTGTGTTGGCCGTCGTGCTGGCGCTTTCTCTACTGGCCCTGGTCGGCGTGCCTCCCACGGGGATATTCATCGCCAAGCTATACATCTTCACGGCGGCGGTGGACAGCGGCCTGATCTGGTTGGCCGTCTTGGGCGTGATCAACAGCGCGGTATCGGCCTACTACTACGTTCGCATCATCCGGGTGATGTTCACCCATCCAGCGACTTCCGACGAGAAGATCACTGGGTCGCCCGCTCCGTGGCTGGCCTTGGGGATCGCCGGGGGGGCCATGGTGTTCATGGGCATCGCGCCGGGGTTCGTCATGGAGGCGGCCCAAGAGGCGGTAAAGGCGCTGGCCATCTAGATCTATCGAGCGAGCCTGGGATACCCAATGCAAGCCAGGCAGCAGGCTAATAAAAAAAGGTTCATAATTAAGGGCCTGGAAATAAGAGCCAGGCCATAGAAACCGGAAATGCCAAGTAAGCACAGATGAAAAACATCGGTATCATCTACAACGCCAGGGTTCCCGAGGCACTGGACCTGAGCACAGCCATCCTCCAAGACCTGAATCTATCGGAGGATAGCTGGCTGTCTCCCGCCGAGAACCTGGAGACTCTGCTGCCTAGGGCTGAGAACACCGATTTGGTGATCACGGTCGGTGGCGACGGCACGATCCTCAGGGCGGTGAATTTCACCGGCCCGGCTGGCATTCCGATCGTGGGAATCAACATGGGCCGGCTGGGGTTCATGACCGAACTCCAGGTGGACGAAGCCATGGAGCGGCTTCCCTTCTACTTCAACGGCGACTCGCGGTTGGATGAACGAAATATGCTGCAGGCCGCGGTGATCAGGGCCAACGGCGGCGGCGCCGATGGGCCCTACCACGCACTGAACGACGTGGTGCTCACCAGGGGCGCGGTCTCCCGCGTCGTGACCGTGTCCGGGACCATCGACGGCACGCCGGTGACCACGTTCCGGGCCGACGGCGTGATCGTGTCCACGGCCACGGGCAGCACCGGCTACAACCTGGCGGTCGGCGGCCCCATCTTGGACCCGGAGTCCGACTCCATAGTGTTGAAGACCGTGGCGGCCCATATGGGCCTGAGTGCGGCGATGGTGCTCAGGCCCTCAACCGAGGTGGGGCTGACACTAGACGGATACGAGCCGGCCATCTTGGCGGTTGACGGAATAATCGACCATCCACTGGACCTGGGTGACCGGGTCGAGGTGAAACAAAGTCCCCATAAGGCYCGGTTTCTGCGGGCCYATCCATCCAGCTATTTCTTCGGCACGCTGACCCGCCGGTTGGGCTTCAGCATCCGCGGCCAATAAACATGCCTGACACCTCCGATTCCCTTTCAGAACCCACGATCGAAACCAAGCGGATATATGAAGGAAGCATCATCAATGTGCGCGTGGACACTGTGCGCATGCCCAACGGCATCAGCGCCCGGCGAGAGGTTGTGGAGCATTCCCCGGCGGTCTGCATCGTGCCGGTGGATGAGAACGGCGATGTGATCCTGGTGCGCCAGTACCGGAAACCTGCTGAGGCAGCGCTATTGGAAATTCCAGCCGGAGGAGTCGAGGAAGGCGAGGTATCCGAAGAAGCGGTTCTCCGGGAGCTCCAAGAAGAGATCGGCTACACTGCCGGCAAGCTGGTTCATCTGTCCAGCTTCTGGGTCGCTCCAGGCTGGGCCACAGAATTCATGCACGCCTACCTGGCCACGGAACTGACCCCCTCCCGGCTGGATGCCGACGAAGACGAGAACATCCAAGTTGTCAGGGTGCCCTTCGACGATGCGGTGGCCATGTTCAAGACCGGTGAGATTCAAGACGGAAAGACTATCGCATCATTGTTGTTGGCTAAGCCTTTATTGACGTAGAACCGGATACGTTGGGCCATGTCCGCGGAAAGCTAGATAGGGTGCGCCCTTTTTGRTATATTAATTGGYKGTYTTMGNNGAKARGMTSRGARACYKRYSKMASCWGRMTSYSRARKMGARWYYGGAGGNAANASACAMSCATGYTKGAGCAYGATGTYCTRGTGATYGGCGCMGGTYTGGCKGGWATGCGGGCKGCCATCGCSGCSCGGGCCGGCGGMGCCRAYRYCGCMATCATCAGCAAGGTMCAYCCCGTGCGYAGCCACTCMAACGCGGCCCARGGMGGCATMAACGCSGCCCTMRCSGAYCGSGGCGAYGAWTGGGWAGAACATGCCTAYGACACGGTGAAAGGCAGCGATTACCTGGGCGACCAGKACGCGATCGAAGTCATGTGCAAGGCGGCCGGGCAGGCCCTCATAGACATGGAGCACTTCGGCGTCACCTTCAACCGCGACGACGAAGGAAAGCTGGGCACCCGGGCATTCGGCGGCCAACGCCGCGCCCGGACTTTTTTTGTAGGCGACTTCACCGGTCAGGCCCTGCTCCATGTGATGTTTGAGCAGCTCATCAAGTCGGGCGTTCGGCGCTACGAAGAGTGGTTCGTCAGTTCCCTGATCATTGAGGACGGCCAGGTCTGCGGCGTCATGGCCCTGGAGATACGCACCGGCCAGGTCTACGCCATCCGGGCCAAGACGGTCATATTCTGCACGGGCGGCTTCGGCCGGGTCTTCGAGCCCAGCACCAACGCACTGATCTGCACCGGCGACGGCACCGCATTGGCCTATAACGCCGGGGCCGAACTGATGGACATGGAGATGGTCCAGTACCACCCCACCACTCTGGCGGGCAGCGGTGTCCTGATCTCCGAAGCGGCCAGGGGCGAAGGCGCTCACCTGCTGGATAAAGACGGCAACCGGTTCATGGAAAAATACGCTCCTAACATGATGGAACTGGCCTCCCGCGACGTGGTTTCCAGGGCCGAACAGACTGAGATAAACGCCGGAAACGGAGTGGACGACTGTGTCTACCTGGACTGCCGTCACCTGGGTGAGGCTCTGATCATGGAAAAGCTTAGCCAGATCCGCGAGATAGGCATCGATCTCGTGGGCTGCGACATGATTACGGACCTGATTCCCATCCGCCCCGGCATGCACTACGCCATGGGCGGCATCCGGACCAACATCGACGGACAGACCAATCTGCCCGGCGTGTACGCGGCCGGCGAATGTGCCTGCGTCAGCGTCCACGGCGGCAACCGGCTGGGGGCCAACTCCCTGCTGGACACCATCGTATTCGGCGAGCGTTCGGGCAACCATGCCGCCGAGGCCGCCCGCAGCGTCGACTATGTGGAGTTCAACGTCGACCAGGCCGTGCGCAAAGAAGAGAAGCGCATTCAAGGGTTCCTGGACCGGCCTAAGAACGGTGACCGCATCGCGGCGGTCCGCCTGGGCATGGGTGAGTCCATGAACCGGAACCTGGCCGTCTACCGGAATGAAGACGGCATGAAGGAAACGCTTAGCGATCTGACCGAGCTTGAGAAACGGTTCGAGACCGTGCCCGTGGAAAACAAGGGAAAGGTGTTCAATACCGACCTTGTCTTCGCCTTGGAGTTGGGCTTCATGCTAAATCAGGCCACTCCCATCGCCATGAGCGCCCTKGACCGGAAGGACAGCCGGGGAGCCCAGGCCCGCACGGACTACCCCGACCGGGACGACGAAAATTGGATGAAACACCTGGTGATCAAGAAGGGAGAGGTGGGACCCGAGTTGTCCTACGCCCCCGTAAGCATCACCCAGTGGACTCCCGAAGAGAGGAAATACTAGCCGATGGACGTCACGCTAAAGATAAAAAGGTTCGATCCGGAAGCCGCTGATCCAGAATCGTTCTGGCAGGACTTCACAGTAGCCATCGACGAAAGCGGGACCGTATTGGACGCCCTGATCAAGGTCCGCGAGGACCATGACGGCACATTCAGCCTACGCTGTTCCTGCCGCAGCGCCATCTGCGGCTCCTGCGCCATGCGAATCAATGGACACGCCGGACTGGCCTGCAAGACTCAGGCATCCACCGCCATCAAAGACGGCATCATCACTATTGAGCCCGCGGGCAATATGCCGGTGATAAAAGACCTGGTGGTCAACTTCGACTCCTTCTGGGACAAGATCAATCAGATAGAGCCCTATCTGAAGCCCGAAGGCCCAGAGCCCGAGGCCGAGTACATCGCCTCCAACGAGTCCATGCTGCATCTATCCAGCGTCACATCATGCATCATGTGCGGCGCCTGCGTTTCCGACTGCACGGTCATGGAAGTGGACCCCACTTTCCTTGGCCCGGCCGCTCTGGCCAAGGCCTACCGCTTCACCGCCGACCCGAGGGACGGCGACGCGAATGGGTTGTCCAAGGACCGTCTCGAAGAGCTAACCAAGCCCTCCGGCATGTGGGACTGCACCCGCTGCATGGAGTGCGTAACGGCCTGCCCCAAGGGCGTGGCGCCCATGGACCGCATCATGGCCCTGCGCGACCAGGCGATCGAGGCCGGGTTCACCAACACCAACGGCGCCCGCCACACCGAGGCGTTCAGCGATTCGGTTGAGCACAGCGGCTGGCTGGACGAGCTCCGTCTCGTGCCTAAGTCAGTTGGCATAACTAACATATCGGCTTTGATTGGCTACGCACCCATCGCCATCCAAGCCCTGACCCACGGCAAGATGCCGCCCATAATCCATAAGAAGCTTCCGCAGTCCGAGAACGTTCGGAAGATATTCGACAAGGTCGAAGGGCCGGAAGAGCGCAAATAGGCCGCCGCCCAATAGACCTATCCGGTAAATAATGGAGTCCCGCGTTGAAGTACGCTTTTTTCCCTGGTTGTGTGTCCCGAGGCGGTTGTCCGGAGCTTTATCCGGCGACCAAACTGATCTGCGAGAAGCTCGATATTGAGCTTCAGGAGATGCCCGCCGCGTCCTGCACCGGCGCCGGCGTCCTGCAAGAGAAGAACCAGTTGCTGGGCGATACCCTGAACGCCCGCACCTTCGCCATGGCTGAGGCGCTGGACCTGCCTATCTTGACCATCTGCAGCACTTGCCAAGGGGTCATGAGTCAGGCCAATCACCGCCTGAAGGACCCGGAGTACCTGGCCAAGGTCAACGGCTTTCTGGCCGAAGAAGACCTGGAATACAAGGGCCACGCGGATCCCAAACACCTGCTGTGGGTGCTGGTCGAAGACGTTGGTCTGGACAAGCTGCTGAGCTTGATCACGCGGCCTCTCGCCGGCGTTCGCATGGCGCCCTTCTATGGCTGCTATATCGTTAGGCCAACAGATGCCCTGGAGTTCGAAGACCACCCGGACCGCGAGACCGCTCTGGAGCAGATCATCGAGACCATCGGCGCGACTGTGGTGGACTTCGAGGGAAAGACCCGCTGTTGCGGGTTCCCGATCCTCACCATCAACGAGCGCAACTCCATGGCCATGGTCGCCAAGCACACCCTGGAAGCCAAGGAACTGGGCGCCGACGCCATGATYACGCCGTGTCCGCTCTGCCACCTGAACCTGGACAGCTTCCAGCCAAAGGCGGCCGCCCAAGCCGGACGTCCCATCGGCCTGCCCATCCTGCACATGCCCCAGGCCATCGGTCTGGCCATGGGCCTGAGCCCTAACGACATGGGTCTGCGCCGCCACATCGTAAATACGACTCCCCTGGAAGTAGCGCTGGGCATCCCCAATCGCTAGCCAGGCGGCGGTTCAGCCGCATCTATTTCCGGTATTATTAGGGGCCTCTGGACCACAGCGGCCCCTTATTGATTTCTTGGCCAGTGAGCCTATGGGGAGTTGGATATGCCGCACAGCACCCTGACCGTTGGCAGCGTCGAGATCACGGTACTGCACGACGCTGAAGTCGCATCGCCCTTCGACCAGTCCTTTCCGGATGTTCCCGCAGAAGCCTGGGAGCCGTATCTCAAAAGATATCCCGAAGCTTTCGTCGGCGGGAACAGCCGGCGGACCCACTTTGAGTGCTACCTCGTCCGCTCCCAAGCCCGCACCTTGCTGGTGGACACCGGGTTGGGCACCAGCGCCACTAACCCCGGCACCGTGGACCAGATGTTCGGCGGCACCCAGGGCAACTTGCTGGGAGATCTGCGATCGGCGGGCTACCAGCCAGACGACATCGATACCGTGTTCTTGACCCACYTKCAYCTGGACCAYGTGGGCTGGAACATGACYCAGAGYGGAGGMSYAGGMRMGCCGACMTTCCCSAACGCCCGKTACATYGGCAAYGAGGCCGAYTGGGCKGCCTTCRACACGCCCAAAGACWMGGAGATATTYGGKTTYCCKTGGTGGGAGGACACCGTCGCTCCTCTGAAAAAGGCCGGYGTTTTAGACCTGGTAACAGAAGAAACCAAATTGAACAGCGAGCTGACAATCACKCCAACTCCCGGCCATACACCCGGCTCCATGAGCCTGATCATCAACTCGGGAGGGGAGACCGCGTTCTTGCTGGGGGACGTGTTTCATGGCCCGGCCCAGGTCACCGAGACCGACTGGGTGTTCCGCTTCGACATGGACTCGGACCAGGCCGGCCGGACGCGCCGGGAGATACTGGACCGGGCGGAACGGGATAACGCGGCCATCGCCATCTGTCACCACAGCGGGTTTGGGCGGGTGATCAAAGAGGACGGGAAGAGATACTGGCAAGCCCTTTAGACGAAAGAGACCAGANNGGGGAGAGATGAAATGCCGCACAGTACATTGACAGTANGCAATGTTGAGATTACGGTCCTTCACGATGCGRAGGTGGCGCTGCCATTCAACCGGACGTTCCCGGATGTCCCGTTGGAAGCCTGGGCGCCCTACATCGAACGGTACCCGGACGCCTACAGCGGCGGCGACAGCCTGCGGGTCCACTTCGAGTGTTACTTGGTCCGCTCCCAAGGCCGGACGTTGTTGGTGGACACCGGACTGGGCAACGCAACGTCCAACCCCGCTGTGGTGGCCAATATCGGCGGCGGCATCGACGGAGTGCTGTTGACCGAGCTGGAAGCCGCCGGGTTCCAAGCCAAGGACATCGACACCGTGTTCTTAACCCATCTGCACCCAGACCACGTTGGCTGGAATATAACCCGCATCGGCTCCCAAGAGTCGGCGACCTTCCCCAACGCCCGCTACGTGGCCAACGAGGCCGACTGGACGGCGTTCGAAACAYCCCTGGACTCGGAGATCTTCGGCTACGACTGGTGGGCCGAGACCGTGGCCCCACTGCGGCGGCTGGGCGTCTTGGACYTGATAAACGACGAGAYCGAACTAACCGGTGAACTGACCGTTACTCCGACGCCGGGTCATACCCCCGGTTCCATGAGCATGATCATCAACTCCGTAGGGGAGCGCGCGTTTATCATGGGAGACGTGTTCCACGGCCCAGCCCAGGTTACCGAGACCGACTGGGTGTTCCATTACGACATGGACCCGGAAAGAGCCGGTGAGACCCGAAAAGACATGCTGGAATGGGCGGAACGGGAAAATGCCGCCATCGCCATCTGCCACCACAGCGGCTTCGGCCGGGTCATCAGGGAGAGCGGGAAGAGGTACTGGCAGGCGCTTTAACCGCTTCAACCTTTTYYCTGGAAGACAGAAAGCCCCGTTCTTCACCTGAAGGACTGGGCTTTTTCCGTTCTGGTTTGTTTATAGGATGTTTATACCCACTGGGTCCAGATTTATGCGTTGTTTATTGCCGCCGCCGTAAGGTGAGCCTGTAACACAAAACAGGACAGGGGGCGCCATGAATATCTCCAGATTTTTAGCACCACGATTGAGCAAGAGGTCCATACTGCTGCTGCTTTTCGCTTATCTGGCCATGACAACGGTCCTAATGGTTTCGGCGGCTCGGCCTTYYGAATCAATGGCTGCTCATGCCGAAGCGGAAGTGGTCCAGACGATCGACTTCCAAACCCCTTCGATGCACATCCCCGCGCCGMCATACATCATCGTAGAGCCTGCCAACTAAGCCCGACTTAGAGTGAACATGACGTTAGGGCTGAACAACGCGAGGCATCATCGGAGATATTCATGGGCATATTGATTCAAATAGCGCCGAACATCGGAGACCTGTTCAAGTTAACGGTCATGACCGTCATGGCCGTTACCATCGGGCTCATGGTGGTATCGATGGCAAGTTCTTACGTGTTGGCAACCAGCAAAAGTGGGACACTTTTATTAAGGAGAGATCAGGGGGAGATGGCGGCGTTCTGGGACTCCCGWAGCAGKYSGTTGTARYGTTTGCGTTGGGCTAAGGTCTTGGCTTTCACCTCCYTTCTCKTGATCAGGATCYCTTCGCGTYTTCCGTGTAGGACATCATCGGGCGTCACGTTGCCAAGGGCTTTGTGATAGCGGCGGTTGTTTTGGTTGTTCGCCTGTCTGGACGGGGAGGTCCACTAGAGTCGARCCCGGGCTGAAACACGCTTTAGTGGTGGTTGTAGTGACGCCTACCAATTCGCTGAATATGGAGAAGGCGCCGCGTTTGAAGGCTACTTTGAAACACAATCACCGCGCCCCATCGCTGAGAGGACAGACAAGGGCCATGCTGCCCTATACGCGTACGTGTCATAATGCGGTGGAGTCTGGAACGGAGGAATGACAGGGCTAAATCCACCGATATGGAGATGCTTTAATTCTGCTCGCCTACTCGAACACAGTATCTAGTTTGGCGGACAAGTCGAAGAAATACTGGAGACTCTCGTTAACCCGAAAAAAGATRTCTCCGCGCAATTGGTCACCGGTGGCGTTCTGGGCAAAGCCGTCGTCCGCGGTCAGGTCAAGGGTATTCAATGTATGCCGGCGGTCGGCCCCACTGTTGGCCTTGGTGTTCTCTATCAGTTCTCGCCAATCAGCCTCACTCAACTCCAAGTAGAAATCCAAGTCATCAAGGTCGGCTTCACTGCCTTCCCGGACATCAGTACATTCAAATGCCTCGAATATAACCACAAAGACTTTGGAGCCTACCTTCACTCCCATCGCCGCGTCTATAGACCCTAACCTACGGAATTCGGGGTCTCCATTTACCATCTGCTGGAGGCCCTGAAACCATTCAACTGATGGAAACACTAGTGTGCCTGCGGCGGAACTCATGGTCTTCTCCTGATATTTTCAGATAGAGGCGTTCATGGGGARGGTTTGAATCCCTCTCGGGGCGCTAGATTGCCATCCGATAGCCAAGCGGCGGCAACGCGGCGGTTTCTTAGCTAATCTTTGAAGTAGGGGTCGCCCTGCTCTTTAGCCTGGCTGAATGGGACCATTTTACGAACATAATGGTCCGGGTTGGTRTCGCTGGGGGCTTTGGCCAGCGCCCGATCGACCATCTTGCCGTATTTGGGGTCTAATTGGGCAAATTTGTCCGCTTCCGACCGGATATAAGCGACTCTGGACATGATTCGCAGAATATCAGGGCTTTCACAGTTCTTGCAGCCYGACTGTGGCGTAGCGCCATAGGTTTTGAGGAAATAAGAACTAACCTCATTGCACTGCAAGCATCGGTATTCGTAAACTGGCAAATCATCCCCTACGCGGGAGCGCCCGATTCTTGATTGGATTCCTGATTGATGTAGGCCAATAATCCTGGCGCCAAGTTTTCCGCTGTTTTGTCGATACCGACCCATTGCATTCGGGCCATGTATTCAGAGACATATCGGCGTTGGAATTCTCGGACCACATCCATGCCGGATGAGATATTTTCCAAGCCGCCGCCGAATATGATTGCCAGGGCTTCCCATAACACCGGGTCATTCATTTCAGATGCCAGGTCCAGTTCGACGCCGCTCATCATACGCAGCAGGCCGGTAGCATAGTCTTTGCCATTCTCGGAGACGGCAAACTTAACGTGGGCCATTCCATACCCCAGATGCCTGGCCTTGTCCTGGATGGCTCTCCGGAAGATCATTTTCTCGGCCGGATTCAACGCATAGGCCTCGCCGTACCGGTAGAGCATGAGAGTGAACGATCCACGGAGCAGATACATCACGACAGCGGTTTCGGTCCAGCCTGCCCGGCTCTCTATGATCCGCCGATTGATGAGACCGGGGCTTTCCAAACCCAGGGTACCCCCATTAGCCAATGCGCGCGTCCGGAAAACGTCGTAATGCCTAGCTGTATCGTACAGTTCAGCAGCCAGAAAGGTCTTGACCTCGTAATAGGCGTAATTCATGCGCCCGATCCACTGACCGATGGAGTCGGTTTCCACGCTGGCCTGCTGGGCCAACTCGGTGCAKARCTGGCACATMGMSAGTTCCAGTTCCCGRGRCAAMGGCTCSAKSGWATCCCAKGGYACRTCCARRTGGGCCATCCAACGGCGCTGAATCGCCTCTTCGTACAGTCCGGCGGCGTTGTCAGCCCAGATGTCCACCTTTTTGCTCAGTGGGTAGAACTCCAGCCTTGGGACACCGGCAACATGAAACGCGCCCCTTGGCATACGGGTCATCTCTTCACTACGTTCCGGAATCTCGCCATAGGAGTTTATGGCGATGCCATCCAGTGTTAGGCCTTTCTTACCAGGTACGGCTTTGGTCCCCCACTCTGGCGTGTCCTGCATCCAATCGAAGGTTTTGGGTTCTTCGGTCGTCTCGGACTCAGCCTTATCGCCTGACATGGCGTCTCTATCAGCAGTTGRTTCCTCTGGTCCACCGTCCGATTCGGGAGTCGATGCCATATTCTGGCCTCTAGAGGTCGAGTTATTCGGYGCCGTAAGCTGACCGGGAAATAAAGAAGGCCTCCACCGTTATCKGGTAGAGGCCCCAGTTCCTTTTGCTATGTCACTTAGTCCGGGTTAGGGTTATAGGTCTTCAGCAGTGCTGGGTTCACCCTGCCATTGGTGATGCGGTCGTCCAAGCCGGCAGACTTCAGCCGCTGGAAGTATTCCTTAACCTGTTTCTGACGGACGGCCATGAGAATCTTCTGACCTTCATCGGTCTTGTCTTTGCCYCCGCCCAACAAAACAGCCAACGCCTCGCTTGTAAGCATGTTACGAGCCGCAGGGTTCTCTCCTCCGGCGCCGGAGGACTGGCGATTCTCGGCTTCGTCCAGATACGAGTGCATCTCTTCCACGCGTTCCGGGCTGCACTCCTTCATGTAGCGTGCATGGAGCACTCCGATGGCTACGTGTCTGGCCTCGTCTTGAGCGCAGCGACGGTAGATGGTTTTCTCAGCTTCGTTGTAGGCCAYCAACTCGCCAAGCCGGAACAGGGTGAGGACGTTGCCTTCACCCACGATATGCAGACGGGTAGATAGTTCGGTGTATTCCCTGGCNCTATCAGTGCTGCCGCCGACAACGTCACTTACGCTGTCGATCATGCGCATCAGCCCACCGCCGTTGGCGAGGGCGCGTTTGCGGAAAACCTCCAGGTGCCGAGATTCATCCATAACCTGCCCAAGCAGCACCATACGGACTTCTTGGTAGTCAGGCGACATGGTGGCGATGAATCGGCCGGGAACATCCGCAGCTACAAATTCGACCTGGGCGAAAAAAGTTGCCAACTGACACTCCGCAGCTTCGATGTCATCGGGCAATTCTTCCAGGGTATCCCAGGGAATGTCCGTGGCGGAACTCCACTGGCGACTGACAAACTCTTCATAGAGTTTGCGGAGGTTGTAGCCCCAAACCTCTTTCTTGGTGCGGAACGGGTAGGCTCCAAATTTGGCCACACCGGGGCGCGGTATAGAGCCTGCAACGCGGCCTGTGAGGTTGTCTGAAACGTCTTCTACTTCAGCGCCAACAACGTTTTCTTCCAACTGGTTCAACCAGCTTAGGTCAAAACCCGATTCCTTGGCTCGTTCCCAATAGGTTTGGTGCTGTGCCGTAGTCGCCATTCTATCAACCTCCGCCGTGGGTGGATCAACGTTCTGGTTCACGGCATATTATACACATTGCGGTGACTGGGTGCGACCCGTAGAAGATCAAAACTTCGACTCTTGAAGCGCCGGTTAAGCTCCGCCTATCCAGCTTAAAACCAAAAAGACCTGGGTCTTTTACCTAAACACCGCGTACACCTGAACACCGCATACACCTGAGCTTTTTTACACCTCAACGCCGCAAACACAGGTTAAAATTCACACCAACCACCGTATAACACCGTGTATAGAAACACACCAAACACCGGATGTTAAATAGTCTCGGAATCACCTGTTTTTTCAGTTTGGTTTATTTACCCAGGTATGGAATTAGCTTGTATGTCGCGGGTTTGCCAAGACCGATATATACGTCAAATATTTACCGACCAACCCGGTATCCATTCTTGAAAGGAAGGTATCGGGTGGTCGTACGGCCGGAAAAGGTCGAGTTGTCAGCCTGTGCGGCCCGGAGGGGTTTGCCAATGTGRTCCCGGCGATGGCTGAGGCCTATTTTCAACGGTCGCCGGTCATCTTCATCACCAGTGCCAGCACATTGAAACGGGACGGAAGGGGCGGATTCAAAGAGATTGATCACAACGGGTCGCCGAGCCAATCACCAAGTCCACCATATCGGTAACCGCCGGAGAACGTATCGYGGAGGCTGTGGATAAAGCCTACGATTTGGCGGTGAACGGGAACCCGGGTCCAGTTCATATAAGCATCCCGGTCGATCTTCTCTATTCATCGTATGAACCGGAGGACCAGGAGGGTGAGCGAGCGTTTAAGCTWTCGCGGYGTGAGGTTCACCGGMCATCTCCCAACCCAGAGGWTATGCGCCGACTTGAAGGGATAATGCGGAACGCGAAGAAACCGGTAATCGTCGCCGGAAACGGCGTCTGGTGGTCGGGCGCAGAATCCCAGCTGGAGACAACGGCAGCCCAGCTTGGAATCCCGGTCTCTAACGCGCCTTACCACCATAAAGTGCTGGATATMGGCAGCGAAGTATCTTTGGGTATCGTCGATATCCACCTGAACCCACCCTCARAAACCGCTCTGGCCGAGGCCGATGTCATACTCGTGATTGGCTGCCCATTGGACAATCTCCTGAACTTCGGCAATCCTCCGTTGTTTCCAGAGGAAGCCACACTGATATGCGTCAACGGGTCCACCGAAGAATTGGCCGAYAACCATGTAGCAGATGTCCGAATCTTGGGTGACCCCGGCGCGGTGCTGACTGCACTAGGTGACATGGCTACCGCCGAGCAACTAAACATTGGATCTGAATGGATCRAGGCCAACCGGCAGCGGCGGAGGGAGTGGGCAGATGGAATGCATAAGATGTTGGATGAGGATGGAGACGGTCCGCTGCATCCCCTTAAGATTTCGCGTGAGATCCTGCAATCTCTAAACGAGGACGATTACCTTGTCATTGACGGCGGCGACACACATTTCTGGGCAGAGATAGCGGTCAACATGGCCGCTGCGGAGGGCAAAAGATTACGGGGAGTATTGCACCCTGGCCCATTAAGCATCTTGGGGGTGGGAGTCCCGTTCTCGGTCACCGCCAAGATGAATAATCCGGAAAGCAGAGTGGTCCTGTTATCAGGCGACGGAGCGTTCCTAGCCGGTGGTCTCAGCATCGAAGCTGCTTTCGCCAACGACGTGCCGATCGTCGTGGTAGTTGACAACAACCGGGGATTCGGGTCGATCAAGCAGCAACAGATGAGGCTGTTCAAGAACGGGCRATCGTTCAAGACAGATTTCAGGGATATTCCCTTCGACAAGATGGTTGCGGGCCTGGGTGGTTACGGCGAAACAGTGGAAAGGATAGAAGAACTGTCACCGGCCATGGAACGAGCCTTCGCCAGCGGGCTGCCGTCCTGCATCAACGTGAAGTCCAAGAGTGTAATAAGTCCATTGATCGTTGGTCTTACCGACCGACGAGTACGGGCATCGATCGAGTAAACGATACGACGTGTAACGCAGTTTGAATGGAACAGGTGGCGGCTTTTGCTCTGCTGTACAGACGATAACTATACATTTTCTCGAACCAACTCAGCCATGAAGCACAGCATTCAACCTGGCTGTTCGTGGTTGAATCTCTACTGAGACGATCCCGGTTAGAGGGGCCGCAGTCGGCGTCGGAACCGGTCTCGGCGTCGATGTGGGCAGGGGCGTTGGCCTTGGGGTAGAAGTAGGCCTTGGTGTGGACTGTGCACTCACGCTCGTCCGTTCCAGATTGATCTGGACGATGCGGTCGGCGTTCATATTGATTCGGCCGGTCAGCCCGCTGAACGAATCCACGTTGATCCATTTCTTGACCCGGAAACCCTGGTTCGGGACCAACGAGATAGTCACTCCGGTTCCGTGCACGTACTTGCTACCCTCCGTGGGTTGGGGATCAAGGCGGTAGAAATGACCTAGTTCTGGGAGCCCAAAAATCCCCCGTCGAAGGCTCCGTGGAATAAACTATTCACTGACCACTACTAAGTCCTGCCATTCTCCCAGTGAGCCGTCTGGAAAGGAACAATCAGTCACTGGTATGAAGGAGCCCAGGATTCCGGCGTAATATGTCGGCCATTTTGAATAACCAGTTGTACCACTTATGTTCGTTCCTAATTGAAGGGAGTAATTACGGGTTATTTTTGAGATTGTCCGATGAGATACTGAACGGTATACCCATTTAATCTAGAAAGAACAGAGAGTGAAATGACTCAACCTGCGACAAACTCGAGAGCCTCTAACTCGGATACCATTCTTGACTACGACGCGATCGTAATCGGAGCGGGTGTAGCAGGCCTATATCAGCTTTATAAATTGCGAAATATCGGCATGAGAGTACGCGTGTTTGAGGCGGGTACAGGGGTCGGTGGCACTTGGTATTGGAATCGTTATCCAGGTGCTCGGTTCGATTCGGAAAGTTACTCGTACGGATATTCCTTTTCACAGGAACTTCTCGACGAATGGGATTGGTCCGAACATTTTGCATCACAACCTGAGATTCTTCGCTACCTTCAACACGTTGCAGACAAATTCGACTTGGTCAAAGACATCCAATTTTCTAGCGAAGTTCAGTCAGCGATCTACAGTGATGATACTAGGAGTTGGGAAATCCGGTTGCAAGATGGTAGCCGGTTCAGAAGTAGGTTCCTCATTACAGGAATCGGCCTGCTCTCTCAACCGACATTACCCAGAATTCCAGGCATAGATTCTTTCAAAGGTCAGTCGTTTCACACGTCCCGATGGCCGCATGAACCTGTGAGCTATACAGGGAAAAGAGTGGCAGTGATCGGGACTGGCGCTACCGGCGTACAGACGATTCAAGAGGTCTGCAAGGATGTCGGCCATCTGACGGTCTTCCAACGTCGGCCGAATTGGTGTGCGCCCCTACACAACTCGAAGATCGAGCCCGATGAGATGAGAGAGATACGGGCGAATTATGAAGAGATCTTTGAGACATGTAATCAAACAGCAGCAGGTTTTTTGCACACTGCTGACAAGAGGTCCACGTTTGAAGTTTCGGAAGAGGAACGATATGAATTCTGGGAGAATCTATACGCTAGCAAAGGCTTTGGGATCTGGCAGGGGAATTTCAAAGACGTTCTAACCAGTCCTAAAGCGAACGAAGCGATGTCGGAGTTCGTTGCGGACAAGATCCGGCAGCGGGTAGATGATCCTGAAACCGCCGAGAAACTGATTCCCAAAGATCATGGCTTTGGGACTAGGCGAGTGCCTCTGGAAACGAGGTATTACGAGTCCTACAACCGGGACAATGTCGAATTGATCGATATCATTGAAACTCCGATCGAAAAGATCACTCCTGGTGGGATTGTTACGGCTGATAGAGAATTTGAGTTCGATCTCATAATCTATGCAACCGGGTTCGATGCAATATTGGGTAGTTACAACAAGATAGACATCGCGGGTGTCAATGGTCGCAGATTAAAGGAGCAATGGAGCGAGGAATTATCGACCTTTCTAGGGATTCAAATCAATAATTTTCCTAACCTGTTCATGATCCTCGGCCCGCATGCGCTCTTGGGCAACAATCCCCGGAGTATTGAATTCAATGTCGAATGGATAACCGACCTGATCGAACATATGACGGCGCAAAATATGACTCGAGCAGAAGCGACGACTAAAGCGGTAGCCGGTTGGTATCAACACGTATTGGAACAGGGGGAAGGACTTCTGGCTAATCAAATCGACTCTTGGATGACTGGCGTAAACAGTAATCTAGACGGCAGACAAGAGAGGATTGTTGCTCGTTACAGCGGTACTCAATCTACTTTTCGCAAGCGTTGTAATGAAGTTGTTGAAAGCGGATACGCAGAACTAAATCTGATGTAACCGGTAAGTTTCCAGCCTACAACCATAGCTTCTGTGATTCACTGATATCAGCTCAGCGTAGGCGAGACCATTTTGCACCGGGAACTATACGGGTCAACGGCGACAAAAGGATATTCACATGACTGGCAATGAAATTTGCTACCTAACAGCCAGGGAAATTCGAGATAAGATCCGCAACCGCGACCTATCGGCGGTCGAAGTTATGGAAGCACACCTGGCCCAAATTGAGAAGGTGAACCCGACTGTCAACGCGATCGTCACTCTTCACCCTGACCGGGCGTTAGACGGAGCAAAAGCAGCGGATGCAGCGATTTCCAATGGAGAATCTTTGGGGCCACTCCATGGACTCCCCACAGCAGTGAAGGACCTCACGCTCACCAAAGGGATGCGAACTACATTCGGGTCTCCGATATACAAAGACAACGTCCCAGACAGGGATGCGATTATCGTCGAGCGTATCAAAAAAGCCGGCGCAATAATAATCGGCAAAACAAACACCCCTGAGTTTGGCGCCGGATCAAATACATTTAACCCCGTATTCGGTGCGACGCTTAACCCTTATGACACTTCTAAAACATGCGGTGGCAGCAGCGGTGGAGCCGGAGTATCACTGGCTTGCAGGATGCTGCCTATCGCTGATGGGACTGACCTAGGTGGATCCCTTCGAAACCCCGCTAATTTTAACAACGTCGTAGGGTTGCGGCCTTCCCCCGGCCGGGTGCCAGGGGTATCGCCACTGGGATGGAGTACTCTGGCAGTCCCGGGGCCAATGGCGCGTACAGTTGGGGATCTGGCTCTTCATCTAAGTGCTATCGCGGGTCCAGACAATCGTTCTCCGATATCCATCGAACAGCCTGGAGCGGGATTTGCTGCGCCATTAGAACGAGATTTCGCGGGAGTCCGTATCGCATACATGCCCGACCTTGATGGCCTTCCTGTTGATCCGAGAGTTGCCTTGAAAATTAAAGATTGCGTAGGAGTTTTGGAATCTCTGGGTTGTGTTGTAGACGAGGCAGCCCCTGATTTTAGTAACGCAGACGAAGTGTTCAAGACCCTCCGAGCTTGGGGAACGGCGTCTGTAAGGTCTGAATTACTTGAACAACACCGAGATTTGATCAAAGGTACGATCATCAGCGAAATTGAGACGGGACTCAAGTTAAAAGCGAGCGACGTTGGTAGAGCCGAAAAGATGCGAACCTCTTATTTCAACAGGGTAAATTCTTTCATGAATACCTATGAATTTATGGTCATGCCGGTTAACCAGGTCCCTCCGTTTGATGCGACAACAGAGTACCCAACCGAGATAAATGGAGTCCAGATGGAGTCGTATATCGATTGGATGAAATCGTGCTATTACATCAGTTCGCTTGGACATCCGGCTGCGTCTGTGCCATGTGGGTTTACTCCCGAAGGGCTTCCAGTTGGTTTACAAATAGTTGGTCGTCACCACGATGACTTCGGCGTACTTCAGTTAGCCAATGCATTCGAGAAGGCAACCATGTTTGGAGACCGGTTGCCGGGTATTCTAGGAATATAGCCGCTCCCAATAGGGATTGCCCAAATATCTAGGAGATTATTGAGATGAACTCTGGAGGATTCCTCCGTTCGTAGGGAGAGGTTCTACGAAAAATGAAAGTTAGTGGTTATGCGGAAATCCCTTTGCTTGATCGCCTAGTAATTGGACTTGGGCTTGACCGGTGTTGTCTTGGGGCACTTTCGGCTCCTTTCTAGGTGCGGTAGATCTATACCCTGCACCAGGAGTCCAAACACCCCATCTCCCTCATGTTTTTATCCCCCTAAAAGTGTCCCATTATCGCTGAACGCCTACAGTGGAAGATGGGCAATCTGACAGCGCCCTCAAGTTTGGCCA
>NVWX01000006.1 GCA_002746355.1 Dehalococcoidia bacterium | reverse complement strand
GACGATCTTGGTCAAGCGTTCACCGGGCCGTCGATAGTCTACCCCAGGATATTCCAGGTCGAGCCGGTTTCGGCGTCGGTGAACCAGTCGCCAGCGGCGGTGAACGTCAACCTCTGCCCTTTGAGTATCGCGTTGAATACTGCGGTTGTACCGATATCCGCGGCGAAACTGATCTGTGCGTCACCCAACGCCGAGTTGGTGCCAAACTTGAAGAATACGGCCACGTCCACACCGTTCGTTTGGTAGTTCACAGCGCCTTCCTCGGCCAAAATAGAAAAAGGAAAGGCGAAGTCCACGCCGTCCACCGTGATTGCGGCAACCCGTTCTTTGGACTGTAAGCAGCCGTCAAGATTGCCGGAATATAAGAATGGTGGGTTATCGATACGGTCGTATCCAACGTAAGGGTTCTCGCCATAGTTGCGCCTGAATCCGGTGTCCTTGGAGAGCACCAGGCCATCTGGTTGGTGGGTCTTGAAGTCCTGCCAAGACATGATGGGGGCGGCGAGGAAATTCAACTTGGTGCCGGCCATCCTGCCAACGAGGGCTTCGCCGGTGAGCCGTTGCCACCAGGACTCGGTCTGCCGGTCCCACATCACCAGGTCGCTGTTGCGAAGGTTGCCTGAGGTCCCGAAATCCAAAACCCTGCCGTCCACGGTCCGCTCGAATACGATGGCGCTGTTGCAGAGTGGGCAGAAGGTCACGGTCACCGGCACCCCGCCGACCACGTCGTTAACTACTTCGTGCCAGATGAGGATCTGCAATGGATAGGCCCGTTGTTCACCGTTCATCTCGAAGGAGATCACCGGTTCCAGCGCGGATAACCATTCATCGCCCTCGTCTTGGGTGATAAAAGTCGGCCTGTCCAGCGGGCGTATGCCATCGCGGGGTGGGCCGCCAGAGAGAAAATCGGCGAAGGGCACCGTGTGGTAGCTGAAGTCGGTCTTCCAGCCGATCACAGAGAACCGGGCGTTCCTCAGTTCGTCCTCGTAATCCGGGTCCTGTTCGACCAGGCCGGTAGGGCCACTTCCACGAATGTGCCTCCTACTCCCGAAAGGGTTGGCAGCGGGGCCAGCCTCGGGGTTGGTGTCGGATCAAAGAGTGGGTCCGGCGCCAGCCGCTGCCGGGTCGGCGGGACCCAGGTGGGGGTGGATTCAGGTCGCGCAGATGGTTGCGCAACGGACTCTGGAGCCTCGGCGGGAGCARTCGAGGACGCTCCGCAGGCGACGGCAATCAAGGCGACAACTCCGGTCAATAGTCTGAACGCGCTCAGGTCTGGCATCTGTCAATCCCCACGGTGATTTTGATGCCCTTCGTCGATTAGGGATTCTTCCGTCACATTCAGCGGTCTCGCAATCTTACCCGGTATTTAACCGGCCCTTGATTCCAAGCGCGGTAGAATCCGGGCCAGAAATTAACGCAAATCCAACGGCTACCGAGGTACTTCATGGCCCTCAGTTCTTCGCCGAMCTCCGAAGAGATTATGGGATTCATCGCCGGTCAGGTAGCCTCCTTCAAGTAGATACGCCAAGTCCAATTCGTAGACTCCATCCCCCAAAATGCCTCTGGCAAGATACTGCGCCGGATGCTGATCGAGCAGGAACGGGGCGGCGGGGTGCGCTGAAGGCTGGACCTTCCAACCGTCGTCCCGAAAGCGGCTCCTGGATTCCAGCCTTCGCTGGAATGACGGAATCTGCGACGTAATGACTGCGCGTACCGAACAGCATTCACGATAAAAAGGTCGGGTTGAAAATCCGCACCTACGCCATCACTCGTCATTCTGGCGAAGGCCAGAATCCAGAATGTTTGAAGTAGCCAACTATCAATCCCTAAGACCGTACTGGGTTCGCAGGAATGATGGTGGGGGTCAGCACGTCTTTCCGGCGAAAGCCGGAATCCATTGGTTTACCGGGTTTAGCCGTTCGAACGATCTTCGTAAGAGAACGTCATCGCGGAGTGGGTTCTTGCTTCCGCAGGAATGACGGTGGGGGTTAGCACGTCTTTGCGGCGAAAGCCGRAATCCACTGGTTTACCGGGTTTAGCCGTTCGAACGATCTTCGCAAGAGAACGTCATCGCGGAGTGGGTTCCTGCTTCCGCAGRAATAACGGTTGGAGGTTAGCACGTCTTTTTGTCCTTCCGGGGAAGGCCGAAATCCACTCAATTATCCTTCGTGTGCATCCGTTCCTACGCCGGCTGTTTAGACCTGCCCAGCGCCGGGAATATCTTGTCTCGGAAGGCCGCCAATTCCCYGGTCGCAAAATCGTAGGTCTGGTCGGTCATCAGGTATAGGTGCTCYAGGCCCGCCGCTTCCGCCTGCTTGATGCGCTCGGCGCAGTACTCCGGGGATCCGATGAGGCCCATGGTGTCGCACAACTGGGCCAGGGCGTCGTCGGGCAGGAACGCGCACAGTTCCTTGGCCTTCTCCCAGTCCTCGGCGTGGGGAACGTCTGGGTAGAGTTCCCATAGGCCCMKKSSWMGTTCAAATTCYGAGAAATCCATGCCGGCRGCCTTYAGCCAGCGRACGTAGGTTTTCTCCATCAGACGCTGCACCGCCAGGGGCCGGGCGATCTCCCGGGCCTCTTTGATGTCGTCTCTGATGATGGTTGTGCAGGTGAAGATCGTCTCGATATCGTCGGGGTTGCGCCCGGCTGCCTTAGCCCCGTCGGCGATCAACTCCCGGGCTTCGGCCACAGCGTTGGGGTGGATGCCGGTCATCAAGACCGCGCCGTCAGCGACCTCACCGGCCACTTTCATAACACGAGGGCCCGTGGCCGCGATGTAGACCGGGGTGGCAGTTCCCCCTCCGTGTTTCATGCGGCTGGATGTCTCGCCGAAGTCGTATTCGCCACCGGCCATCAGCGACTTCATCATGACCACCGCGTCCCGCATCTGGCGCACGGTGGCYGGCGGGATGCCGACCACGTTGGCGGAACTGTAGCCCCGCCCGATCCARATCTGAGCACGTCCCGGCGCAACCTCCGAGACCGTCTGCGCCGCCGATGCCAGCACCGAAGGGTGCCGGGTGACGGGGTTGGTGACGGCAGAGGCGACGTTTATGGTCTTGGTGTTCAGCAGCGCATGGGCCATGCAGACAAAGACATCCCGTTCGAGCATCTGCGAGTCCAGCATGCCTACGCCGTCGAAGCCGGCGTCCTCGCATTCCTGAACGAAGGCGGTGATCTCCGGGACGGGCTTGCAGGGGGGAACTCTTAAATCGATCTTGATGGCCATCTGATTCTCCTTAGAYCAATAGATGCTGTTTTTCTTTACCGGGTTAATTCTTCTCTTAGACGCCTTATAACGATGGAATTCTCTTCTTCGGTCAGGTTCAGCGGGTCTACCCCCAATTCGTCGGGCTGGCCTAGGAAGTGCAGGTAGATGGGGGTCTCGCTTTCTTCCATCCTTTTGAGGATCTCATTCCTGCTGGGGCCGTTCCAGTCGGGACCGAAATGCATGATCGCGTGGGGGATCAGGTAATCGTGGTCGTCATGCTCCAAGGTAATCTTCAGGCCAGGCACCTCGCTGAGAGCGTCCACCACCTGCTCGGCCAGCACCCGGTAGGCCCGCATCTCCGCTTCTTCGTCTTCCTCCAAGAACATGTTCAGGGCGGTCACCAGCCCCAYGATCTCTTCCTTGGCCACTTTCATGGGCCGTCCMAGGAACTGGGCTGGATTGGCGTGGGCGGCGGCGGCCTCGATCAAGTCGGCCCGTCCACAGAGGATGCCGGTACCCTGGGGGCCGCGGRYGMCSWWSSSRCSSYTSRATGNCGATSWYWTCRKCRMSRTSSSSYAKGMMKMWSYYSARGWWSKCSYSRSSKSGMAGMWYGSRSRMAKCGTCGACCACTACGGGCACGCCCTTGCTGTGGGCGATCTCGCAGACCTGGGCCAACGGAATGGCCCTGCGGTTGGTCATTGGCGCGCAGAGGAAGGCCACCGCGGCGGTTTTCTCGCCTATAGCTCCCTCCAGTTCCCAGGGGTGTGAGTATCTGGAATCGCCGATCTCCACCAGCTTGGCGCCGCCGGCGCGGTAGGCCTGYTCGTAGGGGAAGCGGTGCATGTTCTGGATTATGATTTCGTCTTTCATGCCCGTGGTGTCGGGCAGCTGCCGCATCTTCACGGGGTCCTTGCCGGCGATACACGCGGCGGCTTGAAGCACCAGGCCCCCGGCCGCACCGCTGCACACGAAGCCTGCTTCCGCCCCAGTCAGCCGGGCAATCTCYTCTCCGGCCTTGCGGTTCAGGTCGTCCACGTTGACCATGATGCGGGCCGCTCCAGCCATCACTTCAAGTACTTCGGGCCGGGTCCGGGTGCCGCCGTACTTGGTGACGGACCCCGCGGCGTTGATAACGGGGCTTACCCCCAAACGTTGATAGGCTTGTCTTGCATCCAAGGGAATATCGGGCACAGCGCCTCCTRTTTAACTCTGTTCGAAGGGAAGATGGGGCACATTATAGCAACTCTTCCCGCCTAACGGTGTGCTAAAATTGGCAACCGAAACGCCCACGCGAGTTTCGGTGATCCTCCGGAAGAACTAGAAGAGNTTTYCCTTGGGAGATAACAGATGGACCAGCTAGACGTGCGGACCAAGATCGGYTTGGTGGWRGTGAGTGCATCRTCGGTCTCCGAACTGCGCTATCCCAAGGCCGCTCCTCCAGGGGTGGYGTTCCTGACCAGCCGAATGATGCTGGCGGAGGGCGAGAGCATAGACGCCCTGATCGAGATGGAGAGCAACGCCGGCCGCGCTGTTGGCGAGCTGGCCAGCGCCAAAGTCGATTCSGTGGCCTATTGCTGCACCGTCAGCGGGGCGCTGCGGGGGATGGAAGCGGACCGGCAGTTCTGCCAAGAGTTGGAAGACCAGTTCGGCACACCGATAACCTCCACCATGCTGGCCGTCGCTGAGGCGTTGCAACACCTGGGACTGAAGAAGATCGTGGTGACCACCCCTTACCCCGACAGCCATCACGTAKCCGAACGGGCTTACCTTCAGGAAGCCGGCATCGAGCCGYTGATCATGAAGGGCATGGGCYTGGAAACGGCGGAAGGTTTCGCAGCGGTCCCGCCCCAGGAGATATTCGATTTCGCGATGRACGCCTGGAAGGACTACGCCGAGGAAGCTGACGGCCTGTTCATAAGCTGCATGAACCACGACGGCATGGCCGCCGCCCAAGCCCTGGAAGATGARATCGGCAAGCCGGTGGTCACCTCGCATACGGCCACCCTATGGAGCGCCCTCAGCCAGGCGGGAGAGACTGAGCCGTTGCTGGGCTATGGCCGCCTGTTGGCCGAGCCAAGGGCCGACCGCCGAAAAAAGACTGCCASCTCCGCGTAACATATMGACGAATAGATTGGAGAGCTAASCATGACCACTGCAGACCGATTGACCATGACCCTTGGCGAAGCGATGTTCACCCAAAGGGCCATCCGACGCCTGAAGCCGGACCCGATCCCCGACGACGTGATGCGGGACATCATGGAGGCGGCTATCCGCGCCCCCAACGGCGGCAATACCCAGCAGTGGCATTTCATCGTGGTGAAAGACGCCGACACCCGGAAGCAGTTGGGCGAGCTCTATCACGAAGCCTGGTGGKCCAAGCGCAAAGACCAAGGAATCATGGGGCCGGAAGACATTCCGCCTGGCAAGAACTCGACACGCTCGGCCATGCGGCTGGCCAATGAGTTTGGCGACGCACCGGTGATGGTACTGATCTGCGCCCTCAATAAGGGCGGCTCGGGYGGAATAATCCCCTCGGCCCAAAACCTGCTATTGGCGGCCAGGGCCTACGGTATCGGCGGCACCATCGCCACTCTGCACGCCGTGGTTGATGACCGCGTCAAGAAACTGCTCAGCATCCCCGACACCGCCGAGATTGTCTACTGCATGCCGCTGGGCTACCCGCGGGGCGAGTTCGGCTCGGTTACGCGAAAGCCATTGGAAGAGGTCTGCGGCATCGACCGTTGGGACGTTCCCTACAAATAGCTCCCCGCTGCATCCCCGACACTGTCATTCCGAGGCGTCAGCCGAGGAATCTCGTTGCAATCTGTAACGATACTGGACGAGGGCAACAAGACCGTTCGCGCGCTTACGGCTCTATCAGGGTGACAGGCATGGTCTGCCGTAGTAACCCATTGATCAGATGACTCGCRACCAGAGGTTTWAGATGGCGGTACGGACCGGCGAACAGTTCTTGGAGGGTCTTAGAGACGGCCGGGAGGTCTGGCTGGAAGGCGAACGGGTGGCGGACGTCACTACCCACCCCAAGACCGCCCGGATGGCCAAAACCCTGGCCGGCATATACGACCTCCAGCACTCCCCTGAACATCACGACAAGATGACGTTCAAGTCGCCCACCAGCGGTGAGCCCGTGGCCTTGTCGTATCTGGTGCCCGAGACGCAAGATGACCTGCTGCGCCGCCGTGGCGCCATGGAGATCGTCGCCCAGTCTTGTCACGGCATGCTGGGGCGCACGCCCGACTATGTGAACATCCAAGTCACCGCCTCCCGCCAACTGGCCCATCTCTTTGGCCTGAACGACAAGCGGCACGAAGCGAACCTGCGCAACTACCACGAGTACGTCCGAGAGCGGGACTTGTGCCTGACTCATGCCTTCGGCCACCCCCAGGTCAACCGTTCCCTCTCCCTGGCCGAATTGCCGGACCCGTACACGGCGGTGGGCGTGGTCGACCGCACCAGCGAGGGCGTGATCGTACGGGGCGCCAAGCTTCTGGCYACCCTGGCCCCRTTCTCCGACGAGATMTTCGCSCCGGTCTACCGGCCCCTGCGMCCCGACAWSGARGAGGACCGAAAATACTGCATCGGGTTCGCCATACCGGTGGCAACTCCCGGCCTCAAGTTCATCTGCCGTCCCAGCCACGACTTGGGCCGCCCGCTGGCAGAATATCCGCTGTCCGGGCAGTACGACGAGATGGACGCCTTGGCGATCTTCGACGATGTGCTCATCCCATGGGAGCGGGTGTTCATCTACGACGACGTCGAGCTGGCCAACATGACCGTCCAGAAGGCAACGCTGTGGCGTCAGTACATGCAGCAGGTGGCGGTCAAGAGCATCGCCAAGCTGGAATTCATCCTGGGCATCGTGCACGGGATCACCGAGGGCATCGGTATCGGCGGGTTCGCCCATGTACAGGAGAAGAACGCCGAAGTTATCGACACTCTGGAGACAGTGCGGGCCTATATGCGCGCCGCCGAGGCCGACGCCGCKYCGTATGAGGGCGAGGGAATCTGGCCGGCTGCTGAGCCTTGGATCGCCATGCGCAACTGGTATCCCGACGCCTATGAGAGGGTCGCGGCGATTGTGCAGCAACTGGCCGCCGGAGGGCTGATGCTGACCCCCACCGAGGAAGACCTGGCGGGGCCGTTGGCCGGAGAGATCGGCAAGTTCTACCAGGGAGCGTCGATMGACGCCAAGAAAAAAGTGCGGTTGTTCCGGCTGGCCTGGGACCTGATCGGCACCCAGTTCGGTTCCCGCCAGACCCTATACGAGCGTTACTTCAATGGCGATGTGGTCCAACTCCGCCAACGCCGCTATGCCACCTACGACTACTCCCGCGCGGATGCCTCGTTGGAGCTGTTCATGGAGGAGTTGGAGCGGGGTTGATGCCTGGAATGCTCCAGGTTTGCCCGATCTTTCCAACCGTAAGCCACCTACATTGTCACCCTGATGGTGCCTTAAGCGCGCGAAGGGTCTCGGTGCTTTGGTGCAAGGCGGTTCAGGACGGAAAAGAGATTCTTCGGCTRACGCCTCAGRATGACAGTGGGGAATTGCGGCCGCAGATTAACACCACGGGGCGGCRATGGCGTCAAGCAGCGAGAATCAGCGGCGATGAGGCGCCTACCGGCCCACTTCTACCCTTTGAACAGGTCCTTGACCTTGGTGAGGAAGGAACGGGTGCCGCCGCGTTCCATGAACTTGGCCCATGAGTCCTGAGCGGAACTGGAGCGCTTCAGGTCTTGGACCCGCTGCTTCATGATGTCTAGGACTTTCTTCTCTTCGCCTTCGTCCAGCCAGTAGCCGCACTGGTTCTTGCAGTGGTCGATGGGCAGGTCGTGGGCCCGGTAGTTGAACGTCTCCATGACCTCTTGGCAATGCGGGCATGAGATATCGCTTTCCCGCCGGGAGTACTCGATCATCCCTTTGCTGTCGTCATCGTCCATGGAGTGGTCTTCAAGTTGGTCCAACTCGTGAAAGTCCAGCCATAGTCCCTTGCACTGAGGGCAGTGGTCTATTTCGATACCCTTGAGCTTTTTCTCGTCTAGAGCAACGTCACAGCGTGGGCAGTTCAACTTGGTCCCTCTCTAATATCTAGGTCAGTTTGACACCAGGGGTGTTTCGCCAGGATAGCATACGCGCTATCCAACGGTAAGCAGGTCATATAGAGGATACGCGGCCGCCGCGCGTTTGGATGGGACTGCTTAACTCCCAGTGAAATTGGGCGCCCGTTTTTCCAGGAACGCCTGAACGGCTTCCGTCTGATCAGAGGTACCGTGTAGCGGGTCGTTGGCCCGGTGCTCNGWCCNCGATWACCYGGTTMARGTCRGGGTAATGGCTGTTGAAAAGCGCCTTGGTCGCYTTCACYGCCARCGGCGGATTGGCGGCTATCTCTTGGGCCAAGGMTTCGGCCTGGGCCATCAAATCRTCGGCWGGAASGACCTCRTTGACCAAGCCCTTGGCCAGTGCCCACTGGGCGTCGTAGACCCGGCCGGTGTAGGCCATCTCGGCGGCGATGCCAGGCCCTGCCACTGCGGAAAGTATCTCGGAAACCCCGGCGTCCGGCACCAGAGACCGCTTGACGAAGACCGAGGTGAACCGGGCGGCGTCCGACGCTATCCTGATGTCACAAGACAGAGCGATGCCCAGCCCAGCCCCGGCAGCCACGCCGTTYACCGCTGCGATCACCGGCTGGGGGATCTCCCGTAGATGGGGCGCCAATTTCATGGTGATTGAAGGGCCGTCGTCACTAGTTTTTGGGTTCCGGTCGCCTCCCTTGGCCATGCGCGCCGGCATATCGCCAACGTCGGCCCCGGAGCAGAAACCCCGGCCCGCACCGGTTATTACAACCACCCGAATCTCGGGAAACTCTCCGGNCAGTTGRTCGAGAGCCTCGTGCAGCTCCAGCCCCATCTGCCGGTTCAGGGCGTTCAATCGGTCGGGACGCTGAAGTGTGATTACCGCCACGTGGTCGTGGCGCTCGAGGGCGACATGTTGGAATTCCGTGTCTGATTTTGTGTCAGTGGTGGCCATGGGCTTTACCTCTCGGGTCGGCTAGCGGTCTCTGGCGATCTGGGCTCCGCGGGATAGGGCTGACAGCTTGGCCCGGGCGATCGATTGGCTCAACGGTGTTAGTCCGCAGTCGGGAGCAGCCTGAATCTTCTCAGTGTCATGGTGCTCAGCGGCCGCCAGCAGCCGCCGGGCGATCTGTTCTGCGTCTTCTACCTTGGGGTCGCCGTTGTCCACGCAGCCGAACAGGATGGTCTTGGACGGACAGAGTTCCAACAGCGCTGGGTCAAGTTGCGGCGCTTGGAACTCCAGTGCCAGTTGGTCGATCTGAGACCCCTCCAGCAGGACAAGAATCTCCGGGTAGCTCGGYTTTATCGGACGCGCGTCGCCGGTGGGATAACCGTAGCATACGTGGACTGCGGTCTCAGCGTTAAGGCCTTCCGCGCACCGGTCCAGGGCCTCGATGCCCCATTCGGCCACTTTCTCAGGGTAACGGCTGAACACCGGCTCGTCGAACTGAATCACGGCGGGACCCAAAGCATCCAGCGCTCTGGCTTCTTTGTTGAKGGCGTCTGCTACTGCCATCCCAAAGGCCCGCTCGTCTCCGTAATAGGCGTCGAATGTCGAATCGACCACGGTCATCGGCCCGGGCAGAGTGACCTTAACTGGAGAGATTATTTGAGTGAGCAGAAACTCCAAGTCCGGCGTCAAGATTGGACCGCGCCATTCGACCGGTCCGGTGCAGCGACCCACTTCAGCCAGCCGCCGTCCGTCTCGGATCCATTTTTCCGCCAGAGTTTCGTAGTCGAACCCGTCCATCTGGGAGGTGATGCCGGTGATGAAGGATACCCGTCGTTGTTCACCGTCGCTGATGATGAGTACACCAGCCGCCTCTTGGTCGAAAACGGCCAGGCGAACGGCATCGTTCTGGGCTTCGGTCAAGGCCTCACCGGAAAGCAGCCAGTCTGCGTCGCCGCCTTGGAGGCCGGTTTTCATGGCGTCCGCCGGCGGCTTMTGATAGAGCCAGGGCGGCTTCGGCATGCTGCCGATGACGGTCGTGATGAAAGGTTCAGCCATCTAAGTTAAAGCCATGCCGGCTTTATCGCAGGGATCAATCGTGGTGATGGCCATGGGCTCTTCCTCTGGGGTCGGACAGCTGGTCTCGGGCGATCTGGGCGCCTCGGAATAGGGCCGAAAGCTTTGCCCGTGCAGTCGCTTGGCTCAGCAGCACCAGCCCGCAATCGGGCGCCGCTTGCAGCTTCTCCGGGTCATGATACTCGGCRGCCGCCAATAGCCGCTGGGCTATCACTTCCGCGTTTTCAACCACCGGGTCCGCGTTGTCGATGCATCCGAAAAGGACCGTCTTGGAAGGACAGAATTCCAAGAGTTTTGGGTCCAGTTGCGGCGCATGGAATTCCAAGGCCAATTGGTCTATCTGGGACCGTTCCAGTTCAGCCAAAATCTGAGGATAGCTGGGTCTGATCGGGCGTTCCACGCCGGGCATCGTGTAGCTGTAGCAGAYGTGGACCGCCGTCTGGGCGYGCAGTCCATCCGCCRCACGGTCCAGGGCCTCGATGCCCCATTCGGCGACCTTGTCCGGGTAACGGCTGAACACCGGTTCGTCGAACTGRATCACCGCCGGYCCCAGAGCGTCGAGGGCCTTGGCTTCACGGTTGATGGCGGCGGCCACCGCCAGGGCAAATGTCCGCTCGTCGCCGTAGTAGGCGTCGTACGTGGAGTCGGTCACCGTCATGGGACCGGGCAGAGTAACCTTTACCGGCGAGGTAGTATTCGTCAGAAGAAAGCGTAGATCGTCGACGACGATGGGCCCACGCCACTCAACTGGACCGGTGCAGCGCCCCACCTGGGCCAGGCGGCGTCCGTCGCGGATCCACTTCTCCGCCAAAGTCTCATAGTCGAAACCGCCCAGTTGCGACGTGACGTAGGTGAGGTAGGTTTTCCGGCGTTGTTCACCGTCGCTGATGATTCGGACACCCGCGCTTTCCTGGTCGTAGATCGCCARCCGCACCGCATCGTCCTGGGCGTTATGCAACGGGTCGCCCTCGAGCAGCCAGTCTGAGCCGGTGCCGTGATGGTCSAATCCCTTAGCGTCCAAAGGCACCTGGTTGTAGAGCCACGGCGGTTTGGGCATGCTGCCGAYMACGGTGGTSAKRARAGGTTCAGCCATCTTATTTCATGACCCTTCGGAAGAAACCCAAGGCGTTGCCGCCGACGATCTTCTTTACGTCGGTGTCCGAATGTCCCCGGCGAATCAGGCCKCGGATGATGTTCTTGCCGTCGGCTGGGGATTCCAGGCCGTTCAGATAGGGGGCCGGCATGTCATCGAGAGAGCGGCCCAGCATGTAGTGCTGGAACATCATGTGGTCGCCGATGACCGTGTCGGTGCCGATGCCCACGTGGTCGACGCCGATCAGGTTGACCATGTAGTCATAGTGGTCCAGAACACACTCGATGTCCTGCTCGGGGTCGTCGCTGAGGGCGTTGGGCACTGCCGTGATGCAGACGAGACCGCCCTTGGCGGCGCAGGCTTTCAGCTCATCATCCTTCCGGGTACGCACAGTGGGCCGCAGGGTGTAGGCGGCGTTGTGGCTGAAGACCACGGGCGCTTTGGAGAACTCGATGGCGTCCATCACGGTGGGGGTGGAGGCGTGAGATAGATCGATGGCCATGCCGATGTCGTTCATTCGGTGGATAACTTCGATGCCGAATTCGCTCAGGCCGCCGGGGTTGCGCTCGTACATGCCGTCGCCGATGTARTTCTTGCGGTTGTAGGTGATGCCCGCCAGCCGCACGCCCATCGAGTGGAGCTGGTCGAGGCGCTCCAGCTTGTGGCCGATGGGCAGGTGTTCTAGCGTCGGCATGAACCCGACCTTCCCGGCCTGCTTCGCCGCCAGGATCTCGTCGGCGTTGCCTACGCGGACCACGTTCTCCTGGGCCGAGACATCCGCCAGCATCATGCCGACCTCGGCTGCCACGTCCTCGTACTCCACGAAGGACATCTCGGTGGCGTTCTGCAGCGCGCCGAACACGTTGGAGGTGGTAACCRTGGACCAGCCGCCGTACTGCACCGCTTCAAAACCCCAGTGATACCGGTTGGTGCGCAGGAAGTCCACGAACCGGTCCATCACCTCCGGCAGCACGAACGGGTGCTGGTGCACGTCAATCATCACCGCCTCTTCGGCCAGGCCCGCGAACCGGGTTTCTTCCTCTGCATTCAAGGGGACGGTGGAAGAAGGCACCCGTCCGATTTCTTTGGACATCAGAAATTCGCTGATGCTGGTCATCGTTTCCTCACAAGGCGTCTGGCTGGAAAGTGGTTTGGAGTGTAATTTAGGCAGGGATCGGAGTCAACGGGACGGGGGCGGAAACGGTAAATGGTTAGTTCATCGAGATGGCCGCTCCGACACCTTGGGTCTGTTCATTGACTAAGAATGAAGCGTTATCGTGGCCGCGGGAGGTCTCCAGGTCGGCGTCGAACCGCTGACCGCCCATGGTGCCGATGAGCTCATATCGCTGCTCGGTATAAAGCCGTCCTTCGTACTCCGGCCCTTTGACGTTCCGCTCGGTCTCACCGGCCAGAAACATCTCAACAGCCTGGACCATCAATTCCTGAAACTCCTCTTGTCCCAGGTATGAAGAGGCCTTCAAGAAAACGTAGCCCCACCGGATTCCTTTGTGTTCCATCATGTATTCCGAGAACTCCTGTTGTTCACTGATCGGAAGGCTTGCGGGCGCTCATACCGAATTGCAGCACGATGGCCGATACCAATGCCACGCCAAGGCATAAAAATCCTACCGCAGAAAACCCTCCCAGGGCAAGAACAGCCCCGCCCAATGCGGCCCCGCCGACACCGCCCATCTGATTGCTGGCGCCCAACATCCCAACGGCGGTTGCCTGAGAATCACYGGAAATCTCAGTGCTGATGGCCAAGAACGTCGGCCACCCAACGCTGATGAACGTGATGCTAACKAGAGCAACACCCACCGTTCCCCAGGCGGATAAGTCAAAGATGAATAAGAGTAAAGAGGCCACCCCTCCGGCCAAGGCGCAGCCCGCTACCACTTGGGCCCGTCGTTTCAACACCACAACCGATCCAGCCGCGAAACTGCCGATCACCACGCCCACTCCCACGATCGCCAACGGCACAGCGGTCTCGCCGACGCTGAATCCGTGATCGCTGATCAGGTACGCGGCCAGATAGCTGAAGGTCCCGTAAAAGGCTATCCGTTGCAGGAAGTTGGCCGCCAAGGCCGACTGGAACAGSCTGATGCTTGCCATCTGTTTATACCGGGATATGAAGGAGAAGTTCCGTGCTTCTGGTTTCTTAGATTTTGGGTACCAGAACCAATGCAACACAGCACAAACGAGGAGTAGAGATCCGATCACCAAGAAGGGGACTCTCCAGCCGCCGACGCTGGACAAGACCGCCACGGAAGGCACCCCGATCACTCCGGACAGCGAGGCGAAGGCCATCAGGAGCCCGAACGCCCGCGCTCTTTTTGCCGGGGCTATAACGTCGGCCACCGCCGCCATGCTGTTGGGCGGGATCATGCCGCCCGACAAACCGGTCACAACCCGSAACGCCAGCAAGACACCGAACGATGGAGCGAACGCTGAGGCCAAGACACTGAYGGACAAAARGGTCAGTCCGGYMACWGCCACCGRMYGMCKGCCGAACGAGTCCGAGATCGGGCCGACCGAGATTACCGAGACGGCCCATGCGCCGAATGTCACGGCCGCAAGTTGTCCGGCCGCCGCCACGGAAATGTCGAATTCTGCGGACAGGTCCACCAGCAGAGGCGATAACATCAAAGTGACGCTCTGAACCAGGAACATGGCCGCCGCGGTTAACGACAGAAACCGGGTCTGATTCATCGGACAGGACTCATAACGACCTGGCTGGTTCGCGCAGGAAAAATACGATGACCACCACCGAAAAAACCACCGCGCCCAGACACAAATAACCAACTCCTGGGAACCCACCGGCGGCCAACAGATAACCGCCCAGGGCAGCTCCGCCGACAGCTCCCGTCTGGTTGCTGACCCCCAGCAGGCCGACGCCGGTAGCCCGGGACTGGCTGGAAACCTCGGTGATTACGGTGATCAGCACCGTCCAGGGGACGCTCAAGAGCGCGGTCGATCCGGTGGCGATGACGATTACTGCCCAGACGGGCATGTCAACTGTAAACAGGAACAGCGCGGCGATACCGCCACACGAGGCGGAGATGGCGATCAACCGCATGCGGTCGTTTCGGCTGGCAACGAACCCACCGATGTAAYTGCCGATCACCGTGCCGACGCCCACGAATGYAAGGGGCAGCGCCACCGCGCCCACGCTCATGCCGTAAGCGTCGATCATGTAGGTCGCCAGATAGCTGAACATTCCCATGAAAGCGATGCGTTGGGCGAAGTTGGCCGCCAGGATCGCTCGTAGCACGGGAAGAGCCAATAGAGACCGGTACCTTGAGAAAAACGAGAAAGACCTGTCGCGGGCGCCTTCGCCCTTCGGAAACCAGAACCAGTTAAGCACAGCGCAGGCGGCCAAAAGCGAACCAACCGCAACGAACGACACCCGCCAGCCCCCAAGATCAGCTGCCAAAGCCACCAAGGGCACCCCGATCACCGAAGACAACGTGGTGAACGCGATCAGTCCRCCCACGATCTTCGCTCGGCTGGCCTGAGGGACCACATCGACCACGGCCGCCAAGCCGTTGGGGGGAATCATGCCGCCGCCAAGTCCGGTCAACACCCTYAGGGCCATCAAGGTCCAAAGATTCGGCGCGARGGCCGACGCCAAGACGCTAATGGAAAGCAAGGAAAGTCCGGCCAACGCCACGGGCCGTCTGCCGAGGGAGTCGGACAATGGACCCACGGTGACCACAGAAACGGCCCAGGCGGCGAAGGTTGCGGTGGCAACCTGTCCGGCCACAGCCACGGATGTCTCAAACTCGGCGGCGATGGCCACCAACAACGGCGCCAACATCAACGCGGAGCCTTGTGTGCTGAAGAAGGCCAGCGCCACGGCCGCCAAAAAACGTTTCTGATTCATCGTCTCTGGCCCAAGGAGACAGGTTTCATCTATTCCGCCGCTTCGGGTTCGTGGACTGCGAGRCGAATCACTAGCGCTGAGATAGCCACCGTCGCCAGACAAAAGACACCTACTGCAGTGAATCCACCGATGGCTAAGAACGCCCCACCCAGGGCCGAACCGATGAACCCGCCCATACGGTTGCTGCCACCCATCATTCCGATCGCGGTGGCCCGGGACGGCCCTGCAATATCGGTCGCGAAGGTGATAAACACCGGCCAGCCTATGCTCAGCACGCAGACCGCGCCGARYRCSAKSGCCACAGTGGTCCAGAWSGCAGKNGTCGATGGCGAATACGATCAACACCCCCCCGCCTCCGGCCAGCCCCGAGACTGCCACCAGTCCGAGCCGCTTACGGTGGCTGGCGATCATTCCGCCCAAAAGGCTGCCAGCAACTGCCCCTGCTCCGACTATGGCCAAAGGCAAGGCCGTTTCGCCGACGCTCACACCGTAGGCGTCTATTAGGTAGGCGGCCAGGTAACCCAAAACGGCGTAGAACGCTGTTCTCTGGGAGAAGTTGGCCAGCATCCCGACCCGGAACACTGGAATGGAACCCAGTTCCTTAAAACGGCTCAGGTAGGAGAATGACCGAGGTCCAGAGTCCGGGCTTTTGGGAAACCAAAGCCAAGATAGGGCGAATGTGGCCAGCAGCAGACCTCCGACCACCAGAAAAGGCAACCGCCAGTCGGCCACGCTGGCCAATACCGCGACCACGGGAACTCCAATCACCACTGCGGATGCCATGATGCCCTGCGCCACCCCGATGGCCCGCCCGCGTCGCTCCGGTGAGACAACGTCAATGATGGCGGCCATGCTGTTGGGCGGAATCATGGCGCCGCCAACTCCCGTTCCCATCAGCARGAACATCAGGACGATGAAATTGGGAGCGAAGGCCGCCGCCAACATGCAGACCCCCATCACACCCAGCCCGGTCAAAGCCACCAGACGGCGTCCAAAGGAATCGGAAAATGGGCCGATCAACGGAGCGAAGATAGCCCAAGAGAAAAACGTAGCGGCGGCCAATTGACCGGCCACGGCAACCGAGATATCGAATTCATCAGCGATATCCACCAATAACGGCCCCAGCATCAATGCAACCGTGTTGTTCAGGAACAACGCCGCGGCGATTATGGCGAACGATCTCGCCTGATTGGTTGCTGGGAGGCTGGCGATTTYGGTGGTCATGAGATAGGGCAGAATGGAAGGAGAAGGAATTTACTATTGGTCATACACCATCAAGACGGCTTGAAGGGCTTCCACCATCGGCGCGATTGACGCAACCGCCGACCAAGAAATTCTTCCAAACTAGCTCGGTACAACACGGTTCTGCCAMCGCCGCTGGATTCCTCGTCGATCAACGTAGATGGCACATCAGCCCAATCGAACGCTCTTCTACCGAAGGCGTCCCGTTGTTCCCATACRATTATTTTGGCGTGCTCAATCATCCACCCACTTGGGATATTACCTTCGCTCTTAGCATGGGCTGATGCCCGCAACAAGCTGTCAAGTCGAGCCTTGACCCGGTCATAGCGCTTTTCAGCGTAGTTAAACCAGGTTATGCCTTTACACCAATCGGGTAGAGGGCCACCGGTAGCGTCTGAGATTATGCTACTTATCACTCCGGAGGACATCGCCAACCAATCATCCGGCAACGGGTCTTCGTCGAGGTGCGCCATGATATCTACTAGGTAGCGGCGATAGAGATGTCCTGTTAGCCCACGGCGCATTTCTTGTATCTGTCTCTGTAATCGCTGCCGCAATTCTTCGTCGTGTGGAGGTAACGCCGTTGTGGTATAGACCACCATGCTCCGTTTCACTATTTCGTCGGGAAACGATTGTGGTTCAGCATTCATTGAAAGTATGAAGCCAGGATACTCTGGCACCTGAGGCAATAGCTCATCCTTAATCATGTCTCTGCCATGGGCGTTAAAGGCATTTCGACCAATGTCGTCAAATACGACTGGAAATCGTTTGTACCCCTGTTGTAAACCGCGGAGCTGCGATGTTGTAAAGCTTCGCTTGTCCACTGTATTCGTATGGCCAAACATAGAGGTCATCAATGCATCAACGAGGCTAGTTTTACCGCAGTTGGACTTACCGAAAATAATTGCGAACGAAGGATAGCGGATTACATCACGATCCTGGTATAGCGCCTGCGACCGCATATCGCATATGAATGGCGAGAAATATAACCAAGACATCAGAGTAAAGTAATCGTGCTGGAGACGGGTCACATTTCCTTCGAACGCGTCCTCGTAGTTCTTAAAATATTCCAGAAGCAGTGTCGCATCCACATTGACCGAATCCCGATCCCAYTCCAGAGGGAATTGTTGGCCTGATAACAAAGCTGAACCATKGGCCCGGTCAATCNTGAAGTACCGGTTATCAGCCTCCTCGGCCGGTTTCACGAGGCGTATCCGGCTGATTTCCCTTTTTATTTCGGGCGTAATCCGTTGTCGACCACTTCGAGTCCCAGGAATAGCTGCTGACAAGCCGGGGCCGATTACGGATAAAACCTTCTCTACACGCATTACCTGGGCTGGCGCCGTTAGGTGAATTTCCTCTGCTTGAGTCGGCTCGATTACGAGTGTCGCCGACAAATCGGAAATTGCTGGGGTTTCCGTGATTTCAATTTCCGCGTTGATAATCCGATCTTCGGGTAGCGATATCTCATCGGAAGCCAAATCCCTTATCTCATCAAGCATTCGGCTATAGTGGCACCAAGCCTCATCGTCGTCATCGAATTTTACTAATGTTTCGGACTGTGTTCCCGAAAATGCGCGCTCGGACAGATTGGCGGAGCCAATGACTACACGTGTGCGCCCGTCTGGGTTCGACAGCAGATATATTTTGGAGTGGGCAATCTGCTTTCTGAGGACTCGGAAGGTTGCTAGGCCTGCGTMCACCTTTTCTAGGACGTGAACGTGTCGATCGTCTTTCAGTCCCATGATTGCTATACGCGTGTCCCCAACAGCCACTTTCTGAAATGCAAGGATATCTTTGATATCTCGCAGCGTGCCTTCGTATCCAAATATGCATCCAAATGCTTTGGAGGAATAATCGTCCAGCATCCTAACAATTGCACTGATKCTGGCCGAATATGTCAACACACGCATGCTTTCGAATCCGCTGAATAGGYCCCAGTTGAAAYTTTCTTCGTTCAGGAACTCAGCGTTTACTACCCGAAGCCCAGACCCATCGTCCAAGCCCAGTCCAGCCTGCTTCCCCGGCAACCGCTCAGARTCCCCAAATAACCCATGAACCGNCATAGCCSTATTTAGACCATCATCAAATTGCGGATTTATCGAATAAGCAAAGTAGAAGACCGCCGCGACGGTTCAATGCAATTTAAGTCACAAAACGGGAGAAGTAAATCGCTTCCCGTCAGGGCGAAGGCTTAAGTGATTTCCAATGGGGAGTGGTGGAGCTGCGGGGACTCGAACCCCGTGCCTCTTCAATGCCATTGAAGCGCTCTCCCAGATGAGCTACAGCCCCACTGATAAATGGCCCTGGGAATTCGTGTAGGTTAGCGTTCTCCCTAATGAAAACACCCCTACAGTTGGGAGCAGCAATCYTTGGCCAGCCCTTAGGCTGGTCGATTGCCGCAATACAGCATAGCAAAACCGTTATGCGGGCACAATGACTTTCGCCGGCACACTACCCCTTGCGGGAGTACTTCACTACGCGGCGGCCCTTGCCCCAATCGCCGGGGGTTACCACATAGAGGTCCTTATGCGAGTCGACCCAGATCCCGTGGCAGGAACGGTATTTGATGTCGCCCCATTGGGCCAGCCGATCGCCTTCCAGATTCAATACGCTAACCATCCCGCCGTTGTGTTCCGGGATGTAGACGATGTCTTCATCGTCGACGTACATCAACGCCGGACCGATGAGTTTGGTGGGCCAGGACGACACGAACTTGCCGTCCTGAGTGAACACCTGGACCCGGTCGTTCTCGCGGTCGGAGACCAGGACCCGGCCCTGGCTATCGATCCACACGCCGTGGGGCAGGTTGAATTGTCCGTCGCCGGAGCCGGGGTCGCCCCAGGACATGATCAGTTTGCCGTCGGAGGTGAACTTGTGCACCCGGGCGTTGGCGTAGCCGTCGGCGATGAAAATCTCACCGGCGTCGTTCACGGCGATTCCGGCCGGCATGTTGAAGGGAGCGCCGCTGTGGGTCACGCTGGACCAAGTGGTGGAGCTGTAGTCGTCTTGGGCAACGCCGGTGTCCGACCGGGACCCTTCATCGCCGATGGTCATCAACAGCTTGCCGTCGTTGGTGTACTTGAATACCTGGTGTTTGTTCCGGTCTACCAGCCAGACGTTGTCCTCTTTGTCTAGGTATATGGCGTGGGCGAAGGAGATGAGCCCGGCGCCCCAGGACGAAACGAGATTGCCTTCACGGTCGAAGATACAGATCGGGTGGTCAGGGTCGCGGTTGAAGCAGAAGACCCGGTCTTTGGAGTCGCCGTAGACGGCGGCCGCCGGCATCTCCCATCCCTCGGGTAGCTTGGCCCAGTCTTCGTCCACGTCGTAGGTGTATTTGCCAGCGCCTACGGTAGTTGTTGCAGCCATGATGCTTTCTCCTCGATATTGATTAATACGGACGGATGCCGGGAGTCTTGACCCGGAAACTGTAAAGGGACACTCCGGGGGTGGTATAAACGGTGCGGAAGTCTGGACCGCCAAAAGCGATGTTACGGGGCACTTCGGGCCCCCTGATCACGCCCAGKTGGGTCCCGTCGGGCTCGAACACCCAGATGCCGCCGGAGCCGGTGCAGAAGATGCGGCCGAGGGTATCGACCTTCATGCCGTCGGGCACGCCCACTTCGGCCGAAGCCATGCTGGCGAAGACCCGGTTGTTGCTCAACGTGCCGTCGGCGGCTACGTCGAAGGCCCTGATCTTCCGGTGTTCGCAGACCAGTCCCTTCTCTGCCTCTTCGAAACAGACCTGGCTCTCCCGGCTGATGGCCACGTATAAGACAGATTCGTCTGGCGAGAAGGCCAGTCCGTTGGGGTATTCACAGCCGTCGGTGGCGACCGATATCTGGCCGTCGGGCGCGATGCGGAAAACGCCGGCGAAGTCGTACTCGCGTTCGGCTTCCGGCAGGCGGAGGTGCGGGTCGGTGAAATAGATGCTCCCGTCGCTGCGACAGACNACGTCGTTGGGCTTGTGGAACCGTTTGCCGTCCCAGCGTTCAGCGATGGTGGTTACCGTGCCGTCGGGATCCATGCGGGTCACACAACGGTGATCGGCGCCCTCGCACATCAGGAGTCGGCCTTGGCGGTCGAAGGTGCAGCCGTTGCCTTCGCCGGTACCCTCACGGACCACGCTCACTCCTGAGGTCTGGTCCCAACGCTGTAGGCGGTTGCCAACCAGGTCCACGAATGTCAGATACCCCTCCGGATGCCACAACGGCCCCTCGGTGTTGCCCAGGTCGGTGGCTAGGAGTGTGTGTTCCGGCGATTCCAGAATATCGGCGAGGTTGTCAGGCATGGGAGTCTCCGGAGGCTAGGGTTCAACAGGCGCGATTATAACAGCATGCCSTGCGTGRCGCACTCTGGGCGGAGCATTGATTGACCGTTCGGATGGGCTTGATTAGAATGCCAGTCACCTACCCTAGAACGAGRGTCACTGGAGTACAACATGGTCAGCATGAAGCCAAGCGACTCTGTAGAAGCCATCGCCGTGGAGCTTCGGGCCCAGGCCGTCCGCCTCTGGGGCGAACAGCGCGCCGGCGAGTTGGAGACGTCGATCAACCAGACCGCGCAGCAGCTCTGGGACGTGGGCCAAGAGACGGTAGACCGGGACCTGGAACCCGGTTTTTACCAGTAGCGCCGACTAGAAACAACCATTTCTCCCGAGGTCCGAACATGCCAAAGCCATACGAACTAACAGTGTCCCAGGCGGCCCAGCAGATCAAAGACAAGAAGCTGTCGCCGGTTGACCTGGCCCAGTCACTCCTGGAGCGCATCGACGCCACCGACAAAGACCTCAAGGCCTGGGTGACCATCGACCGGGAAGWRGTCCTTACCAACGCCAAAGAACGGGAAGAAGAGGCCAAGCAGGGGAAGACCCGCGGCCTCCTCCACGGCGTGCCGGTAGGGTTGAAAGACATTTTCTATACCGCCGGAATGAAGACCGCGGCCGGGTCCAAGGTCTACGCCGATTTCGTTCCCGACTTCGACGCCACTTCRGTCGCCAAGATCAAAGAGGCCGGCGGCATCATCTTGGGCAAGGCCGTGACCACCGAGTTCGCGACGTCCGACCCGTCGCCTACATTCAATCCTTGGAACTTTGAACACACTCCAGGCGGCTCTAGCAGCGGTTCGTCCGTCGCCGTCGCCACCAAGACGGTCGGCGCGGCCCTTGGCTCTCAGACCGGGGGCTCAACCTGCCGCCCAGCCGCCTACAATGGGATCGTTGGACTCAAGGCCACCTACGGCCGCATCAGCCGGTATGGGGTGGTGCCGGTGAGCTGGTCGCTGGACCACGTCGGCATCTTGGTTCGCACGGTGGAAGATGCGGCCCTCATGCTGCAGGTCATGTCGGGGGAAGACGCCAACGACCCCGGATCGTTAAGCGGGCCGGTACCTGATTTTTTGAAACAGATGRCCGACCACAACCGRCCGCCGCGCATCGGCATCGTGAGCGAGTATTACTCGGAAAATTCCACGCCTGAGGTCTGGGCCAACACCCAAGARRCCGTCAAGCAGTTGACCGCCGCTGGTGCTGAGGTGGTGGAATTGGATCTGCCGGACAGCTTCAAATCTTGCCACAGCGCCCAACGGATAGTTATGAACGTGGAATGCGCCGCATACCACNGAGCAATCCCACGCCACTCAGGCCGAAGATTTCGGGCCCAGGGTGCGCTCCGGCATGGAGATGGGCATGCTGATCCCCGCCACCAAATATCTGCAGGCCCAGCGGCTGCGCCGGAAGTTCCGGCAGGACATGATCCAGATGGCGGGGCAGGTGGACGTGGTCCTGACACCGGCAATACCCGCGCCCGCGCCAAAGGACCGGAACACCACCGGRGACGCWTCATTCCARGTSCCTTGGACCACCAGCGGKCTSCCRACSGTCACSMTRCCWTCRGGMYTGAGCGAMRACGGKMTKCCKTTGGCGGTGCARTTGGGCGCMYTGCCYYTCSAAGAAGGCAAACTRCTGGGCGCCGCMMARTGGTGCGAATCGGCCCTGGGAATGTCTCTCTCCCCACCTAATTACGGCTAGAAACTCACACAAACCCAGACCAACTGATAAACCCTGTATTGCCTGGCGGCATCAAAGTTCCTAGCCAATACCGTTTTTCACGCCGGATTAGGTCCGGGCTTTTGGCTGTCTGAAAATAGGGGGATCGGATTGAAAAAAGACTATGACTTGTTGATTATCGGCGGGGGTTCCGCGGGGTTGACCGCGGCCCGGTTCGCCAGGCAGTTAGACCTGAGCGTGGCCCTTGTGGAGAAAGGCCGGGTGGGCGGTGACTGCACCTGGACCGGGTGCGTGCCAAGCAAGACGCTRCTCAGAGCCGCCAAGTCCGCCCAGACCATCAGGGAAGCCGTCCGTTTCGGAATAACCTCAACCGAGCCAACCATYGACTTCAAAGCCGTGATGGGCCGGGTTAGGTCCGTGGTGCAGGATATCTTCGAATCCGAGTCACCTGACACTCTGCAAGCCGAAGGCATCGACGTTATTAGAGGGGAGGCCAGGTTCATCAACGCCAAGACCGATTCGGTGGGTGGCCGTGAGATAACCGCCCGCCGTTATCTGGTTTGCACGGGGGCCAGCCCGGCTATTCCGCCGATAGTTGGCCTGRCTGAGGCCGAATTCTTGACCTACGAGACCGTTTGGGAYCTGGAAGATCTCCCGGCCAGATTAGCAGTGGTGGGAGGAGGACCGATCGGCTGCGAGTTGRCCCAGGCTTTCTGCCGGCTGGGCTCGTCAGTGACCCTGATAGAAGGCGCYGAACGAATCATGCTGCAAGACGAGCCGGWAGCCGCCGAGACCGTTGCCCAGCGGCTGACACAAGACGGTGTCAATCTTCGGACCAACGCAGCCCTGCAACGGGTGGAAAAGACCGCGGACGGCGTCCGTCTGTTCCTCAACGATGACGTAYGGGTTGAAGCCGACAAGGYCTTGATCGCTGTTGGGCGGCGTCCTSATGTCGATGGAATCGGGCTGCAAGAGGCCAATGTTGAGCACGGACGAGGCGGCATCCAGGTCAACAAGCACCTGCGCACCGCCCAAGCAAACATCTMCGCCGCCGGGGACTGCACCGGCGGATACCAGTTCACCCATTACGCCGGATACCAGGGCTTCATGGCGGTGCGGAACGCATTCTTGCCTTTCAATAAGAAATCGGTCTTGGAGCGTGTCCCGTGGGCCACATTCACCGACCCAGAGGTAGCCCACGTTGGGCTGACTGAAGACCAAGCCAGGGAACGCCACGGCGACAAGGTCCAGGCGGCCATTTGGCCTATGGACCAGACTGACCGTTGGGTCACTGAAGGCGACTCGCCGGGCTTCCTGAAAGTGGTTCATCTGCCCAACGGCAAACTGCTGGGGGTGACCATCGTTTCGGCCCGGGCCGGGGAAATGGTCCAAGAATGGACGCTGGCCCTGGACCAGGGGCTGAAACTCTCCCACATGGCCGAATCCATCCACATCTACCCCACCTACGCCCTCGCCTCCCAGCAACTGGCGTCCAAGCTTCGGGTTGAGCAACTGCTCAGCGGAACTTTGGGCAAGATCTTGCGCAAGTACGCCAGGATGATGGGATAGGCGGACCCTAGGCCGCCAGCCTCCAGAGCGCCACTCTCACTTGCTTAGGCAAACCCGGTAGGTGAACCATTTGTGGACTAACACTATACTATAGTGTATTGTGCTATATACGATAGCGCAATGAGTTTATTGAAACCATGATGTCTACCATMGACCTGATTATCCTGGGTATCTTGACCGAATCTCCGATGAACGCCTACGAGATCATCCAATACATCTCCGAACGGCAGATCGGGAATTTCTTGAAGATCAGCGACCCCGCTATMTATAAGAGCTGTAAGCGGCTGCTTCATGACGGGCTGGTGGACGGGACCTCGGTGAAAGAAGGCAACCAGCCGAACAAAACGGTTTACCGCATCAATCCTGATGGCGAGTTCAAGTTCAATCAGCTGATGGTTCACTATTCATCGAATCTCAATAATTGGAACATCGAATTCAACGCCTTCATGTGGAACTTGGAAAAAGTCGATAAACAGCAAGGCCTTCAGATGCTGGCGAATCTTGGCGATCTGTTAAGGGAGAAAGAATCCTGGTTCAAGGACCATGTGGTTGAGCTACTTCCATACATCCCGTTCTCGGCTAGGATGGTCCTGACCCAGTATTCCATGATGACGACGACCCTGGTTGCTTGGATCGAGGGCGCCACAGAAGAATACGAAAGGTTGGACCCCTCATCGGCAAATGAATTCAACGTGGCGGAGGTTAACCGGATACACGGGCACTAACAAGAATTACGCTCAGGCGACTTTTGAAACTGCAAATTGTTTTAGGGAGAGAAACATGGCCACAGTCAGATATATGGTGAACGACGTCTCAGATTCGTGCGAATTCTACGTGAAGCATTTTGGGTTCGAACTTGAGAATAATTTCGGGCCTATGGCGATACTGAAGAAAGATGATCTGAACCTTTGGCTTGCGGGACCGCCTTCTTCAGCCGGCCAACCGATGCTTGATGGGACCAAGCCGGTCCCGGGCGGCTGGAGCCGTTTCGTGTTTGAGATCGAGGACATCGATGCGACGGTGGCGACTCTGAAATCTCAGGGCATGAAGTTCAAGAACGAGATCCTTCGTGGAGGCGGACGTGCTCAGATCCTTTGCGAGGACCCGTCAGGGAACGTTATCGASCTGATGCAGCGGGATACGAAGTGATYGTCGGCTGGCGGCGTCTTTTAGCGGCGTAGGCGGTGCACCAGTCGTTTYGAACTGTTGCACATCCGGCAACGAGATTCCTCGGCTGACGCTTCGAAATGACAGGCCGCGAACCGACAGACGAACAACAAAATGGCGGCACATCACAAGTATATGCCGCCATTACTCCCATCAAAGGCAATTACCCCCGCGCGCCGAAGGTAATAACTACGGTTGCACCGTTAGAAGATGGCTATGGGGTTTACGGGGGAGCCGGTGGTGTTGTGGAGCYTGAGCGGGCCGATGGTGACCATGAACTCCCAGCGGTTGCGCTCCTTACAGGCTTGGGCCACCCCTTCCAGGTCCGCGTTGTCTAAGATCCAGATGCCCATGGCCGTAATACTCACTTGGTGAATGGGACTGGGCACCTTCTCGTACTGGGGCGGGTTCACGTCGTTGCCGGTGTCCGAGCCCATCATGGCGATACGCCGTTCGTAGAACAAAGGCAACACCGAAGCCTGGCAGGCCGTTGAGCCYGCCGAACGGTCCACCGGGCCCTCCAAGTTGCGGCGGTGCAATTGCCCCGTGCGGATCAGCAGCACATCGCCTTCCTCAACTTTAAAACCACARCGCTCTTCAGCGGCCAGGATGTCGTCGATCATGACACCCTCGCCCCGTTCAACCCAGTCGATACCCCGGATCATGGGCACGTCGACCAGCACCGCCCGGGAGATGATGCCTTCGTGGGCTTCCTCCACCGAGCCAAAGGTTGCGCCCAGGCTGGTGGATACCAGATGCGCCGGCTTGCCGTTGTAGGTCTTCCCGTTCCAGAARAAGTGGGACAGAGCGTCCACGTGGGTTACTGTGTAGCCGTGGAAGATCATGCCGAAATAATCGGTGGCGGCCGGAAAAGCCCGGGAACTCACCTTGTCGCCGCTGGCCCAGCCCTCGCCGCTTTCKACCATGAAGTGTACCGGCGGGGCGGGAGCGTCGAGGCTCGGCTCGAAGCTGATGGTCCGCGACATCGAGATGCGGACCCCCTCCTGAACTGTGGCGATGGCCTGCTTCACCTTGGCTGGGGTGATGTAATTTGGGGCGCCCAATTCGTCATCGTCGCCCCATTTCCCCCAATTGGAGAATCTGTCGAAATAACTGAGTACTTCCTCTTCGCTGGGTATGTTCGCCTGCGGCATTTCATTACTCCTCTAAAATCGATTGCCGAAACGTGTTAGCTGACTGCTGGGGGTGTCAACTGAACGTCGATGACCTTCTCGCACCACCGGGCGATGGCCAAGAGGCGGGCTTCTTCGAATGGCGGTGMGATCAACTGGATACCCATTGGCAGACCCGATTCGGCCAACCCTGCCGGTAGGGTTATCGTCGGCAGGCCGCATGAGGTCCATGGCCCCTGGAACCGGGTGTCGCCGGTGTTGGTCAGGTCGGCCAACGGCGCGGTGGGAGTGGAAGGCGTGAGCAGAACGTCCACTTGCTCCGATAGTGCTTTCATGTCGGCGGAGAACTGGAGCCGCCTTTCTAGGGCCTTGGAATAGGTGGTTGCGCCGGTTTCCAAACCCTGGCGCAGCATCTCGCGCAGCTTGGGACGATAGTCCTGGGCCTGTTTCTCGTACATGGGCTTGTGGAAGGCGGCKGCCTCGACGCCCATGATGAGCAGTTGGTCCTGAACAGCGGTCTGGAAGCTTTCTGGCAGTTTCAAATCAACCACAGACGCGCCGGCCGACTTCAATTCTTCCAGCACRGCTCTGGTCCGATTTTGGGTCTCCTGGTCGGACTCCTCCATGAAGAACGATGTGATCAGCCCGATCTTTGGCGGCCCCGCCGATTCCAGTCCCGATAGATAATCCCCGGCCGGCAAGCGGGAAGCGACAGGATCAAGTTCATCGGGCCCTGCCATCACCTGCAGGAGCAGCGCCATGTCTTCCACGGAGCGGCCCATCCAGCCTACGGTGTCCAGCGACCAGCTCACGGGCACCACGCCCCGGCGGCTGACCCTCCCGTAGGTGGGCTTAAGGCCGACGATGCCGTTGTAGGACGCGGGCCGGAGCACCGAGCCCACGGTCTGGGAGCCCATGGCGATGGGGCACATGCGGGCGGCGACGGACACCGCTGAGCCGCTGCTGGAGCCTCCGGGCGTGTGGGCTGGATTCCAGGGGTTCTTGGTGTGAGAGGGGTCGAGACAGGCGAACTCGGTTGTCACCGTCTTGCCCAGCATGATCGCGCCGGCCTTATGGAGCAGGTCGATGGTCACGGCCGTCTCATCTGGTACATAGTCGGCGTAGACCTTGGAGCCGGCGGTAGTGGGTATGCCAGCGATGTGATAGATGTCTTTGATTCCGATGGGCACGCCGTGCAGCGGGCCGGTTTCGGCGCCGCTTTCTAGTTCCGCCTGGCGCTGTTGGGCGTCGGCCAGCACGGTCTCTCGGTCAACGCGGACCCAGGCCTCTAGTCGGGGTTCCAGGGCGTCCATGCGCGCCAGGAAACCCTGCGCCACTTCCACCGGAGTAATGGTTCTGTCGCGGACTTGGCGGGCGATCTCCGCCGCCGTTAGCTCATGGATCTGGCGCATGGTTGCTCCTTTGGGAAACGTGATTGCCGATTYGATTGCCGCACTAACGACACTAGTTTTGGAAAGCCAATTGCGCTGTCACCCCRATCCTTCCGAGGAAGGAGAGGGGTCTCATTGCTGTGGACCGCTCACGTACCAGCCTTCAGACAAGTCTTTCCACCCGRGGTTTGYKKCCTCKATCAGGYCTATCKTCTTGGACCGTCTCCAACTCTTGAYCTCTTTTTCCTTGGAAATTGCTCCCTCAACGTTGGATGTGGCTTCGAAGTAAACCAACCGGTCGATTCTGTACCGTTTAGTGAAACCTACGCTGGTCCCAGAATTGTGTTCGTACACCCGCCGTTCCAGGTCGTTTGTTACCCCAACATAGAGGGTTCGTGATCGGTTGGTCATGATGTAGACGTAGTATTGTCTAGCCATGATCGGTTGTTAAGCAACGAGATTCCTCGTCGTTTCACTCCTCGAAATGACAGCTTAGGAGGTAAGCTGCTCGCCTACACCGGCGGGCGGCGGGTGTGCCAGTCGGTGGCTTGTTCGTAGGCGTAGGCCACGCGGAAGACGGTTGACTCATCGAAGGGCTTGCCGGCGATCTGGAGCCCTACWGGCAGGTCCTCCGATGTGAAGCCGCAATTGATGGACAAGGCGGGGACGCTGGCCAGATTGAAAGGCGCGGTGAAGCTGCGGCGTCCGCCAAGCATCTCCATGAACGCCTCTTTGCTTTCAACCCCGGCCTTCTCGGGAAGCGGCGAGGCAGGTATGGACGATGTCGGCATCACCAACACGTCTACTTGGTCCAGGGCATCCAATATCTGCTGCCGGAGCATATGCCGTAAACGCACCGCCTTCTGATGGGCCTGGGCCGGCAGAATCGCGCCGGCCAAGAGCCGGAGCTGAAGATTGTAGTCGTACTCTTTTAGGCGTTTGTCGATCCCTTCCCGGTGGACGCCAGAGACATCGCCGTAGGTAACCGCGGTGGAGATAGTCGCCGACTGGGCGATCAGAGGGATGTCGATATCTGAAACGATAGCGCCAAGCTCTCCCAGTTGTGCGATGGCCTTGACCACCAGATCGCGCACCTGAGGGTCCACGGCGTCACCCTGGACCCTTTCGGTGATGACGCCGATCTTCAGGCCCTGGACCCCGCCTGACAGTGCTGCCAGGTAGTCGGGCACCGGAACGTCCCAGCTGTATCCGTCTTTGGGGTCGTGTCCGGCGATGGCCGCCAGGGTGATGGCGCAGTCGGAAACGGTGCGAGAGATGGGGCCCACCTGGTCCATGGACCAAGACGCGCCCAGGACGCCGTGGCGGCTCACCCGTCCCCAAGAAGGCCGGATGCCTACGAGACCGCAGAACGATGCGGGCCCGCGGATGGACCCACCGGTGTCCTCGCCAAGAGAGGTGGCGCAGAGGAAGGCCGCCGTTGCGGCGCTGGAGCCGCTGCTGGATGTGCCGGCRTTGCGGGAAAGGTCCCAAGGATTGTGCGGCCGTCCGTAGGGATGCTCGAATGCGTCCCCCATGGCGAACTCGCTCATGTTCAATTTTCCGAGCAGCACCGCCCCGGCTTCGTTCAACTTGGTGACTACAGTGGCGTCTTCGCTGGGCACAAAGTCTTTCAGGATGGTGGAGCCGCCGGTGGTAAGGATCCCTTTGGTATAGACCTGGTCTTTGATGCCGATGGGGATACCGTGCATCGGACCGCGGTAGTTGCCGGAAACTATCTCCTGCTCGGCTTGACGGGCGTCGGCCATTGCCCGGTCGGCCGTMACCGTGATGTAGGAGTTCAATTTGCCGTCAATCTGGGGGATGCGCTCGAGATAGGCCTCGGTGGCCTCAACCGGAGACACTTCTCGTGACTTAATGAGGGATGCCAATTCGGTGGCTGAAAGAAATGGTAACTGAGATTTATCCATCGGGTGGCCTCCCTTAGGTTTCAAGACGGGCCAAGCTGAAGCACGGCCATTCTGCCCCCGGCCAGTCGTATTGTCAACGTGAATCGTTAGAGACGTCGGAGGACCGGACGGGGTGCAACGGGCGGCGTTTCAAGCAAGGTCAAAACAGACCKCRCTGGTATAATCGTCCCAGTACGCAGACGTTGTAAAACGCTYGACTCTTTATGGATAASGGCAGGGGTAATCACATGGACACGTTGGCAGGGATAATACTGGCCGCTGGTGAGGGCACGAGGATGAACTCCCGGACTCCCAAGGTTCTCCATCGCCTCTGCGGAAAGGAGCTGATCCGGTATCCGGTGGAGTTGCTGSGCCGCTTGGGCATCGACCGGATCGTWGTTGTCGTCTCGCCGGCGAACCAAGATGCAGTGAAATCACTGCTGGGCGATGGCGTCGAATACGCTGTACAACCCGCCATGACAGGTACCGCCGGCGCAGTGATGGCTGTGRCCTCAACGCTCCAGGGCCAGGCGGAACAGGTGGTCGTGATTGGCGGGGACGCCCCGTTGGTGACCGATGACTCGGTCCGRCGCCTGTTGGACGGGCACCTAGAGGAGGGCCGTCAGATGTCCATCATGTCCGGCATCGTTCAAAACAGCGCCGGTTTGGGCCGGATCAAGCGCGACTTGGGCTCCCAACGGAGTGTCCTGGGCATAGTTGAAGCCACGGACGATATCGAAAGAGACGGACAACCGGTGGAGGTTAACTCCGGAGTCTACTGCTTCCAGGCCGATTGGCTCTGGGAAAACCTAGGACAAGCCGGCGTCGGCAGTAACGGTGAGAGTTACCTGACGGACCTGGCGGCGGTCGCCGCGGAGACTGGGGCCTCAGTGGCGGCTCTGGCGTCCAACGACTCGGATGAAGCCCNTGGGANTCAATAATCGRATCGAGTTGGCCCACCTGGAAGATATCCAGCGCCGCCGCATCCGCGAGCGGTTGATGCTGGCGGGCGTGACGATAACCGACCCGTCATCGGTGATGATCGACGCCGATGTGACCATTGGACAAGACACGGTGATTTTGCCAAATACCATGATTCTGGGTAGCACGGCCATCGGTTCCGGCTGTGAGGTAGGACCCGGTTCGGTGGTCAAGGACTCGAAGATCGGCGATGACTGCCGGGTTACATCGTCGGCGTTGGAGGAAGCGGTCATGGAGTCAGGATCGGATATCGGCCCATTCAGTCACCTGCGCCGTGGGGCTTATCTTGAGTCCGGTGTGCACATCGGCAACTATGTTGAATTGAAGGAGAGCCGGTTCGCGGCCGGAGCGGTGATGGGCCACTTCGGCTACGTCGGCGACGCGTCCATCGGRTCCAACGTCAACGTCGGCGCGGGCACGGTCACCTGCAACTATGACGGCAAGGATAAACACCGCACCGTAGTGGAGCAAGACGCCTTTATCGGCTGTGACACCATGCTGGTGGCGCCGGTCACCATAGGCGCTGGAGCGGTCACGGGAGCCGGCGCAGTTGTAACAAAAGACGTGCCTCCGGCTAGACTAGCCGTGGGCGTTCCTGCTAAAATARTCGATATATAAGTGGTTCCAACTGACCTCCCGGTGGCGCTTCCCGCAGGCAAAACACCATAGAGTCATATAAGTGGGTTGACCGGGAGGACGGGGTGTTTGGATACAGATTATTTACCACAAACCATAGTTTTTATCGCCTTCGCTCTCTTGTTCTCGTACCTGAGCCTTCTCCGTTCGGGCGGTTCTGCCGGGCCTACCGGGTCCGCTGGCAGAGATGAGRATACCTCGGCCCTCCCCGAACCGCTCCTCTTCTGGCTGAAAGCGGCCTGTTTGTTCGCTGTAGTCCTCTCCGGCGTGGCGTTGGTCCAAAGTGTGGCAACCACAGATTGGTGGCCCATCGGTTTCATGTCTATCGGACTGCTGGCAGGTCTATTCTTGATCGACCGTGCGGCGAATCTCCTGACCAAACGCTATCCTGGATTATCGCGGCCTTGGGTCCGGGTTCGCCCCGGAAACGGCCATTCGGCGTTGACCGCGAACGGCCATGAAGGCAACGGAAACGGTTACGGCCGTCAGTCCGACGGTACAGCGGCTGACGAGTCTGAAGAACCGGCCATCACAAAGGAAGAGCTGACCAGTCTCGACGACCGGGACCGGGAGATGCTCCGTTCCATCATTCGCCTGGACGTCACCACCGTCAGAGAGGTCATGGTGCCCCGTTTGGATATGGCCGCGGTTGAAGCCGACTCCCCCCTGAACGCCGTGGCTGAGACGATGGTGAGCGCGGGCCATAGCCGGCTCCCGGTCTATGAAGAGACGATCGATAAGATACTTGGCATCATTCATGCCCGCGACGTTCTTGATTCGCTGGCAAAATCGGCTGCCTCCAATTCGAATTCCAAGTCAAAAGACTCCCTGCGTACACTGGTCCGTGAAGCGTTCATCATCCCCGAAACCAAACGTGTCGACGACCTGCTGGAAGAGTTGCAGGAGCGGCGGACCCAGATCGCCATCGTGGTGGATGAATACGGCGGCACCGAGGGCCTGGTCACCATGGAAGACTTGCTGGAGGAGATCGTCGGCGARATCGAAGACGAGTTCTCCCGTTCCCGGGATGCCCAGGTGATTCATCAGGCGGACGGCAAAGTGCTGGTAGATGCCGGAGTAACCACAGAGCATGTGGAAGAAATTTTTGGCGCCACTATCGACACCACTGAGGTGGACACTGTCGGCGGCTACGTATACCAAAGGCTGGGCCGCATACCCCAGCAAGGCGACAKTGTGGTGACTGACAGTCTACACATTGAGGTTGTGACCATGCTAGGACGCCGTCTSCGCAAACTGCGCATCCACCGCATCGACGAAGGAGCCGCCAACCCGAGTTCGTAATTGAAAGCGTTAACTGAAAGCAAAAGAGACGCTAAAAAMTGGCGTCTCTTTTTTGTTGGAGGCATGCAGCGATTTTCCAAAAATNCCCCTAGCCTGCTATGCCAAGAAGTCCACTTGATCTGTCATTCCGAGAAGCGAATCGACGAGGAATCCCGTTGCCATCAGGAATAACCGGATCGCCTGTAGTCCAAACTCAAGGACCAACCAAAGAAAGTGGCCCAGGAAAAAGAGACCCCTCGCATCACTCAGGGTGACAGCAAGGGGTCTGGCTCTTTAAGCAGATGGGTGGCCGCTAAAAGCTGACAGCTCGCTACCTGAGGGCTATCAAGACGCCCGACACCACCAAGCGGTGGTCATACACGAACCGCGGCACCGAGGACACCAGATTGATGTCCACGCCCGGAGTGGCGTCCAAGCTCAGGTCGTCTTGATGGACCACGTTGCTGGTGGTTGCTCGGTAGAGGAATTGGTTCTCACCGTTGTCGGCGATGATGAACACGTCTTCACCGTTACGCAGTTTCTCTGGGACCTTCTGTAGGTTGAAGAAGACCGATCCTTCGCGGCTGATAGGGCTCTCGGTATGACCGAAGAACCAGGATGTCCCCGCCTCGCCGGCGTTGGCCGATTCGGGGATGTGGCCGACGGTATTGTCCGGGCTTTCGTAGACCCGGCTGTCGCCGAAGTCCAAGATGGAAAGCTCGGTTATGGTGGAATCAACGCCGATCGCCGGGACTAGGATCCTCGTGGATGGCCGAATGTTGGAAATAGTCACGCCGGATTCGCCGATGGGCGAGAAACCGTCTAGCAGTGATTGTTGCAGAAGGTAGGCTGGYTCGTAGCCATAGGGGTCTCCCCAAGAATCAGCGGTAACCGCCTTACCGGGGAAAAGGCTAATGCTGGACGCAGTACTCCCGGTGATGGAAGCGACGGTCCGCGGCTCGAATACCGCCGCCAGATCGTCCAGGTTGGATTTGGCATTGGCTGAATAGCCGTAGTAAGCGCCGACCGACGCCAGCAACAGAAGCCCGGCAACGAGGAAGAATATTCCCGTGAGACTGATGATGCGCCGCTGTAGACGGCCATGCAGATAATCGTATCCGGCTTCCATGCCACCTCCTTCAACACTCACCACCCGAAACATCTGGCCATACGGAGASCGCGGTACTGGGAATCGAATTAAATAAGACTACCGGGGCCGGGGCGTGTTGGCGCCACCGGGAGAGATGGGTTCGTTCAGATAGATATCGCCGTTGCGAATCTTGATATTGAACCCGCAGGTTGGGTTGATACAGACCCAGGCTTTGTAATGGACAGCGGCTCCTTGGCCGCCATAATCCGAGAGAGGGACGAGACTCCCGATATCACAACTAAGACATTTGGGCATTGACGCTTCTTCCACGAACTCCTCCTCCCAACTAGGAATRCGCCGAGTATACCACCGTGTTTTGTGCGGGAACTACAATAATGAACGCGATGTTTACTAAAAAAGACGAGCCCAGGCAACATARTTATGGGATTCGTATTATGYCACCTGGGCGCATTCCTGTTCCTGACTACCGTGCCTACTCCAAGAAGTCTTTAAGTTTTCGGGACCGCGTGGGATGGCGCAATTTCCGTAACGCCTTCGCTTCGATCTGACGGATTCTTTCACGGGTGACGCCGAACTCACGCCCCACCTCTTCCAACGTTCGGCTGCGGCCATCTTCCAGGCCAAACCGGAGCTGCAGCACCCGGCCTTCGCGCTCGGTCAGGGTMTGCWATACCTCGCCAACCTGCTCCTTAAGCARTTGGAATGATGCYGCGTCCGCCGGCGCCAAWGCGTTCCGGTCCTCGATGAARTCCCCCAGGTGGGAGTCCTCTTCTTCGCCGATCGGAGTTTCCAATGAGACGGGYTCTTGGGAAATCTTGAGGATCTCCTCAACCTTCTCCGGGCCGATCTCCATGGCCAAGCCAATCTCCTCAGGAGTCGGCTCGCGGCCGTATTCCTGGAGCAACCGGCGGTGTTGGCGCATCAGTTTGTTGATGGTTTCCACCATGTGCACCGGAATCCGGATGGTCCGCGCTTGGTCGGCGATGGCACGCGTGATGGCCTGCCGGATCCACCAAGTCGCATAGGTGCTGAACTTGTAGCCCTTGCGGTARTCGAATTTCTCCACCGCGCGGATYAGGCCGATGTTGCCCTCYTGGATCATGTCCARTARSGCCATACCYCGSCCGATGTACTTCTTGGCCACGCTGACCACCAACCGAAGGTTGGCTTCAGTCAGCCGGGCTTGCGCCCGTTYGCTCTCGGCGTCGATGCGCCGGAAATATGCGCGGAACAGCGGGTCCAGTTCCTGAAGGTCGGTGAAGCTGTCCAACTCGGCTAATTTAGCGTCCAACTGAGCGATGGTGGAATCTTGCAGGACGTCCACGGCGTCGGGCGGCACGAGCCATGAGCTGAGAGAAAGTCCGATAACCTGTTGGTAGACATCGTCCTGGTACTCGTTCAGGTCCTCGGCCATGGCCGCCAGCATGTCAACCGAAACCTCGGCGTCGATGGCGTCCCTAAGTTTCTTGTGGTCCGTGATCTGGGATATRGTGAGGTTGGCRGGGAGTCCCAATTGTTCGGAAAGAGACTTTACCAATTGCTCTGCATTGACCATCCGCTTCAGCAGTCCGGCGGCGATCTCCCACGGGCGCGGAGGGCGGCCTTCGAGCTCGGTCAATTCCTGCCGGAGTCCMTCCAGGTGTTTGCCACCCTCGATCTTGCGGGCCAGGGAGCGCTCGTCCGCCGAAGTAAGCAGACGGACCCGGCCGATCTCCCGAAGGTACATCCTTACGGGGTCGTCCAGGACTTCAACAGACTCGGTTTCCGGTTCCCACTCGGGCTCCTCATCATCATCGGAGGAATCGTCRGCACTAGTAGTGCCTTCGGTCGTGGTTGTCTCTGTGGATTCACCGTCTTTCTCGGCGGTCTGGGCGCCTTCCCATGCCGYTTCGCTAGTGCTTTCCTTGATCGWGGCAGCTCTGGCGCCGGACATGCCGTCACCATCGACGCCTTCCTCGTCGCGTGCGGCGTCGACGTTCCGGATGATATCCAGTACCGGATTCGGGGAATCCGAGTCATCTTGACGGGACTCTAGAARGTCCTCCGGGGTCAACTCACTGGAACTATCTTTTCTTCTAACCATTTTGTGTGCCTCCTCAGCCGGAGATTTCCTGGACYTGGCCTCTCCGGAGGCCTTCGTTCTTTCTGATCTGCTGATTCAATYGCAATATTTCGTCGTGCTCGCCATCTTCAAGGTCTGGCGGAGAATCGGCGAAGCGTTTAACTTCTTCGGATTTTAGATTTTTCAGGTTGCGCTCTTCCAAGCGGGAAGCCACTTCCAAGAAAGAGGCGGCCCGTCCGTTCACATCCAACGGCAACAGCGGTTTTTCCAATAGAGAGGCAAGCTGTCCGCTCACCTCATCGTCTCCGTCTCGCCTAACCACCGCCAACGTTTCATCTTTGTCCAATCCAGGTCCAGCGTCTAGCCACCGCTTGAAAAGCTCCCTGTTTTCGTGGCGCTGGAAGAACTCAGCCCGGAGGCCGTCCGCCAACTCCCTGACCTCAGGGTAACCCAGAAGCAACTGCAGGCAGTGTTCCTCGATCGGGTCGTGGTCCAACTTGGCGAAGGGCGACGCCGTGGTACCAGCGGGGCGCGGTTGGTCCGGCCTCCGGGCACGCCTGGCAACCGATGGGCGGCTCAAGGCTGCTTTCACGGTTTCGATGGGCACACTCAGGTTGCCGGCCAACAATTCGACGGCGTTGGCCTGCTGGATGCCGCCACCAAGCAAGTGGATGAACGGGGCCGCTTCAGCAACGCAGCGCGCTTTGCTTTCCGGTGATTCTGATTCGTCCTGACTCGTTATCGCATTTATCCTAAAGGTAATCGCCGGAATGGCSGATTCCACCAACTTAGACCAGTCGGAGGGGGACCGGTGAATCACCTCATCCGGGTCTTGTCCCGGCGGCATGACGATGATTCTTGGGTCCGYTTCAACCGTCTGGGTTGTCCCGTCGGGTCCCGGGCGGTTGGTCGTCTTGGTCCGGAAATTCTCCAAGACCACGTCCAGGCTGCGCAGCGTTGCGGCCTGTCCCGCGGCGTCTTGGTCCAACGCCATGGTCATCTTGCCGGTCAGGCGTCTGATCTCATCGACCTGGAACTCGGTCAACGCCGTCCCCATCTGGGCCACGACGTTCTTGAACCCAGCCTGATGGGCGGCGATGGCGTCCATATAGCCTTCTACGATCACGGCGCCTTCTTTCCTCACGTCTGTACGGGCCCGTTCCATGGCGTAGAGCAGCCTGCTCTTGTCGAACAGCGGTCCCTGCGGCGAGTTCAGGTACTTGGGCTCCGAACCGTCTAGAGTTCTGGCCCCGAACCCCACAAGGTTTCCATGTGCGTCGCGGATGGGAAACATCAACCGGCCTCGGAACAGATCGTGSTTCACCCCRTCGTCTCCGGCGCGGACCACCCCGGCGCTGACAAGTTCTTCCTGCGAATAACCCTCCCGGACCAGATGGTTCTTCAGCGACTCTCCGTCCGACGGACTGAGTCCCACGCCGAAGGYCTCGATGGCCTGTTTGTCTAGTCCGCGTTGCTCCAGGTATTCCCTGGCGGACGCTCCCTGGGCCGATGCGAGAGTACGCTGGAAGAAGGCCCGGGTATCCTCGTTRATCTTGTGTGCACCTTCGTTCTGGGTGTTCTGCCCCCGTTGGGGCAGAGCGATCCCCGTCTGCTGGGCCATCTGGCGCAGGGCTTCGCCGAACTCCAGGCCCTCGGAGCGCATCACGAAGGACAGGACGTCGCCGCCCGTGGCGCAGGAGCCGAAACAACGCCACGACTGMCGGTCGGGAAAGACGTGGAAAGAGGGGGTCTTTTCCTGATGGAAAGGGCAGTTGGCTTTATAGCTATTGCCGGACCGCTGTAGAGGCACTCGCTGGGAGACCACCTCAACAATGTCTAATCTGGCCTTGACGTCATCAACGACGGTCATAGTCCACCCACTCCGCCGGAAAGCCTCTCACCCATCGCCGGCCCGTCTGATTCGATCAATTTCCTCGTGGCTTCACCGCCCAACAACTGCTTGATGCAAATGAATCAATRCCTAGAAGGCACAGCTTCACTAGCCTATTATAGCAAACAAACATGAATTTTGAAAGGCAAATGCGAACGCCTAGCCAGACGTGTGATGCGGCCGGTATGAAAAGGGTCCAGCTATTCGGTCGGTAGGCTGAGATCAGCAACTTGTAGTTCCCTACCTCAATCTCCCGGCCAACTCCCGCTTGAGCTCCAGCATCTCTTGAAGTGAGTCAGTGACTATGGCGTCTAACCGGACGCYTGCCATCTTCTCCATGTCCCGGTCGAAGTCCAGGTCCCAGGCCAGCACTCTGGCGCCTCCGGACTGGAATCTGCGGTGCAGCCTRGTGTTGTAAGAGTCATTGGCCGGGTCGTACCAGTCGGCTTGCACCAGAGGGCTGAATATACGTGAGCGRATGGGGAAWGGGTGGCGGCGGGACCAGATGTAGCCCCTGGCGATCTTGGGTTCGTTCTTCCTGAGCTCCCACAAAGAAATCGGATTGAAGCTGGCGACCAGCGTGCTGTCCCAACGGGCGTGGCGCCGAATCACCTCAGCCACTTTGTGGGCGATGAGCCGCATCCCCTTCATTATGGCCTTCATCTCCACGTTGATCAGGAAGTCCGGTGGCAGGGACTCAAACACCTGGTCCAGAGTGGGAGGACTCTCGCATTGGAATTCAGGGGCGAACCAGGACCCGGCATTGAGGCTGCGGACTTGGTCTTGGGTGTAGTGGTCGACCGGTCCTTTACCGTTGGATGTGCGGTCTAGGCAGCGGTCGTGGAACACCACCAGCTTTTCGTCTTTGGTGAGCCGGACGTCCAATTCGATGCCGTCGGCCCCCAGTTCCAGCGCTTTCCGGAAGGCCGGAATGGTGTTCTCCGGGGCGTTTGTCACATCGCCCCGGTGGGCGATTATCAACGGCAATTGGAGAGAGCCGGGAGGGAAGTCCCAGCGGGYCACGCGCCTTGTCGAACTATCTGTTGCCAAGTGGGGGCCTCGATACGAGGGATGTCTTCACGATACCCAGGGCCGTAGCTAGGTGTCAATCGATGGCCGCCGGGCCGGTTTCCGGATACAGGGAGTAGAATGACCAGGTTATCTCGCTTGCCTGCGCCGGYSCGTATCTGCCGGAGCGTGGGTCCGGWTAYGGGGGCATCTCYACGGAATGAGGCYATCTTCAGGGKTTRGMGGAACCGTTYTGTCGGTGTTGCAGAACGCCGATTTCCGTCTTATCTGGTACGTGGGCAGCGTGGGTGAGTTCGGCCGCCGCATGGAGCTGCTGGTCTTGAGTTGGCTGATCCTTCAGTTGACCGATTCTTATTTCCAACTGGGCCTGGTTTTGGCTTTCAATAATCTCTCCCGGCCCATGATCTCAATGTTCACCGGCTATATCGCGGACCGCTTCCCCAGGGCTAGAGTACTGATCGTCGGTCAGGCGTTGAATGTACTGACGACCGTCACTCTGCTGGCGGTTATCGCCTACGACTTYGAACTKATCRAGGCCTGGCAYGTKTTYSYGGCMGTWTTCSTYCAGGGGCTGACCAAGGCGATTGAAGACCCTTCCCGCCGTACGGCCATCTTCGACATCGTCGGCCAGCGTCGGTTGGTCAACGCACTCTCACTAGACGTGATCAGTAACAATATCGGGAAGATGAGCGGTCCCATAGTGGGTGGGATAATCTTGGGCGCCGCCGGGTTCACCGAAGCCTATGTCTTCTTGGTGGTGGTCCACGTTTCCAACCTGGCGTTGATGACCAGGCTGCGCATACCCGATTACCAGGGACCRGGCCAGATCGAGCCCGTGATGCGCAGTCTAAAGGTTGCAGTKGGCTACGCCTGGCGAAGTCCGGTTTTGCTGGGACTGTTCTACATCACCATCGTGATGAACGCCCTGGCGTTTCCGGTCCAGCAGTTCATACCAGCCATCGGCCGCGACCACCTGGGGGTCGGCGTTACTCTCGTGGGCCTCCTGGTCGCCGCCGACGGCTTCGGGCAACWGGCCGGGGCGGGAATCATGGCCATATCCCGGGACCTGCGYTACCACGGGCGTGTTTTCGTATTGGGCTCCACCGGCGTCTTGCTTATRGGCATAATATTCGTTTGGTCGCCTTGGTATGCGTTGACCTTTGGRCTGCTCACTCTTAGCGGTATCGCCCAATCGGGTTTCTCCACGATGCAGAGCGCCGTGACGATGCTGGCCACGCCCCACGATATGCGAGGCCGGATGATGGGCTTATTAAGTGTTTGCATCGGCGCCGGCACGCCCTTGGGCGCCCTGGAGATGGGAGCGGTGGCTTCCGCGGTGTCGATCCAATGGGCCATATCCCTGAACGCCTTCGCCGGGCTGATACTCCTGCTGCCGGCCATCGCCATCTCACCCTTGCTCTGGAAACCGTTGACGCAGGCGGAGTCGGACTCAGAACTGGAAACTACGTCCGCGCCGGCTCACGGAGAGGTTTAACGCCAAGAGATTCTCTTGCCCACYGGTGAATGAACCGTTATATTCTGTGGAGCGTGGGCCGCTCGATATCTTAGAGRCGGCCGGCGACAGCCGGAGAAAACATGCAGCGAATCGTAGACTGGCCGGCCCGRATGAAAGAGGTCGCCGAGTTTGTAGGCCTGGACCAAGGTGAGCTGGATATCATCGAGTCCACCAGGGAGTTGGTTCTGTCTCGTGGCGAGGAACTGACCGCCGCGGTGTATGACCATTTTCTGAAGTTTCCCGARACCCGCCGGTTCTTTCTGGAGGAGGGTGGCGAGGTCGATGAAGCGAAACTTGRCCGCCGCAAACATAGTCTGTTGCGGTGGCTGACTGGGTCCATCGGCTTTAAGATCGACGAAGATTACCCCATCAGGCTGCTAGCCACGGGTATCGTCCATAGTCATCCGCCGTCCCACAGGGCGCACCTGGGCTCGATTCCCAGCAGATTCATGACCGGCTCCATGTCGTTCATTCAGACGCTTTTGGCCCAGTTGTTTCACGAAGAGATAAAGGAYCCAAGCGACTCCCACCGGGCATCGGTGGCGTGGAACAAACTTCTGATGGTCCAGCTGGATATCCTGCAAGCCGGGTACATCAACGAGATCCCGACCGAAGCCACCGGCGGAGATACGGCGATGACCAATTTTGAATAGAGTTTGGTGGTAAATAARAAGTCGCGCCGATATGCGATGTAGTAGGGTTACCGACTGAATTTCGAGCAATCGGAGATAGTTCAGCTATGGATGCGATAGTTTGGTTTAGATACGGCCCTGTGCATGYGCCCCCAGGTAGAAGAAAATGRACTGATGGGCCTCGCATTGAAGTCGTTAAGGGCGGTCGAACCTATGAATTACAGATACGGAGACCAGTTAGAATTCACACTCACGAAATTGAATACGAATCTGGTATTAAAAAAATCGTTGACGCATATCTGATATTTGCCGTTGGCTGCCAGATAATTGATACCCCCGATGGGTATCGAGAGGTTGCTGATGTGGCGCTAATTTATATGAGCACGATTCTAGAACGACTACGAGTCCGAACAAGGCAGCCGCACCTCCAGTTGCGCAGTATTAGCGAACTATCTGTACCTGAGGTTCAGCATGCCGATGGTAAGCAGAATCAAGAACTAACACGCCGATTCCAAGAATGGATGTTGGATCAAGAAGGCGACCGTCCGCTGCCTGAACTCGAAATTGGGGAATGGAATCAGCTCAAGTCAAACGCCGATTGTGGAATTGAATTTTCTGAGTRGGTTGAAAAAATGNAAANTCCCTCTCCATGAATCATTGTTACGCGACGCAGAGCTAGCGTCCGAGTCGGATCCTCGGGTGGCCATTTTGTATGCAGCCCTCGCATGCGATATGTTTATACAACATTGGCTCGAAAACAATGGATATATCCGAAGCAGGAAATGGCTAAATTGAGTTAATTTACGTAGCGAACCCGAAGGAAATCTGTCTTTCAGAGGATTCTTTGATATAGGTATTCAGCTAGCCGAAGGACGCTCCTTGAAAGACGAACCACGATTGTGGAAGGACTTTGGAGAGCTTGTACGAGCCCGTAATCGTGTTGCACACGGAGGTCTGAAATCCTTAGCGTATTCACCCTCACACGGCATTGAAACAGCGAGAAGAGTTATAAATTGGGTTGAAGAAAGATCAAGTGTAAACCAGACGATTGCCAATTGATTGCTGCTGGTACGACATTCAAATTCGAAATGAGTCAGGAGACAAAAATGGGCAAAGTTTTGGTGATTCAAGGCGCGGGCATGAACATGAGGGGCAAGGTCCAATTGGAGACGTTCGGACCCATGACTTTGGGAGAGATGAACGAGCAGATCGTCGGCTACGCCGAGGAGTTAGGGATGGACATTGAGTTGTTCCATTCCAACATCGAAGGCGAAGTCATAAACGCCCTGTACGCGGCCCATGACGATGACTATGAAGCCGGGATAATCAATCCCGCCGGTTATACAACGACCAACGGACCCATCAAGGCCGCGATCGCTCAGGTAAAATTCCCGATGATYGAAGTGCATGCATCCAACCCCACGGCCCGCGGCACCGTCTCGCAGATACAACCCGTCTGCAAAGGCTCCGTGTATGGCTTTGGGATCTATGGCTACAAACTGGCCCTGGAAGCGATCMAGCAGATGGCCTAACGGTTAATCGCAGCGGAAGCAGCGGCGCTTCCCGAAGACTTCGTCGTGAACGCCCTTGGTGACGATCAGGTAATCGATGACGGCGCGTATCGTCTTGCCCTCATCGACGATTTCGTACTTGTCTTTCATGGATCTTATGAAGGCCATCTGGTCCGTGCCTAAATCGACCTCATAGGTCTGTTTGGGGCTCGGCATATCGCTAACTCCTAAGAGCTTTGGTGATCGGCTGTTTGTTACAGCGCCGCATCGTGGACCGCCTGGGAAATGACCGAGAGCCTGGGCGTGTTGGTGGCTTCGGCCCGGAACCCGTTGGTGATATAAGCAAACGCCAGGCCTGAGTCAGGGTTGGCCCAACCGACCGAAGTCCCCGAGCCGGCGTGGCCAAATGTGCTGATGTCCTCTTTGCCCGGCGCCGCGGTGCGGGGATCGCCCAACGACAGACCCATGGAACGCTTCACCTGGCGGTCCAGGCTGTGGTCAAGACCCTCTGACTGTTGTGCGGTCACCGCCGCCACCGTCTCCGGTTTCAACATGGTAACGCCGTCCAATGTCCCGCCGCCGGCCATCATGGCGTAGAACCGGGCCAGCCCTCTGGCGGTGGCGATCCCGCCGCCGGCCGGCAGTACCGCGGTATGGACCTCGGGACGGTTGTAGATGGTCACCTGGCTGGTCCGGTCGCAGTCTTCCATGGGATGCAGCTTGGCCACCCGTTCTTCCATGGACGGGTCGATACCCAGGTGGAATTCTTCGATGTTCTGAGGTCCGGTGATCTCTTCCCGCACGAACTGCTCGATAGGCCTTCCGTCGATGCGCCGGACCAGCTCACCCACCACCCAGCCGAAATTCCGGGGATGATAGGCAATCACCCGGCCGGGTTTGTAGTCGAGAGGTATCTGTTCCATGGCCTCGACGGCCGCCTCCCAGTCGTGCCAGCGGTCCCAGGTCATGTGGCTGGGGGTGTCGGGAAACCCCGATTCGTGGGTCAAAACGTGCTTGATGGTGACGTCTTCTTTGCCCTTCTGGGCGAAYTCGGGCCAGTGCGAGGCAACCGTATCGTCCCAGTCCAACTTGCCCCGCTCCCAAAGGATGTGCAGACAGGCGGCGGTCACGGCTTTCGTAGAAGAATATAGGACGAACATGGTGTTGTTGGCCACCGGTTTACCCGTCTCCTGATCGGCTAGTCCGCCGTAAAGATCGATGACCGGCATCCCGTGCCGGTAGACCGCCAATGCCGCGCCTGGGTGGACTCCTGTCTCGATCTGCTGATTGAATAGCTCTTCCACACGGCTGAGTCCCTTGGGGTCCATCTGAGCTTTTTCCGCGGCTACCACCATTCAGTTATGTCCTCTGTATCCTGGGATATTCCCCTCGGGTTTCCTAGCGAGGTCCGGCCTAAACGATTGTTATCTCCGCGCCGCCGAGACCTTCTATCATTATGGAGGCCGTGTCCCCCGCATTCACGGGCTTGGGCGACACGATACTACCCGTAATTATCACCATCCCCGCCGTCAGACCCAAGCCCTGCTCCGCCAATTTATTGGCCAGCCAGGCCAGCGGTTCCAGCGGGTGTCCCATGACATCCGAGCCGTGGCCGTCGCCTACCATCTCATCGTTGATGGTCATCGAGCCGTAGGCGGCTTGCAGGTCCAGATTTCGCCACTCGGACACCGGGTCTCCCATGACGACCCCGGCGTTGAAGACGTTGGCGGCCACACCGGTGATGAACTGGACCTTGGGGTCCATTCCGGGGGTGCGCCGAATATCGATGACTTCAAATGCGGCCGATAGGGAAGCCACGGCTTCGGAAACCCTTCCACGGTCATAGGGAGCTCCGGTTGGGGGCAGGTCTGTGCCGAGTCTGACTGCCACTTCGCATTCCAGGGCTAGCTGCACAAAATCGGAGGCGTTCAGCGTGCAAGGAGAACGGCGGATATTATCCTCCAACATGATCCCCAAGCAGGGTTCGCTGACCCCGTTGGCTTCCTGTAGCGCTTTGGTCGTGGCGGCCAGCTTATAACCGGCTATCGCGCCCTGCTCTTCCGAGATGTTTTTCTGATATTCCCGTTGGATCAGGTATGCCTCATCAAGGTCCCTGGGCATCAGCCGGTCTTCCAATGAATAAAGTTGGCGGGAACGGTATTGGCCGGCGAGGGATAGGCCTGCCTGCTGGATCTTGACGTTTACTGACATCTGGACGACTTCCTTAAGTTGGTGTGGGAGTCTCTYGAGTCCCGTTGATTATGTATAGGGTTGGAGTTCTATCTCATGGAGCGCGGGAACGACCTCGCTGCCCAGTAGCTCAAGTGACCGCATGACGTCTTTATGGGGGATGTTGCCGTCGCTGCCGATCAGTACGAGGTAGCCGGGGCTTAGMTTCTGGACGGTGTCCCTTAATTTGGCGATGACCGTTTTGGGGCTTCCCACCACTATAGCGTTCACGTCTTGAAGGTCTTGGTAGGTCATGGGAGGTCCGCCTCCCCCGCCCAATCGTCTGGTGGCCATCTGGCTGGCGACCCTGGACTGGTAGCCCGGAGGGTCAACGTGTTCTATGGGTCCGCGCATTCGGTGTTTCTGGGCCCAGAGAAATCCCTTGCCGATCTCCTGGGCTTTTTCATCGGTGTCGGCCACCAAAGCCCGCACCTGGTACCCAAAATGCTTCGGTCCGGGAACGAAACCCACTTCCTTAGCGGTGTCGATGTAGACTTTTTTAAGCTCTTGGGTCAGGCCGATCAAGGCGCCCAGGTTGATATAAACATATTGGTGTTCGGCGGCCCAGACGACGCTTTCAGGGCTGCTGCCTCCGGGAAACCAGACCGGTGGGTGGGGCTTCTGGACCGGAAGCACCCACGGATTGACCACTCGGCGCTGGTAATACCGGCCCTCGAACCGGAATGGGCCCGGCTGTGTCCAGCATTTGATTATCAGGTCGTGGGCCTCCTCGAACCGGTCCCGGTTCTCGGTGGGGGAGATCCCGGCCTGCAGGGTCTCGACGGCGCCGCCGCGTACGAATCCTGAGATCAAGCGGCCTTGGGAATAACAATCCAGCATGGCCAGTTCTTCGGCCATGCGCACGGGGTCGTTGATCGGGAGGATGTTGCCTAAGATGGCGATGCGAACCTTCTTGGTCAGCCGGCTGATTACTGCGGCGTCGATGTTGGCCGAAGGTTTCATGTTCCAATAAGCCGCATGGTGCTCATTGGTCATGATGCCGTCAAGCCCGGCTTCATCGGCCAATTGGTATTCCTCGTGGTATTGGTTGTAGAGGACGTGGGCTTTTTCCGGGTCGAAGTAGGTGTTGGGAAAGCCGAGKCGGCCGGAGTCGTACTTCTCTAGGTCTTCTTCCTTGACGTGGATGTATGGTTGCTGGGAGTGGAAGAAAACCTCAACRTAGTCTTTCATTTGGAAAACGCGTCCTGGTATTGGGCCGTTGGGTCAGGCTGCGGCTTAGTATAGCATCCGGCTTTGGGCTAGCCGTGAGCCAGGCGTTAGCCGATCTCGATGCCGACGGGGCAATGGTCGGAGCCCATCACGCCAGGCAGGATGAAGGCCCCGGTCAGACGCTCGGCGAAGACCTCGTCTACGAAGAAGTAATCGATGCGCCAGCCCACGTTACGGTCCCTGGCCCGGGTCATCATGTCCCAGTAGGAATAATTCTCCGGTTCCTGGTTGAAGATCCTCAATGTGTCCTTGTATCCGTGCTCTAAGAACTTGTCCATCCAAGCCCGTTCTTGGGGCAGAAATCCGGATACGTTGGCATTCTCTTTGGGCCGGGCCAGGTCAATCTCCTTATGGGCGGTGTTCACATCTCCGCAGACGACCACGTGTTTGCCGCTAGCTTTAGTTTTCTCGGCGTATTCTAAGAACGCGTCGTAAAAGTCCATCTTGTACTGGAGGCGCTCGGCCGACTGTCTGCCGTTGGGGAAGTAGATGGCGAAAAGAACGAATTCGCCGAAGTCGGCGATGATGGTGCGCCCTTCGGCGTCGAACCGGTCGCCGAACCCGAATTGAACACTCTCGGGTTCCTTCTTGGTGTAGAGACCAACGCCGCTGTACCCTTTTTTTTCCGGCGTCGTGAAGAAAGAGTGGTAACCGGCAACGGACCGGACTTCTTCGGGAAGTTGTCCCTCGTGGGCTTTGGTCTCGTTAAGGCAAAGGATATCTGGGTCTTCGCTGCTGAACCAATCGAGAAATCCCTTCTTGTGGACTGCTCTGAGACCGTTAACGTTCCAGGATAGAACCCTCATGGGACCAACTCCTTACTCGATAAACCGAGATTGCATTTCCGGGGACCGATCCGAGACTCACCGGGCATTTGTTTGGTGGCAGGCTAGTCGAAATATGGTGACAATTCTGTAGCCACCCGTTCCATGGAAGCGATAGTATCCTTGTGCCCCCAGCCGCCGAACCCGAAGTATAGGATAACCTCTTCGATCCCAGCCTCCTCGCAATCTTTCAACACCTTTAGGCAATCTTCGGGGCTGCCGGTGATGATGCTTCGTTCACCCAGGGCTTCGGTGGTCATCGTCCGCATCCGCTCCACGATGTCTACGAAATACCGGATGTGCGCTGGCGCCGTTGCCCGGTCGGCTGGAAATGCCGGCAGGATTCCTTGGAAATAATGRAGCAGCCTTTCTTTGGTTGCCAGCGTCTCTTTCTCGTTATAGGTCACGTTGACGAAATAAGAGCACATAGCCTTGCGGCCCAGATGACCGGCTGCTTCAGATTCTTTCCTGAATTCAGCGACGGCGTTCTGCAGGCTGCCAAACATCATGGCGGCGGCAAAGGGCGCAAATATGATGTCGAACCCCGCCCGGGCGGCGTAGCGCAAAGTAGCCTCGCTGAAACACGCCACATATATTGGCGGGTGGGGTTGTTGCACCGGGCGTGGCAGCACGGTGACCTCCGCAAATTGGTAGTGGACTCCTTGGTGTGAAACGGTCTCTTGGCTCCACGCCTTCTTAATCACATCAATGCCTTCGAAGAAGATCTCCTGGCTCTGGGCAAAATCCACTCCGAATGCGGCGTACTCCCGGGCATCGTAGCCCCGTCCCACCGAGAGTTGGGCCCTCCCATTGCTGAGCAGGTCCAACAGGGCGAACTCCTCCGCGACGCGCAGCGGGTGTTGGACCGGTAGCAACACGGTCGCAGGCCCTAATTTGACCCGCTTGGTGCGCGCGGCCACGTTGGCCAAGAACACCGGTGCTGAAGGCAAAACTCCAAACAACCCGAAGTGGTGTTCCGGTACCCATACTGAATTCAGGCCTAGGTCCTCCGCATAGAGGCACTGGGCCATAACCTCTTCCAGCAGCCGGCTGGGGTCTTTGCGGTCCGCGCCGTAGGCCGGTGGGTTGTCAGTCAGGGTAAAGTAGCCGAGTTTCATCCGGAGAATCCTGCTCCCAATGCCGGTTTCCAAAGATGGCCCGATTATATCTGTTGCCCACTCCCAGTCAACCAGCGGCGTTCAGCCGGTCGGCGCCGGTTGCTTTAAGTTGTCTTGGTCCGGCGCTGTGCTATTATTGCGCCCTCGATCGACAGCCTCATTTCAGGACGAATCTCTCATGACCAAAACAGGACAAGACCACCTGGACAGCTTACGGGACGGCCGTAGCGTCTACCTAGACGGCCAACTGGTCGGCGACGTCGTGGACCACCCAGCCTACCGGAACGCCATCAGATCAACCGCGGGGCTATACGACTTCCAAGCCGTGCCRGAGAACCAAGAGCTCATGACCTTTGAGTCTCCCACCGGTGCAAGGGTGAACCGCTCTTGGCAGATGCCTGAGTCTTACGACGATCTGTTGCAGCGCCGCCGGGCCCTGGAGGCTTGGGCGGAGCAGACCAACGGCTTCTTGGGCCGCTCTCCCGACCATGTGGCGTCGTCTCTCTGCGGCATGATGATGCGCCTGGACCTGTTCGAAGCCCACGGCGTCGAACGGGCCAAGGCCTTCAGCGATTACTTCGAATACGTCCGGGACAACGACCGGTTCGTGACCTACGTTGTAGTTAGTCCTCAGGCCGACCGCTCCAAAGGGGTGAGCGGGCAGGCGGACGAGTTTCTGACCGCCGGCATCTGTGACGAGGACTCCCAAGGAATCACGGTAAAAGGGGCTAAGATGCTGGGCACGAGTTGTATCCTGGCCAATGAGGTGCTTTTGGGCACGATTCAGCCCATGCAGCCGGGCGAGGAGAAGTACGCCTTCTCGGCCTCGATCCCATTGGGGACCAAGGGGGTTAAGTTGCTTTCCCGCAAGTCCTATGAGGCCGCGGCGGTCTCGGAATTCGACAACCCTCTTTCGTACCGGTTCGACGAGAATGACGCGGTGGTCTACTTCGACGAAGTTAAGGTGCCCTGGGACCGGGTATTCGTCCACCGCGACCCGGCCATGTGCCGGGCCCAGTATCACGAGACGCCGGCCCACGTATTTCACAACTACCAAGCGCAGGTGCGGTTGATGGTCAAGCTTCGCTTCTTGGTGGGTGTGGCGCGGAAGATCGCCGAGACCACCAACGTACTTGCTTACCCTCAGGTGGTCGAGAGCTTGGGCGCGTTGGCGGGTCAGGTGGGGTTGATCGAAGGGATGGTCTACGGGATGGAGGCTAAGGGGACTTATGTTGGAAAGTATTACGTCCCAGACCGCCATCTGATGTACGCCTCACAGGTCCAGGCGCAGCAGATGTATCCAGAGGTGATCCAAGCGATCAGGCAGTTGGCCGGCGGAGGGGTGATCATGCTGCCTTCCGGAGCCGTTGATTTCGCCAGCCCCGAGACCGCCGGCTACATCGAAAAAACCCAACAGTCTCCGGTGATGGACTCAAAAGACCGGGTCAAACTCTTCAAACTGGCGTGGGACGCCATCGGGTCGGAGTTTGGCTCCCGGCACACCCAGTATGAGATGTTCTACGCCGGAGCTCAGTTTGCCGTTCGTAACCACTCATACCGGACTTACGACTGGGAGAAGGCGACCAGCATGGTGGACCGGTTCATGGACACCTACGATCTACCAGGRTAGCCCCTTGCGTGTGGGCCTAGATAGATGCTAGATCGATTCGACGATCGTTTTGATCTTGGCGGTGAGATTGGAGACGGAGAACGGTTTGGCCAGAAATGCGGGATGGAATTTTGTGCCGCACTGGTTGGAGATTTCTTGAAATGGCATCGCCGAGGTCAATAGCACTTGGATGTGCGGTTGAATCTCCAGAAGGTTAACCGCCAATTGGACCCCTCCCMTGTAGGGCATCGCCACATCGCTTAGAAGGATGTCGATACGTTCATCCGGGCGGCTTTTGGCGATTTCCAGGGCCTCCACACCGTTTTGCGCTTTCAAAACTTTGTACCCCTCGCGGCGCAAGATGGTTGAGAAGAACTCCAGAAGCGGACTATCGTCTTCCACTATTAATATCGTGATATCTCGCGTCTGGCCGATTTCGTTGCTGTCTTCCGAATTCTCCGAATTCAATCAAGTCTCCATCGTTTTCGTAGGTCGGTCTGGCCTGTGTCAAGCGAGACAAATCGACTYCTTGATCAAAGGTTAACAGGCGYYTGTCCCTTAAAAATAGGGARCTTCGGGGATGCATATAACGGTARGCCTCCGATCGCCCTGTATCGCGTGAAGTCTTGAGTGGGTCATTGCTGGTATTCAGACAGGGATACYGAAGAGAACCAGACTCGGCTTTAGTCTTCGGCGAGTGACAATATGGTTGGCCAACGGTATCCCTCCARCCATCCAGGAATCACCTTTCTCCCACCGCTGACGCTGCCGGTAYCATAGGTGGTCCAGATSGCCCTNTTTTAARACCCCATTGAGACCCCATCGCCATTCCCCGTTTACCTCACCCAGAATGACCCGGTTGGCACTTAGTGGTCTATCGTCCAGATGGCACGATTGCTTGGGTAACGGAAGCGCAACCAAAACAGCGCATCCGGGTCCAACATGCACCACCCATAGAATCACGGTCCGGTAGCCGAAAATCAGTCTCGYGAAGGACACAGGATGGCGATTCAAGACTTTACAACCAACAGACGCCGTAATCAGGCGAGGGAAAACTGGAGTGCTCGAACCAGCCCCCTGGACCAAGAACCGGCGCGTATCAAGGTCGTCGGGGTTGGAAACGCAGGCTGCAAACGCGTAGAGCGCATGATGCGACGAGCGGTTCCCGGTATGACGTTTGCGATGGTAAACACCAAAGCCAATGGGACCGAGACCGGCGAGGCCGGAGTTGATGTCATTCGGATAGGCGCGAATAATACCCGCGCCTGGGGTGCGCCCGGAAACCACCAARCCGGCATCGGCGGACCAGACGATTCTCCGGACGAGACTTCCCAAGAGCTCCGTCAGTCACTTGCCGATGCAGACCTGGTATTCGTAACGGCGGGTATGGGCGGAGGGACCGGCACCAGCGCGGCCCCAAACGTCGCGCGCCTAGCCAAAGAACAGGGGGCTTTCGTTGTAGGTCTAGTCACCGCTCCCTTCAGTTTTGAAGGACGGCGCYGGATGGGCYTGRCGGTCGCTGGGATCGAGCGACTGCGGCCACAGGTAGATAACCTGATTCTGGTGCACAATGACCGGTTGTTGGGCTACATCGACCACAGTTCCCACATGGCCTCGGCGTTTCAGAAAGTCGATGAAGTGGTGGCCCAAGCGATGATCGATCTGTCTGAGGTGATCAACGCGCCTCAGGAGGTCAACCTAGAATTTGCCGGCGTGCGGTACATCATGRGCCTCCGTGGCGGCACACTGATGGCCATCGGCCGAGGCAGCGGAACGGCTGGCCCGGCTGAAGCTGCCCGCCAGGCCCTCGCCAACCCGTTATTGGACCTGTCGTTCGACGACGCTTCAGGCGTGTTGATGATGTTCAACGGAGGGTCGRCCGCGATGACGTTGGGGGNAGTAAACGCAGCCCGCCAAGTCCTCAAGGGAACCGTCCGCGATCACTCCCACGTTTTCATCGGAGTGAGAATCGRCGAAGGGATGGGCGAAGAAGTCAGCTTAACCCTGATCGCCGCAGGACTCCAACAACACGCRCCTGACGTCCGTGAAAAAGCAGTAATCACTAAAGAACGTCACCCCTAATCATGGTGTCCCTCTCCGAGACCTAACTTTGCCGGGTAAGGGAGCATTGGAGAGGGACATTCATCAGCTAGGACCTTCTAGCTACAGACTTCGATGAGCTATCGCACTGGGCTTCGSCCCGGAAATCATCCGSAACCCCGGTCTTTAACACGCTTCAGATAGGAAGCACGAAAACAGCACGGAAGAAMCGAATCGCGTGCGGGGTTTCCATCACCGCACCTTGACCCAGTCGGAGGACTACCTTAATGCAAAAGGCCGTATTTATCGGCGCCGATCCGCAGRTTGCAGAGATCGTTAGATTGGGAATCTGCCTGCGCTGGCCCGACGTTACCCCATTGATCGCCACCACCGGCACCGGCGGGCTYGAACTCGTCAAAGAAGAAAAACCGGACTTGGTGCTTCTCAAGCCAGACTTCCCGGACAAATCTTTGACAGAGGTGGTCMGGGAACTACGCGAATTCTCAGATGTGCCACTGGTTGTGCTRAACCATCAGTCCAACGACCTGGAACACGTAACGGCCCTGGAAGCCGGCGCGGATGAGTACATCCAGTTACCTTGTGAGTTGTCGGAGTTAACCTTCAAAGTTTGGAGCCTGATGCGGCGCACTGGAAGCCGAAAATCGGGTAAGGCCGCAGAGCCGCTAACCRAAGGGGAGTTGAAGGTTGACCCCTCTACCCATGAGGTCACATTGGGAGACCGYAAGTTGTCTCTGACTCCGGCAGAATTCCAGCTAACTTATCTCCTGGTCAAGAATAGCGGAGCAGTGGTCCCAAGGGCCGAGATCGAGAAAGAACTGTCTANGGCTGGGTTGGCCGCAACGGGTTCCGTGAAACAGCACATCATGCGTCTACGCCGGAAGTTTCAAGACGATGCCAAGCACCCGATGTGGTTCGCCAACGTGCCGGGAGTTGGATACCGGTTCATCGGCGGCCAAGCCTCCGGACGAGGATGGAGCAACGGCTTTGCGCCAATGAMTAGCAAACGCAAAGCGGCGTGAAGCCSTAGCCTGCCTATTTTACGATTCTTGCTAGTAATCTGYGGAGGCAACGCACCTATTTATCAATCTCTTATCTAGCCCCYGCGGACCCTGATATCCACCCAGCATTGTGATTGATGTGGGAGGGTGACTGGCCGCCGCCCCGGATCTTCTAATCGTTGAAAGGGGCGGCGGGTCAGCTTTGGACCCCGCAATACAACAAGGCCGTTTTTCCGGTTGACACGCCAGGAATAACGGCCTTGTTTCTTTGCCATTTGCCGGTCGAATCAAGCCCATGCAGCCCTGGGACAGAGCGCCGCCCTGGCGGAGAATATAACTGGTGATCTGGCTGACAAAGGAGGCCACCAATGAGAACTGGACCGCCCATTGGCGACTCACGGTATGCAGGTGTGGCAGCGTTCGCGATTTTGTCTTTCCTGATCATGTTTGGCGCGGCCGCCGTCTTATTCCTAGAAACGCCCGTCTGGATGGTTGGCACGGCCGTGACCCGTCAGGGTTTTATCTCTGGACGATATAGCGAGGAGGTTTCCATGTGCGAGTCCGTAGACTTAGTTCCCGTTTTGGAACCGGAAATCGTTGCGATGACCGAGGTGTTGGCCGACGGCCCGACAGCCGCCGTAACAGCTTCGATCACCAATGTCTTTGGCCCGTGTCCTTTTGGCCTGATGCCGGGCAACACCTGGCATATCAGCGCGGACGGCAAGCTGTCCCGGCCGATGTGCCTCACCGGCGCCACCGCCCTGAGCGCATTGGTCCGAATGGCGGACCGCGGCGCCATGGACCGCTCTACGGTCTGTGAGTGTCAGTTCGCCGGTGGGGAAGTATCATTCACGGTGCGGGAGACGCCAGGTTAGAATCGATTCCCAGTCATTCTGGCGAAAGCCAGTATGACTTGGACGCACGGAGCGAATCCTGAAGCCGGCGCGGGTCAAGCGTCGGCTTCTTCTTTTTCTCTCAGGTGCCTTTGCCGGAATCGCTGGAGGGCGACCAGCGCCCAGAGGCCTTCGATCACGGTGATGGGATAGACCTCCTCCAGACCGCTGTACAGCGAAGTCATGCCCGACCCGATGGCGAAGACCAGGACCAGCCACTTGGAGCGTTCTTCGGTCCAGTAGGATAGGAACATGATGCTAACGGCGATGGCGCCGAATACGGTCAGCATCTACCGTGCCTCCGCAATGAAGTAACGCCGCTGGAAGTACAGGGCTACATTGACCAGACCGATAAGCACAGGCACTTCCACCAACGGCCCCACGACGGCTGCCAATGCCTGTCCGGACCCGATGCCAAAAACACCGACCGCCACGGCGATGGCCAGTTCAAAGTTGTTGCTGGCCGCGGTGAGCGCAACGGAAGTGGTCTTGGAGTAGTCCACCCCCATGCTCTTCCCCATATAGAAAGAGATTAGGAACATCACCACGAAGTAGACAGACAGGGGAATCGCGATTCGCACCACGTCCAGCGGGATATCCACGATCACTTCGCCTTTGAGAGAGAACATCACAAGTATCGTGAACAGCAACGCAACCAGGGTGATTGGACTGATTCTGGGTATGAAAACCCGCTCGTACCAGAGCCGTCCCATGGTCTGCAGCAATACGAACCGGGAGAGCATTCCGGCGAAGAACGGTATCCCAAGATAGATCGCCACGCTCTTGGCGATCTGGGCGATGGTTATGTCGACCTCCAAGCCTTCCAGCCCGAACCATGTGGGGACGATCGTGATGAAGATAAATGCGTAAGAAGAGTAGAACAGTATCTGGAAAATGGAATTCAATGCCACCAATCCGGCGGCGTATTGGCTGTCGCCCTTGGCGAGCTCGTTCCACACGATCACCATGGCGATGCAACGGGCCGTTCCGATGAGGATCACCCCGGCCATGAACTCTGGATAGTCTCTCAAGAAAAGTATCGCCAGCAGGAACATCAAAACCGGCCCGATGAGCCAGTTCTGCACCAAAGAAAGGGCCAGGATGCGCCAATCCCGGAAAACTTCGCCCAACTCCTCGTACCTCACCTTGGCCAATGGCGGGTACATCATCAGGATCAGGCCGACAGCAATCGGTATAGAGGTGGAGCCGATCGACAGCGATTCAGAAACATCCGAGATCCTAGGCCAAAAATGGCCACTGCCGACTCCGATGGCCATCGCCAAAAAGATCCAGACAGTGAGATACCGGTCAAGCAGAGACAACCGGCCGATGCCGGCCGCCGTCGACTCCATCGGCGCCGGTATATCCAGACTACTCATCGATCAGTAGGCCGGTGGGCCTTCGTCAAATTGGACCAATATCCCGTCCGGGTCGTAGACGAAGATGGTCCGGACGTTGCCCGATTCATCGGTGAAGTCCTCCATGGTCCCGGCCAACGGAACGCCCTTGGCGATCAGTTCTTTGACGAAAGCATTGAGGTCCGCGACTCCGAACGAGATATGGCTGATGCCCTTCTGGTCCAGCTTGATCGGCTCGCCGCCCACATCGTCGCCCGGATGGGAGGTTAGCACCAGGTACGGCTGGGTAGATTCAGGGTCGCCGATGTATACATCGGCCACCGTCCGGGACTTTCTGGGGCGTTCGTACATATACGCCGATTGGGCGCCAGGCCGCTGGCCCATCTCTTGAACGGCGTGCATCTTTACCTCCAGGCCTAGAATGTCCCGGTAGAATCCCAGGGATCTCTCCAGGTCGGCCACGCAGACCGCGATGTGGGATACGCCTCTAACTTTCAATTCTGACTCCATCGTCTGTATTCACTGGGTGAGCATACCGCAGTGTAGAATGCTGGCAAATATGACTATTTGTGTTCACCCGGCCCACCTGTGGGCGGGAAGGACGCACGAGGTGTTTCGATGATCCAAGCAGGCGATAAGCTGCCGCTGCCACTGGATGGTATCAGAGTTCTAGACGCCACCCATATAGTGGCGGGCCCTTTTTGTTCGATGATCTTGGCCGATATGGGGGCGGACGTGATCAAGATCGAACGACCGGGCACCGGAGACCTTGTTCGGAACCGGGGCCCGTTCCTCAAGTCCGAGGACGGCCGGGAGATGAGCTCCAGGTTCCTTGGCGTGAACCGCAACAAGAGGAGCGTCGCCATGGACCTGCGTAACCCGAGGTGTAAAGAAGCCTTCGAAGAGATGGTGCGCAATTCCGATGTCTTGCTGGACAACTGGGGCCCCGGGGCGTTCAGACGGCTTGGACTGGGTTACGACCATTTGAGTGAGATCAACCCAGGCTTGGTTTACGCCAGCATCACCGGATACGGCGACAGCGAAGGTTTAAGCGGCCCCTACTCTGACCGGCCGGCCAACAATATGAGCATTCAAGCCATGGCTGGGTGGATGGAGATCACGGGCGACCCCGAAGGCGGGCCTCATAGCGTGGGCGACAACATCGGAGATTCCGTCCCCGGGGTCTGGACGGCCTTGGGTATCGTTCTGGCCCTGGAAACCAAGCGGAAAACAGGGCGGGGACAGCACGTCGATATGGCGATGTACGATTGCATGTTCTCTCACATGGAGGGCACCATGAACGTCTTTCGGGCCACCGGTGAGGTTCCTACAAGGTCCCGGGAGCGGCTGGCCAACGCCGGCATCACTTTTCGGGCGAAGGACGGCTACGTGGTCATGGCCGGCGTGCGCTCGGAAGCAAGGATGCGGGAATTGTGGAAACTTGTGGGCCGGGAGGACCTGTTGGAAGGCGACGCCCGGTATCTGGCTGGGCCCGGCATGGACGGCCAGTTCTACTATGACCACATCATCCCGGCCATCGAGGGCTGGTCGATGGGGGTACCGAAGTTTCAGGTGGCCGCGACGTTAACGGAGATCGGATTCTCCATGGGCGTTACCCAAACGATGGCCGACCTGGCTGTGTGCCCCCAATTGGAGGCCCGCCAGATGTTCGTGGAGACCGGCGACAATCTGGGCGGCACCTTCCAGGGAGTGAAGACCGCGGCCCGCCTCACCGCTTGCGTTGACTCTCCCGCCGTAACAGCTCCTCTATTGGGCGAGCACACTGCGGAGGTCCTCTGTTCGCTGGGCGGCATGACGCCCGAGGAAGTGGCTGGATTGGAGGCGGAGGGAGCGCTCTAGGCAGTATCCATATGGTTAACCCCTCTCAATTCAGGGGCTATGGATAAGACGCGGGGCGACGAGTAGGCCAACGGTCGCAGGTAATGGACCAGCGTAACCAGCGCCGCGCTCCCGATCAAAGTGATTCCCAACGGCGTGCTCAATCTGCGGCCCCACGGCATGTTTTTCTCTACGCCCATCACACCGCCCAACAGCAGCATCCAGCCGATGTTGCCGGCGCCCACTCCGAACATCAGCAGCATCAATGTCCAGCAGCAGCCAAGGCAGAAGAGTCCGTGATCGAGACCGATCCGGAAGGACTGCGCCGGCTCATTACCTCCGCTCCATCGGGAATTAATGAAGCTGAAAGGTGAGCGGCATTTGTCCAGGCAATGGTATTTCAACGGCGTGAACTGGTAGACGCCGGCCAACATCAGGGTCCCTGCCCCGATGACCCAACCATTAGTGTCAAGCCACGGGATCTTCTCCGAAGCCTCATGCACGCCGAGGTCGGCCACATGCACTAACACACCAAACGCCATCCAGACCGCTAGATAGCCGGCTGCGAGCAGTCCTACAAGCGTCAGGTGGTTGGGCCGCTCGCTGGTGATGGTGCGAAACAGGGCGATGAGCGGCATTGTCGTGGGCAACATCATGGCGAAGATCATGAGTGTCCAGGCCGCCACGAAGAACACCAACAGGCGAACGTCTTCGCCCGTGATGTCGGTCAGCGCCTCGTGGTCTAAGAATCGGCTGTAAGGAGATTGTCCCCACGCTAGCAAACTGACCCAAGCCAGCCCGATCAAGGCCGCAAGGAGAACGAGGAATAGCCTGTCGTTTCGTGCGCTCTGCCACATAAAAACGCCTAAATATAGATGGCGGGCCACATTATCGGCCCGCCATCAGATGATCCCCGGGTAGGTCTGACTTCCCATCCTAACCTGAATGTTCGAAATGGAACGGGCCAGAAACGGCGTTGTGATCGGTCAGGCTGATGTTTATGTCCAAGGCGGGGACGTTCGCTTTATAGGTCGTCGCCTTACCCACATACGCCGGCGCGCCCGGTACGGTGGTGAAAATGGTGTCGTAAAGGGCCGATTCTTTACCCGTGGCCCCCTTGTATGCGACGAGTTCCGCTTCAGCCGCGTTGCCAAGTTTGACCGACCCTGAGACTCCATTCAGATTGAAGGTGATGGGAACTCGCTCCACGCCTACGACCTTTCCGATCAACTTGACCAGGTCGGCCACTGGGCCTCCCAGCTTACCGGTATACAGGGCCAGGAGAGCAGCTTCTTGTTCTGGCGAGCTTTTGTCGTCGATATAAACCATGGCGCGCCAGTTACCAGCAAGAACGTTTCCGGGGATATCCATCACTCCAGCGAACGTCAGGCCGGCCACGTCCACCCCGTCGATGGTTCCCTTCTCGAAATGCCACGCCATTATAGATTGGCAATCTCCATTGTCGGGGTCTTCTCCCACTCAGCACGGGCAGAGAATGTTGCAGGTACAGACTTCTAAGAGTGCTCCATCTAGGTTGTAAGCCATCGCTTTTCGCCTTTCCTTCAGGGATTTTTTCAGGTAATGACTCTGACGATTGTGTTGGCAGTCAAATTCTATGAATCTACCACGTTTATGCCAATCAATATCGTTGAAATGAAGGCGATAACCAGCAAAGCTATTACCCAAACCGGGATTGCGCTGGCTTGACAGGCGCAAAATCAGCCGCTTTTGAATTTTACTCAGGTAGGATTCGGCGCCTGAGATGGAGCTTTAATCAAGTTAGGCTGCCTCATCCGGCGGCGAGATCGGCCGGCGCACCAGTGGCGAGAAAAACACCGCCGGGAGCAACAGCACCAAGCCCAGCGACACGCTCATGGCCACGGCTGCCTGGGCGCTGAAGAAGTTTGCGACTATCCCCACGGCCAACCCACCGACCGCCGCCACGCCGATGCACTGGCCCAGCATGCCCAATGCCGTTCCACGCATCTCCGGCTCCGCGGAAATCAGGATGATCGTGCTCTGCATAGTGCTGTAGCCCGCCGCGCCCAGTCCGGCCAGCAGCAGCATGAGGAACGACAACGGGTACCAGGGCGATATAGCGAAGAACAGCAGGCTGAGCAGTTGCAGGCCCAGTCCCAAACAGAAGATGCGGCCGTGGTAACGGACCACAGCCAGAGAGGCGATGACGGTCGCCGCCGCTAGGGAACCGATGGCCTGGGCTGAGATCAGTATTCCGGTCAGCCCCGCCCCCACCCCCAGGTGGTCTCTGGCAACTACCGGAAAAAGAGATTCCACGCTGAAGGCCATGGCGTTCATGATCAAAGTGATTATCAGGACGCTCCGTATAACGCTGTTGTTCAATGAGTATTTGAAGCCACGCGAGACTGTGCCCCAGAACGAGTAAGACGGCTTAACCCGGACTGGGCCTCTGGTTTCAATAACCATGATCAGCGCAAAGGCGATGACATAGACCACCAACAATAAGAGGTAGGGCCCTTTGAATCCGGTGAACTCAATCAACAGGCCCGCCATGAACGGACCGGCGAACCTCCCGATCGTCGTATTTATGGTTTCCAGTGACATGGCGCTGACGATGCGTTCGCTTCCCACCAGGTCGTAGATCAATGAGCGGCGGGATGGGAACTCCATCACAAAGAGACATCCCAGGAAGAAAGAGGCGATGAACAGGTGCCACGGTTCCACCGCCCCGGTCAGCACCAGGGCCAAAATCACGGCGGTGGCGGCTACCGCCACGGTGCGGGCCAGCATCATCACGGCCCAGCGGTTAGCCCGGTCGGCAATCATGCCAGAGAGCAGTGCAAAGGCCAACATGGGGACCCATCGGAACACGAAGAGCAGGGCGACCTGGAATGCGGAGTCGGTGAGGTCCAACACCAGCAGACCCATGACCACGGTGTCCATCCATCGCCCGGCGTTGTCCAGACCGCCGGCAGCCCACATAAGCCGGAAATCCCGCATTCCAAGCAGCCCTTTCACCCGGCCGGCCCAGGGTCTGCTTGATTGTTCTGGCGAACGTATATCCGCCATCGGCTATGTTGCCATTCCGCTTTGCGCCATCAGGAGGCTGTTCCAGACACGAAAAACAACTGGGGTCCGGCGGATGACCGCAGACCCCAGGTTTGGCCGTCTATGATCGGATTTCAGAGACCCGAGGTATTCCGGTATCGGAGCTAGGTCCGATTCCGGCGCCGCGAGAGAGGCAGATTGATCGATAGGCTCACGACCCTTTGGATTCCAGGGCGGCCAAGATGACGTCCGGAGTCATTGGCAGGTGGCTCATCTTAACGCCGATAGCATTGGATACGGCGATGGCCATGGCCGGCAGCGGGGGGATGATCGGCGCTTCTCCAACGCCCCGGACCCCAAATGGATGTTTAGGGTTGGGGACTTCGATCATGACAGTGTCGATCATGGGCACGTCCAGCGAAGTTGGCATGCGGTAGTCAAGGAAACTGGAGTTCAACATGGCCCCTTTGTCGTCGTAGATGTAGCCTTCGTTTAGCGCCCAGCCGATGCCTTGGACCGTCCCGCCCTGGATCTGGCCTTCCACGTAAGCCGGATGAATAGCAGTGCCTACGTCCATGAAAGCGGTGTAACGGAGAATATCAACCTTGCCCGTCTCGGGGTCTACCTCGACGTCCACCAGATTGCCCGCGATGATGGGTCCGCTGCCTGGCGAGGCGGTCGAGACCGAACAGGTGACCGGCCCACCGGTCCGCATCAACCGTGCCGCGAGGTCTTTGAAACTGATGTTGTCTTCTGTTTTGGCGCAGAGGAAAGTGCCTTTGTCGAAAGAAACGTCGTCCTCCTCGATCTCCCAGAGCATCGCAGCCCGGGCCTTCATAGAYTGNRCGATCTCCTCSGCSGCYTGGATSGCNGSCANRSCCCGTRTCRAAGGCRGTSCGGCTRCCGCCSGTMACTCCGGTCCAGCCGATGGTGTCGGTATCTACCACTGTCGGCGACACATCTTCGGCGGCGATACCCAGAATCTCCGCGGCCTGCATGGCGACGGCGGTCCGTGAGCCTCCGATATCAACCGAGCCGGTAATCAGGTTTATCGTGCCGTTGTTATTTACGGTGATGGTGGCCGACGACGCTTGCCCGCCCTGCCACCGGTAGCCCACAGCCACTCCCCGGCCCTGATTAGGTCCGGCAAGGGGAGTCTGATAATGGTCATGGGCCTTCATGGCCTCTTCCATCTCCCTGATCCCAAAATAAGGATGGGGCACGCCGTTGGGCATCCGGTCGCCTTCTTTAACGGCGTTCTTCAACCGGAAATCCAGCGGGTCCATGCCCAGTTTTTCGGCTAGCTCGTCGATCAACGGCTCCACCGCAAAGGCGCCCTGGGGTTGACCTGGTGCGCGGTACGCCTGGACCTTCTGTTTGTTGGTGACCACATCATAGCCGTCGACCAACAGATTCGGGATGTTGTAAGCACCGGTGGCGCAGAGTGTCCCGCCTCCAACCGGCGAACCAGGAAACGCGCCGGCGTCGAAGGCCATCCACAGCTCGGCGGCCGTGATCTTCCCATCCTTGGTGGCGCCGATCTTAGTCCGCAGCTTGGTTGCCGAAGCCGGGCCGGTGCCCTCGAAGACTTCTTTCCGGCTCATAACCACCTTTACCGGACGRCCGCTCTTCTTGGACAACACCGCGGCTACCGGCTCCAAGTAGGTCGTGATCTTGGCGCCGAATCCTCCGCCGATCTCAGTAGGAATAACCCTGATTTCTGACTCGGGGATGTCCAAGATGGCGGCGCATGATGAGCGGATGGCGAAGGACCCCTGAGTGCAGGTCCAAACGGTTAAACGTCCGTCACCGGCCCAGGTGGCCGTGGAGGCGTGGGGCTCGATATAACCCTGGTGGACCGTTTGGGTTGTGAACTCTCGTTCAACGATCACGTCGGCTTCTTGGAACCCCTTTTCCAGGTCGCCAAGTTTGTGTTGGATATGACTGGCGATGTTGCTTTTGGCGCCGGTGTCGTCGCCGATGGCGAAACGGTCGATCTTGAAGTAGGTCGTCAGGTTCTSGTGGAGCAATGGCGCGTCTTCTTTCATCGCTTCATCGAGGGTAAGGACCGGATTCAGGACTTCGTAGTCGATCTCGATCAATTCCAGGGCCTGCTCCGCTATGTGGGGGCTGGTGGCCGATACGGCAGCCACGGCATGTCCCAGATAGAGGGCCTTGCCGGCGGCCATGACATGCTCGGCCATGAGGCGGGCGTTTCCCTGGGTCTCGGTCAGGTCGATCATCGTGTCGTCGATGATGGGGAAATCTTTGGACGTAACCACCGCCGTGACGCCGGTCAACGCCTCCGCCTTGCTGGTGTCGATGGACTTTATCCGGGCGTGGGCGTAGGGACTGCGCAACACCTTGCCGTGAAGCATGCCGGAARGCTGTATATCGGCCCCATACTTGGCCGCCCCGATGACTTTATCCACGCCGTCGTGGCGAATGGGCCGAGTGCCTACGACGTCATATTGACTGGCTTCCGGAGACTGCTGGTTATCGGTGGTTGTAGTCATGTTCGTTCCCCCAAGTTGGATTTACTCATAGCAATCGGGTAAAGGTGGTTGATGGGCGTTTCGTCCCACTATATCCCCGGGCGTTTGCGTGTCAATCAGGGTCTTTCGAAAAACCTGTTTCTGCGCATCGATATTCTACCCCTGTAACCGGGGTATCACTTCCTTTCCGCAGAGTTCCAGTTGACCTGCCTGGTCGGGACCGCCGAACCGGATGACCAGGGTCTGGGCGCCTGCATCGATGAATCCTTTCAACCAATTGACGGCGTCTTGGACATTGCCGGTGAAGACGCTCTGCGTCCGGGACATGGTCTCGAAGGGCATACCGTAGTAACCCTCTATGAATTCCTTCATCTCCTTGTCGGCTTGGGCCTTGTCCTCGTTGATGTTCAACGTCGTGTACAAAGCCTTGTGCAGGCGTCCGGCGTCGTCGCCTGACTCCTTGGCCAGAGCTTCGATCTSCTGCCAGCCCTCAGTGAAGGCCTTGGGCGATGTGGAGTTGGGGAACCAGCCGTCGCCGATCTTCAACATCCGGCGTTGTGGTTTTTCGGCGCTGGCAGCCATCCAGATGGGCACCCCGCCCTGTTGCACGGGCCGTAGACCTAGGCTGATGCCGTCCAACTGAAAATGCCGGCCATTGAATGTGACTTGCGGCTCGGTCCAGAGCCTACGCATCAGGGTTATGCATTCTTCGAAGATGCTGACCCGGTGACGGAACGAAACGCCGCAGGCGGTGAACTCTTTCTCCACGGATGGCGTCTTGCTGGCGATACCAACGCCGAGGATGACCCTGCCTTTCGAGATGATGTCCAGGTTTGCGACCTCGTTGGCCAGTATCACAGGGTTGCGCAAGGCCGGAAGAAATACGGCCGTGCCCAATTTCACCCGCTGGGTGCGCCCGGCGATGGCCGCCAAGGTGCTGAGTGCTTCCAAACGAGGACGGGCCAGCACGCTGTCACCGCACCATACGGAGTCGAACCCATGTCCTTCGGCTGTCTCCGCCAGGTCGATCATCGATGCAAAATCTGGGTCTCCGTGAGCCATTACCACCTCTCGTGTGGGAAGAAGGTAGCCGAAAGAGGTATTCCCGTTCGCCATAAGGGCCTCGCAAATCGATTTGATGCGTAACGCTATAAAGGTGTCCCGCAGATCGATCGGATCAACGGGAGACCCTTGTTAGGCCATAGATTATAACTTGCCGGTAAACATACTGCGGCGGTTGGCGTTGGACGTTAGTCTTCGCGCCGCATCCCCATCCGGTATGCGCCGTAGGACAGCAGGCCGATGACCAGAAGCAGACCGACGCTGCCCAACGGAGCGAAGATGGMCAGGTCGCGGCCCAAGTCAGACGATTCTTTCTCTCCGAAGGCTATMYCCAACCGAGCGTTGGGTTCGTCGGACTCGCTGCCAGAAGATTCCTGGTCTCCGTTCTTACCCTCGCGGACCTCTTTGGAGACCACGCCACCCTGGTCTTCCACCGCGGCAAGCATCAGGTCGAAGTCTTGAGAGAAAACCCGGACCGTCATGATCGCCCTTTGGCGTCCATCTTTGATGGATGTGAACACCTGGTCGATCTCTCCGCCCATCTGGGAAACTATCGCCTTGACCGCTGCAACGCTGCCACTAACATCCGTCGTCTCTACGCTTACGGAGCCAGATGGCGCCCGTGCGTCGTCTYTCTGAGGARRGGTCAARAATACGGTGNTGGTGNCCAGATCGACCCGCCGTTCCAGGAAATTAAGTTGGCCCTGGAGTTGTTCTAATTCCGTGCGCACCCGGGTCAGTTCCCGTTCGATGATCAGGATYTCGYTGATCTGCTCGGCCCGGTCTAAGAGAGAAAGCAGGCTCGTCTCTTCCCGCTGGGCGCTATTAAGACGGGCTTCCAGATCGATGAACCGCTCGGTCACATCCTCGCTGCCGGCTTTCTCGCTCTGTACCTTGCCCAGGGCTTTGATCTGTTCGAAAACCGAGAAGAACTCGTCCTGGGGCACGCGGATGGTCATAGTCGACTGTTGAAACTCGTCGACACCGGAGCTGGAGAGTTGTTCAACGAACCCGCCGGCGCCCTTCGCAATGGCCCTGACACGGGATGCCGCGCTGGCGACGTCTGGGACTTCAACGGACATGGAGCCTTGGGAGATGATCTGCCGCAGGGTTGTGACGCTGGGGTTGGTCCCAGTAGCAGTCTGGAATATCGGCCCCCCGGAGGCCGCTTTGGCCTCCGAAAAATCAAGCGCCAAATCGTTCGTGATGGTCAATGCCATGCCGCTGTCTTCCCCGAAGAATCCAGATGCTCCCGCTGGTGCTGGAACCATGGCTGGGGCGCCGACGGTCTYTCCCCCGAACCGGCCGGACTCGGAGGTAGCCGACGTGTCGTCGCTACCGGRCCAAGGCCCTGCGGCCAGCATCCAAGTCAAAAAGATTACAGCCGCCAAAACGGCCACCGCGGCGCCTAAAAGAGACTTTTGCCCCGTAGGAAGTCTGGACGCCAGTCCGGGCAATAACCGGCCCTTCGAGATCGGTGATGTTGCAGAGTAGCTCATCGGAGTCTCCTTATCCGTGCCGGCGCATCCAATGCCGCGGCATCGCATCTGAGTTGACTGTCAATAAGCTAGACGGAAGGAGTCCGGAAAAAGTTCCCGGAGTGATTCATAGGATTGAACTGGGTCGATCAGACTAGGTCACCGGCGACGGACGAATAATCTTCGATCTTTAAGGGCCCAAGACGCTCGGGGCGCCCGCTGCTCACGTGGCGATGGGAGACACCGTCCGAACCCTCTCGTCTGAATCGTACCGGCTTTAACGCCAGGCCTACCCCTGCGCGACCCAGTCGACTGCCCGTTCCGCGATCATGAGCACCGTGGCATGGGCGCCGCCCGACCTTGGGASGCGGGGCATGATCGACGCATCGACCACCCACAACTTCTCTACGCCYTTCACCTTGCACCGCTGGTCGACAACGGCCGTCGGGTCTGAGTCCGGTCCCATCCGGCAGGTCCCKGATACGTGCCTGGCCGTTCCAACATTCTGGCGTATCCAAAGGTCCAAAGAGTCATCSTTGGCCAGGATGTCGTCCTTTGGATTGAYCCGGTGGTCGACCACGTGTTTATAGGCGTCTGATTCTAGTARTTTGACCGCCATGCGGACGCCTTCCCGTACGCGCTTGGYGTCATTGGCGTTCTGGAGGTACTGGTAATTGAACGACGGCTGCACCCCGGGGTCGGTGGACGCCAACCTGACGTATCCCGAGCCATCGGGCAAGCCGAGAGTGCACGAGATCCGGGCTACCTGCTCAGGCGGGATTCCGTCGGTTGCGTACTTGGTCCGTACGCCAGGCACTTTTTCTTCCCGTTCATCTACAACCGAGTTCGTCCTGAGCAGCATATCGTTGGCTTCGCTGGATCCCTCTGAAGTGTAATGCAGGCAAAAGTGCACCCCATCGGTCYCACCGGAGACCGTAACACCRTCTTTTACTTTGAAGACAACGTTGGAGCTGAGGTGGTTCCATAAATGTTGCCCCACGCCGGATAGCTCGTGGACCTGGGGTATACCGAACTCTTGGAGTTGGTCCTTAGGTCCGATCCCCGAGAGCATCAGCAGGTGAGGCGATTTTATCGCCCCGGCGCACAGCACGACGCGGTCTGCCTCGATCGTGAACACTTCGCCGCCGCTTTCAACTTCTACCCCGACGGCCTTCAGTCCGTTGAACAAGACTCTCCTGACCGCGACACTTCCCCGCACCGTGAGGTTGAGGCGGTGGCGCATTGGATTGAGGTAGGTCATTGCGGCGCTCATTCTGATGCCGTCCACGTTGTTGGAGGGAGATACACCAACRCCCGATGGATCGGCGCCGTTGGTGTCCTCACAGACGCTGAACCCCTCCGATATGCAGGCCTCGTGGAACGCYTTTTGGATATCGGACCAGGCCCCGGATTGTCGGCGCCTCACCGGCATCGGTCCGTCAGTACCGTGGTAATCATCCCGGATGTCCAGATCACGCTCCGTCTTTCTAAAGTACGGGAGGATCTTGGTATAGGACCATTCGTCATTGCCAAGTGCTGACCAAGCGTCAAAATCCTCTGAGAATCCCCTTTGCATCGCCTGACCGTTGATGGACGAGCCGCCCCCGATCACCCGGCCTTGCGCCACGTGAATCTCGCCCTGCTCTTCGGTGATGGTCCCCCGCAAGGCCCAGTTATGCTCCGAGTCTGGGGCTTCGGCGTATCTGGTGCCGCCGAATTTGATCTCGTCCGGGAGATTTGCCGGGTCCGGATAGTCCGGCCCGGCCTCCAACAGCAGGACAGAGGTATTCGAGTCTTCAGCCAATCTGCTGGCCAGCACTGATCCGGCGGCCCCGCCGCCGACGATCACGACATCGTATTTCATGGATTTCCTCGAAACATTGATTTTGGGTTGGGATTTCCCAGGCTGATCTGGCACGCGGTACGTGCGTAGCCAAGGGAAATCACACTGGGCTTCGCAAGGTGCCTAGTTTATCAGGAAAGAGGGAGTCTAGGGGCCGTTCCGAAACTCGATGACGCGCCGCACTAAGCGGCTGGTGTGCCCAATGAGTCATCCACAAACGCGGGCAGTTTCATGGTGAACGTAGACCCTTTGCCGGCTTGGCTCTCCACCAGAACCGTGCCGCCCATCATCTCGCAGAAATGGCGGGTGATGGCCAACCCCAGACCCGTCCCGCCGAAGCGTCTGGTGGTCGATGCCTCGGCCTGGGCAAACGCTTCAAACAGCCGTCCCATCTGTTCTTCGGTCATGCAGATTCTGCCTATTTAGTTGCCGGTATAATGCCACGATTCAGTTAGGCAGAGCGCCGGCCGTGATAGTCATCAGCCGGACAACATAAAYGGAAAAGACCCGGCATGCTCGGCCGGGTCTTTTGGTTATACAGRTCCACGGTGACGATYGGGAAGCCAATCAGGCGAAATCAGGGATCAGGCGGCCGTTAATTCCAGTCGCACCGAACCGGGCCCCACCTCAACTTCTTTTACTAGGAGCGGGCTGTCCAAGCTTTCCGCTAGATCAACGGCAAGGGTTTCCTCAGTTACGAGTTCTTCCCATTCCGATACGGCAGACCTGATTTCCTCCGAAGAAGTGGAGATCGCCAGATGGATCCGCTGGTCCATCTGTAGGCCCGCATCTCTTCTGAGGACTTGGCTCTGCCGCAAGATCTCCCGGATCCAACCCTCACGGACCAGCGTCTGGGTCGGTAAAGTGTCTAAAGCTACGAAAATTCCGTCCTCTTCACCAAAACTTACGTTAGCTTTCGGCTTTTCTAGAAGTGAGAACAACTCTTTGGGGAGCACTTCTTCCCAGCCGGGCAACCGGAGTCCGTCTTGTGATCCGTAATCATCGACCAACGCACTCATCTGTTCCGGAGAAAGGGTTTCCATAAGGCTTCTGACCTTCGGCAGGCTGTCTCGCAATACAGGTCCGGCTTTTTGAGGGTCAAGAATGAGGCTGGGTACCGTCAATGATTCATCGGAGTCAAGCCACTCTATCGCCCTAACGTTCACTTCTTCTTGTACCAGTTCGACTAGGTCAGTCAATGAATCCTTCACGGGTTGTTCAGCTACGACGTAAAGGGTTGCCAGGGGCTGCCGGACCTTCAGGCCGGCTTCTTTACGCAACCTGAGCGCCAAACTGACAACAGTGCGTGCATTTTCCATCTGTTCAAGAATCTCCGCGTTGCCAAGTTCTTCGTCCAGTTTCGGCCACTCACTGAGATGGACCGAGATTGGCGAATTCGGCTCCGTAGGCCTCACRACATTCTGCCAGATGCTCTCGGTCATGAATGGGATGATCGGCGCCATGACTTGCGTTAGCGCCTTCAACGTTTGGTATAACGTCCAATAGCAGGCGGTTTTGTCTTCCGACGAACCGTCTTTCCAGAACCGCCTGCGGTTTGTTCGAACGTACCAATTCGACATTTCCGTGACAAAATCATCAAAGAGCCTGACAACCGAAGCTGTGTCGTATTCGTCCATGAACCCAGTCGATTCCGACACGAAGTTGTAGRTGAGAGAGAGTAACCAYCGGTCGCTCTCTGTCAGTCCCACCGGGATTCCCGACACGGCCGATAAATCGGGCTGGTCCAGGCGTGCGTAATTGGCGTAAAAGGCATACACGTTCCAAAAGACCAAAAGACGGCGCTTGGCCATTTCCCCGAGGCCATAGCCGAAGCGAACATCGTTAGCTACGTTCGCCGCCGCGAACAGATATCGAATCACGTCGGCGCCCACTGTATCCACGGCGTCGTCGAAATTGATCATGTAACCGGTCTTGGAAAACGTGGTCCCGTCTTCACCCACCACGCGTTCATAGGCCAACACCCGTTCGTAAGGCGCGCGGTCGTGCAACGTGACGCCGACGAAAAGCATGGAATAGAACCAAAGCCGGACCTGTTCCCGCATCTCGCTGATCCACTCCGCCGGATATAACGTTTTCCAGGTTTCAATGTCGTCGAAATACCCGGTGGTGGCATAAGGCACGATGCCGGCGTCCAGCCAGCAGTCGCCCACCTCAACGACCCGCGGCGCTTTCGCCCCGCATTTCGGGCAGTTGATCTCCACGGCGTCGATCCAAGGCCGATGCAGCTCGGTGATACCGTCCACATCATCGTCGCTCAGCTCACTTAGCTCCTTTTTGGAGCCAACGACGGTCAGATTGCCACAACTCTGGCAATCATAGAAAGGGAGGGGCAGCCCCCAGAACCTCTTTCGTGAGATACACCAGTCGCCCATGTTCTTCAGCCAGTCTTGCATCCGCAGTCCGATGAACTCCGGCTGCCATTGAACAGCAGCCGCGGCCTTCATCATCCTTGGGCGAATCTCTTCGGAACTGATGAACCATTCCTCAACCAGTCGGAAGATGATCTCCTCTTTGCAGCGCCAGCAAACCGGGTAACTATGTTCATGCATGTAGTCCCGCAGCAGTTTCCCGTCTTTCTTGAGACGCTCAACTATCGGTTCCGCGGAATCAAGGACATTTTTCCCTTCCAGCCAGCCGCATCCCTGTACGAAGACCGCCTCTTCATTCACGGGGGAAAGGACAGCCAGCCCATGTTCGGTCCCCAGATCGAAGTCTTCGCGCCCACAGCCGGGCGCTATGTGAACGACCCCTGTCCCTTCGACCGCATCAACCGCGTCCCATGGGACGATCAAGTGATCGACGCCCTCCTGGATGGGTATCTCAGGGAAGATCGGTTCGTAATGTAATCCAACCAGATCTGTTCCTTTAAAGGTAGACACAATCTTGCAGCCGGGGGCCCTCAAAACCCCCATCGCTTTCTGGGAAAGAATCACCGTTCTTTCCTCCCCCTCCATGGCTACTTCGACGTAATCCAGCTCGGGGTTCACGGCCAGGGCCACGTTCGCTGTCAGGGTCCATGGCGTGGTGGTCCAGACGAGGATGTCGGAATCACGTTCCTTTAACTCTATCTTCACAAAAACGGAGCGGTGCTCCGTATCAACATAGGAGCCGCTCATCTCATGCTCTGAGAGACTGGTGCCGCACCGCGGGCACCATGGCATGACAACGCCGCCTTTATACAGCCAGTTGTTCTCGTAGCACTTTTTCAGRAAGTGCCAGATTCCCTCGATGTTGGAGTCATCGTGCGTGTAGTATGAATTGTCCCAGTCCATCCATTGCCCAAGCCTGATGGACTGATCGGTTATGATCGACGAGTATGTATTAACTCTTTCCCGGCATGCCTCGCTGAATGCCTGTAGCCCATACTCGAGGATGTCCGGCTTGCCCCGAAATCCCAGCTCCCGCTCTACTTCGACCTCGACCCAAAGCCCTTGGCAGTCAAATCCGTTCTGAAAGATGCACCTGTGCCCACCCATGCTCTTATAGCGCAAGAACATATCTTTGATCGACCGGCCCCARGCGTGATGAACGCCCATCGAATTATTCGCAGTGATCGGGCCGTCTATGAAACGGAAGAGAGGTTTGTCGCTGTTTTGCTCCACCAACTTTCCGAAACAGTCTCGCATCTTCCAGAAATCTAGGACCTGTTCTTCAAGCTGATGGAAGTCATATTTGGAGTCCACCTGTTCGATGGCGCCATCTCCAAATTGYCTATTCGGGGTCTCAGTTGCCAATTTTGTCCTCCGCCTCACGGATGGAATTTCTTTGTGTATGCGATGCACGCCGTGACTTATTTATCGTCCGGTTCTACACAGAAGCGTGGGAGATGCCGGACTGAGCGATCGTTCGAATCGGATTAAACTCGAACGACTAAACGATTGTTCTATTGTACCGGACACCCATGGGATTGCCGTCGAATAAGATTGACCGGTAGTAGAGCGTCAGATAAGACGTATCACAAAATCCCGATACGAACAAGATATTTGCGTTCGGCAGAGCCACCCGCAAGCGTTGGAACACGATGCAGCAAGATTGAATATCCCGTCCACATAAATAGAAAAGACCCGGYTAACTTGGCCGGGTCTTCGAACTTCTCGTCTTCAGGGCAAAGCCTGACTCACCACTGCACAAACACCGGGATATATGCTCAGCAGCGATAAACGATCAATCGCTTCGATCCAGATTCGAAACTGTATTTAATGGGTCCGCACGCTAAGTTTAAATCGCCCAATGCACCATATCGAACACCGGCCCGGTTTACGGTGGGCGGTGAACTCACCTCTGTACCTTGGTGAAAATCTGARTACGGCCGAGGCAAAGGTGGATTACAACGGGACCTCAGTTCCGTAGACAGGTCGTTGGTYCGGAGCTTTAGAGTGTGCTGGTTCTTGCATCTAWGACGAACACCGTCGGYGATTTTCGACACGCCTACTGCAGCCGTACCCCATCCCCAACGCCCTCATCCATTTTTACTAAGAACTAACGGGCGAGCTTCTTCGCAACCTTGAAAATCGTCTGGGCGGAGAATGTGCCGTACCCGGCAGTAGTCAGTAGGATGCCTATTATCAGATTGCCATATTCGGCGACCGCGAGCCCGGCGCCGAAAAACACCAGGAATACAGCGAGCTGGATCRGCAGCATCGGAAACCATGTATCTACAAGCGCTCTGAGCGGCAAGCGTCGGTTGGTGCTCGCGTACACGACCAGCACCRAGCCACTAAACGAGAGAGCGCTGGCCACCTCTACGGTCATCCAAAACCGCCATTCCGTCGTGAACGTTAGGTAAGTGAGCAGCACCGCTACACTGGCAAGTTGCGAAACGCCTGACCGGACAGAGATGGGTGGGGGTGGAGTGGGTGTCATAGGCCGAGAAGATAGGCTACCGATTTSGCATCGGCACGCGCGTTCYGRATCAGGACTTTGATCGTAACACTCCCCCACAGGTATGACATTTTGAAARGGACCAATTCACTGCGAAAAGACAACTTCTAACTAAACCACCACAAATTGCCCCATCATGCCGGCGTCTTCATGTTCCAAAATGTGGCAGTGGAACATGTATGGATTTACTGGGTCTACGAAATCACTAAAACGGGCGATGATTCTGACGGTCTTGCCCGGCATAACCAATACTGTGTCTTTCCAGCCTGCTTCATTATCTGGTGGCGGGGACCCATCGCGGGTCAATATCAGGAATTGGATGTCGTGAACATGAAACGGATGAGGCATCTCTRATTTATTAATGATTTCCCAAATTTCCGTATCGTTCACCTCGATGGTCTCGTCTATCCGGTCCAGATCCATACTCTGTCCATTGATTTTCATCGGCCCCGAAAACCCCATTTCTARCTCGAATGGCCGGGTCCTCACGGCCTGGTCTTCCGGAAGGCGGCCRATGGAGGTCAAGGAGGCCGGCAGAACTGTGACGGGGTTAGSGGTTGCGGCYCCAACATCAATGGTCATGATGTCAAAATCTGAACCATCGAGAGAGTTARAATTCCAAAACGGGTTTAGGTTATCCAGTTCTGAAGAATAGCTCATCAGCCGTACCTGGCTATTTTCCTCGCCACCGAAATCCACTAGGATTTCCGCTCTTTCGCCGGGCGATAACGTCAATCTAGTCAAAGGTGCCGGCCCTTCTAAAAGTCCGCCATCTGTGCCGATCTGATGGAATCGACGATCATCGCTGAWGCCGAAATTGTAGATACGCGCGTTGGACCCGTTAAGCAGTCGTAAACGGACGATCTGTGCCGGGGCGTTAAATACTGGAGCTATAGCCCCATTGACTAGARACTRGTCTCCTTTTACGYCGAATCGAGTGCCGGGGTAATTGAATGAACCATCAGCGGCAATGACTTTGTCCTGCACGATCACAGGTATGTCATCTATCCCATATTGATCAGGCAGGTCCAGATCGCTAAGGGGRTCCTTTACGATAAGCAGTCCAGCCAGGCCRTGGTAAACGTGTTCAGCCGTTTTGCCCTCCAGGTGCGGGTGATACCAGAAAGTGGCCTCTTCATTSATGATGGTGTATCGGGCCTGCCAAGTTTGCCCGTTTTCGATTCTTTGATGAGGCCCCCCATCCATGATCGCAGGTAGATGTAATCCATGCCAATGGGTAGTCGTCGGCTCACCTAGTTGATTGGTAACATTGATGACGACTTCATCTCCTTTGTGCATCAGCAGGGTGGGRCCAAGAATATTCCCGTTGTAGCCGAATGTAGCGGTCTGCATCCCGGAAACATAWGCCATCGAGCCYTTTTGCATAGTTAGGTCGTAGATTTGTTTCCCATCCATTTCTGTCCCAGTTAATAGATCTRGGATGGGCAATCGTTGACCACGGACCACGTCTTTCGCCGTTGAAGAAGGATTGCCATCGTTCAARAACCGGTCACGARATAGGTATCCCGTTACCAGTAACCCAGNNNCNNANNANCGCCGATAGCTGATGCTTTCAAGAAAGTCCTACGTGACAAATGGAGTCGTTTTAGCATTTTATGTTCCTTGAGAGCGAGGTCATATATTTAATTATGCCCCTCGTTCTGGTCTCGAATGTAGTTGATCTGAACGAACTCTCCGCCCTGGCCTTCCGGTAGTTCGTCAGCGCTCCTTGTGCAAAGGCGCCGATGCCGCTTAATAGAAGAATGTAATCGGAGGACCGGCGAAATATGCCACAACCAAAGAACAAATGGTCTGAGGACCATCAAGCGCCACCGACGACAGCGCAAGTCCCAGGAGACCCAATCCACGAACGATTCGACCCCTCCAGAGTGAGACATATTCAACGCCCAAACTGGGGGATTTTCTATCGCCGCTGTCACCACTGAGTGCAGCGCCATCTCTTTCAGGTCGGCTGCAGAGCCGCCTGGATAATCTCGAAATGACGCCGTAGTACGCCTAGTCGTCGGCYGGACTTGGCGCCATGGCCCCTTACCCTTCCTTAACCCTAAGGTCGGGCATCCACTCCAGCCACCAGGGTAGATACCAGTTCGATTTACCTAGGAGCTTCATGCTGGCGGGCACCAACACCATACGGACGATGGTGGCATCCAACAGTATCGCTGTCCCCAATCCGAAGCCCATCTGCTGCAGGCCCACCAAGTCACCTGCGGCGAAGCCATAGAAAACCGCCACCATGATGAGGGCGGCGCCGGTGATAAGGCGCCCGGTGGACCTGATGCCGAATGCCACCGACTCTGCGTTATCTTTGGTCTGGTCGAACCGCTCCCGTACCCGGCTCAACAGGAAAACGTGGTAGTCCATGGAGAGGCCGAATATGATGGCAAACAGGAATATAGGTATCCATGCTTCAATGGTTTCGGCTTGTTGAAACCCAAAGAAATCGGCCAACACGCCCTTTTGGAAGACGAGCACCAGGATGCCGTAGGTGGCGCCCACCGACAAGAGGTTGAGAATGATTGCCTTGATCGGTACGACTATCGACCGGAAAATAACCAGCAGCAGCAGGAAACTAACTGCCAGCACAAAGGGAATAACGACCTTAGCCGCGTCTTTGGCCATGTCGAAGAAGTCGATGTTTAACGCCGTTTCCCCGGTCACGAAGACTTCAGCGGGAACACCTTGAAATGCCCCTAGCACATACTCGCTACGCAAGCGTTTTATCGTGTCGATGGTCGCTTGGGTCGCGGAATCGCCGGAGACGGGCGCTACCAGCAGCCCCAACTTCCCGTCTTCGCTAACTATCAAGGGCCTCGGCTGGCCAAATGACGCATCCGTCTCCAATACGGCGGTGAGTCTCCCAATGGCGGCCTGTACCGCGGGCGAGTTAATGTCTCCTTCGATCACAATCTCAGCAGGCGTGACTTCACCCGCGGAAAACTCACGGTCCAGAATCAGAAAGCCCTCTTTGGACTCGATGCCGTCAGGGAAGGAGGAGACACCGGAGGAGCCGGTCTGGATGTCAAAGAAAAAGACGGTTGCCGCGATAAGGAGACCACCTGCCAAAATCAGGCTGATTATCGGTGCTCCCATGACGGCCCGCGACACCCGGTCCCAAAATCCTCCGGACCCCGCTTCGTCAAAATTGGTCTCGGCATTGCCAATCATGAGAATGGAGAGTTTGTTGATTCTGTCGCCTAGCAGGCCCAGGATGGCAGGCAACAGGGTCAAGGCAGCCATGACAGAAGCCACGACTACTAATATGACGGCTAGTCCGATCCCAATGAATACGTTGGAGGGCACCAGCAACAGGCCAATGAAACCCAACACCACGGTCATGCCGCTGAATACCACCGTCCGGTTGGCGGTGGCGCCTGCCCGAGCGATGGCCTCTATCTTATCCAGGCCTCTAGAGCGCTCTTCCCGGTACCGGGACAAGAAGAACAGCGAATAATCGATGCCTACGGCCAGGCCGATCATCGTGATCATGTTTTCAACGAAGAACGACAACTCAACGAGCTGGCCCACCAACGACGCCAAGCCCATCGCCARCACGATCGCAACGATAGCCATGGTTAGAGGGATAAGAGCAGCCACGACAGCGCCGAGCACTAGGATTAKGATTATGAACGCTATGGGCGCGCCAAAGATCTCACCCTTAAGAAGCCCTTCTTGGGCAACTTCTTGAAAGTCCAAACCTAAAGTTGCTTGGCCTACCAGCAGGACCTTAAAATTCGAATCTCCTTTGTGCCCGTCAACAACGTCGACGACCTCCTCTATGTGTTCACTGGCAGCGTCCACGTCACCGGCCATGGTGAAGGGCATAATCAGGGTGTGCCGGTCTTGAGAAACAAGAAATTCGGCCGGCGTCTGAAAGTAATTCAGCAGCGTTTGCGGCCGGATAATATTCGGTCCTAGGGCCGAAACATCAGCGTGAATCGAGTTAACGATCTGCTGGAATTCAGAGTCGYCGACGGTCGATTCCTGGGACTGGACTATCACCAATTCGTTGGTGCCCTTGGGTCCAGTCAACTTCTCTTCGATCAACTTTTTGCCGACGCTGGACTCGGGGTCGTTGGTTATTGCAAATTCGGTGGTAATCACATCCGCAAAGAGGCTAGCCCTCAAGAAAATGGCGATTACAAACAACACAACCCAGATGCCTATTATCGTCCAAGGCCTYCGGCTGGAGGCCCGGGCGATGGACTCGGTGGAAAGGTTTACGGACATCCTTACAGCTCTCTTAAGATCGACTACCGGCTGCCTTTCGATAATATCAGACGGTTATCGTTTTTCAATAATACCTATTTTTTAGCTCCTGGTACCGGTAAAATCGTATAAATCGATTTAAACTCACGGGCATCTCAAATTCCATGCACGTTGATGCATGATTGGATGCTCGATTGGGAGGAAACTAAATGCCTCAACGACCAGATGTGGAAATGGTTAGGCTGACCTGGGAACAAAAGCGTGCCAATCCCACGGCCACCCAAGCTGCTATAGCGGAGACTATTGGACTAGACCCTCGTACGGTTGCTAACTACGTAAACCCTAAATGGCTTTCTAAAAGAAACCTCGGCCACCTACCTTACGTAGATCAGGAGTTGCAGGTCCCGCGTTCGGCCGTGGAAAACGAGGCTTGGGCGCTCTGCCGAAATGGGGATCACGAGTGGATGAAGGTCTCTCTATATGAGGGTCACGCGTTCCGTGTCAGGGAAGTAATTAAGGAACAGCCAGGATACCTCGGAAGCACGATCAGAGACGTCTATCGAGTAAAAGCCTGTGGTTTCTGTGGTTTCTCKAGCGAACAGAAAAGGTTCAGTTCTATCGCGGTGTAAGTGGATGGAAATTAGAGGCTGGCGAGCTAGTTGCCAACTTGCCTACGCTCTATACGGTTGTCACGTTCTTCGGGCATCAGTGGTTGTGGACCGGATAGCCAACTATTCCAGCTCGCGGCGGACCACCGGCATCACCTTGGTCGCGAATGCTTCCAGAGTGCCGTCTATACCTCCTTCGGGAGAAGGCGAGGGTCGTACCAGTATCTGATTGATCCCCCGCCGCACTATTCTGACCACGCGCTGGGCCACTTCCTCGGGTGTCCCTGACARACTCATGGCGTCTATTATGTGGTCCGGCACCCGCTGGGCCATGTCSGCCAACGTGGAATCGTCGTGGGTGTATCCCATCTGTCTCAGGGAGGCTGCCAGGTCGGGTGCGACTTCCATGCCAGCYGCCGTGCCAAARTTGAGRTGGCCCGGCAACGACCGGAYCGTTGCTGTCCGAATCGCATTTCTGGCCGCCTGACCGTCGGTAGATACACAACAGTTGAGCCGGGCCACCAGGTCAACCTCTGCRACATCGCGACCGGCCTTACCTGTTCCAGTSGATACCAATTCCTTCGCGTAGTCTACTGAAGCTTCCTCCGCACAGCCCGAAATGATGGCGCCGTCGGCCAGTTCCCCGGCAACCTGCAGACCCCGCGGGCCGTTGCTGGCTACGTAGATAGGCAGGTCAGCCCTGATGGGAGTGAAATTGAGCGCGCCATGGTTGAACTGCACCATACGTCCTTGAAAATCTACACGCTCACCGGTCATCAGTTTGCGGATYAGGCCCACCATCTCCCTCATGGCTAGGGCCGGCCGGGCCCGGTTGATTCCCAACTCACCAAAACCTGATACTCCCGCGCCTATGCCCAGGACGGCTCTTCCCTCGGAAATCTCGTCCAAAGTGGAGATAGCCATGGCSGTGAGCGCCGGATGCCTGGAGTAGGGGTCAGTGACGCAGACACCGAGCTGGATATTCTTAGTATTTAGGGCGCACAGCGTCAGGCTGGAGTAGATCTCTCGGAAGAACCGCTCATCGGCCAGCCAAATATAATCGTAGCCCCAGTCCTCCAGCCGGCGGGCCAGCGAAGCCAGATCCTTCGCCGACAAGTCGCCCATGAGGAGGACACCAGTGGTGATCAGTTTCATAGCGCAACCTCGAACTCGCGCGTTTTGCCATCCTGTCCCCGGCGCCATTTGCAAATGACACGCCTGTCCGCGTTTTCGGAGTAGTTGGTAATACGTAGTGTTCCGTCAGGGCTCCGGGTTCTACTTGGTCGATTTTCTGAGTTCTGCATAGCTACTACCTCGGGGCGTAGTGGTAACGCCAGTGTGGGGCGTCAGCTAAACTGCAAATCACCTTCCATGTCAGTGACGTCTATCGGAGGGCCATACTGGTTCGCCACTTCGGCAGGAATAATATATTYGGTGAAAGGTCTGCCTTCTACGAAGACTTCCCATTCGGGGTGTTGCTGGACGACTTCATCAGGAATTTCTATCAAGAATAGAACGTCATTAACTGAAGGCCTTCCGGTCAATTTCCAACTTCCTGCGCCTGCATTGTCATCCAACGGAATGTTGCTAAACCACACGGCTTTTATTTCCGGAACCTCGTCATAAAACAAATGATTACGCCCTGTCGGATCGGGTCTATCTTCGAAGCCTTCTCTCAAAATCGACYCTGCGGATTCCCGGCCGGTTCTGTGGAATAAACGCAAGATCACCCTGCCTGTGGTTCTAAGTTAGTGCTTCCACTTGCTTCACGTTGACTGTAACCACTAACTCGCTCTCCAGCAACACGTGGTAGCAGGGCGCCGTGTGCTTACTCATCGATTGAAGACTGCGCTGCCGAAGATCCAATAATCCCGGCAAACCCCTATGTTCCCCATCGATGGACTAAGGCAAATGGCTTGGTTGCTAGGCCGGTTGGAAAAGCATTTGCACCAGATTTTAGGGCTGTAGAAACTAAGGTTATCGACGAATCGTGTGTTGTTATAGCTGACCGAATCACCAAGTGTGATGGTTTTACCATGCGAACGGTGTGGGATTTCCACAGTAGCACACCTGGATGGGAGACACTTCTGAACAGCGGGCTACTAGAGTTAGCTGCGGGCGTTATCTGCCTTTTTTTGTTACTTCTAGCTCTGCTTACCGTCACTTTTGCAACCGCTTATAATGCTGTTGGCTGGTTGACTAATCATCTTCAATTAGATACGGCAACTGTCGGGCCTCATTTCATTCAAACAACAAGGTTCTATGAGGTAGAAATCGCCGACAGCTTCCAGCAGGTTGTTGATGGACCTTGTCAAACCCTATGACATCCACTTTGGAGTAACTGAGGTAGCCATGAGGACTCAAGGCTTAAACCACATACAAATTGCGGTGTCCGATATGGACCTGTCATTAGCTTTCTACACAGGTTTGCTGGGGATGCGAGAGCTTTTCCGTGACGGGCCGTTGGTCTTCCTGCAAAGCGCCGAAGGACGCGATATTGTCACTCTAAGGCAAGTAGAAGGAACGGTGGATAGCGATGCTGGTGGCTTACAGCATTTTGGGTTTGCCGTCAAACCGGAAGACCATGCTGCGGCAGTTGACGAGGCACGTAAATTCGGAGCCGAGGTCCTGGATGTCGGGCAGCACGGCGATGGCGCTCTGTACGCCTACATCAAGGAYCCAGACGATTACGTTATCGAGATTGGCACCTGACCGGCTGGCGGTTCATCCCTTCACGCCTAGCAACCCTTGACACCCGTTGGGTAGCGCCTTAAGCCCAGCCCCGTGTAGTGGACATCTCCCTGGCAGTGGCATTACTACTCCCCCAACATGGCAAGTGAGCGTATACAACGGCAAATCGACCGTTTTCTTGATGAGGCAGAAGAAGCGGCCACCGGGCTTGTCCCGTCTACTCCAAATGGCCGAGAACAGCAAGCTAGCGTAGCGAAGGTCCCTTCCATCAGGAGAAGTTAGCGGCCGTTGATCCCCGCCACGCCCAGACATCGCTATTCACCTGCGGGCGTTCCGGCGGGGATTAATCGGGATAATGAAMGGCCAGGAGAAGCKAAAMCCRCGGTTTGTACTCACCACTGAACAAACATCGGCATGACCACGTGTATGTAGTCGTCGGAGTCGGTGGGTTTGAAGACGCCGGGGCTGGAGGATGTGGTGGTCTCCAGGGCTACTTTGCCTTTCTCCAGTACGGAAAGCACGTCCAGTAGATAGCGGCTGTTGAAGGCGATCTTGCCCTCTTCACCCTCTATCTCATCCAGATCGACCAGGTCTTGGTTGTCGCCAACTTCCTCGGACTTAGCGGATATCTCCACTTTGGGCGACTCAGTGTCGGCGGTGGCCGGCATCAGGTGCATCCGAATTATGTTGCTGCCGTCCYTGGCAAAGATCGAAGCCGTCTTTGCGGCCCGGAGCACGGTGGGCAGGTCCATGACCGCCCGGGTGGTGTAGCTCTGGGGGATGAGCTGTTCGTAGTTGGGGAAGGTGCCTTGGAGCAACTGGGAAACGATCTCCACTGTGTCGCCGCCCCGCACCCGGAACATGACCTGTCCCTTGGCCGGCGTCATCAGAATCTCCACCGGTTCATCCCGCTCTCCAATCATCCGGTTAACCTCGGTCATCGTCCGGGCGGGTACGATCATGGTCATCGGTTCAGACACGGACTTGAGCAGCGCCCCGTGGTGCACCGCTAGACGGAAGCCGTCCGCGGCGGCCATGGTGAACTTGCTGCCTTCCAGTTTCATCTCGACCCCGGTCAATACCGGTCGCGATTCCTCGGTGGCAGCGGCAAATGCCACCCGGGTGATGGCTGATTTCAATACCAACGGGTCTACCTCGGCGGCGACCCCGTCGTCTACCGTGGGGATGGGTGGAAACTCCGATGCGTCAGTGATGTTGATGTGAGCATTGGAACTTCCCGATGATATMTGCAATAGACCGGAACCCTGGTCCAACTCCAATTCGATCTTATCGTTGGGCAGCGAGTTAACGAACTCGGTGAGCAGCCGGGCCGGCACCGYGATCGAGCTTTCTTCTTCGATCATCGCCCCGACCCAAGTGGTCATGGCGATCTCCAGATTGGTGGCTGACAGCTTCAGCATCGATTGGTCGACGCTAAGCAGCACGTTCTGGGTCACCGGCAGAGTGGCCCTGCTGGCCACCGCCCGGCCCACCACGGCCAAGCCCCGGCTGAGGTTCTCTTGCAAGCACGATATCTTCATCTTCCGCCCACCTGGTAGATTGCCTTGGTTTCAATTTGTAAAGCTAAGACGCCTCCGCTCAAGAAGCCGCTTCTGGRAGGCAGGCGTATTATGTCATTCCGCCTGAGTAAAAACAACTTAAAAGATGCAGTTATTCCCGGCTTTTAGACTCATTTTGTCCCCGGAATCCGAAAGTGCCGAACGTTTTGTGTCTGCTATAATAGGCCCGCGCTCGAATCTGAGCGAATTTCCGCCTGACGCCAAGCCGCAAACCCTACCCCGGAAGTCCACATGACCGAACTTCTTTTTCACAATGAAGCCTACTTAAAAGAATTTGAAGCCACCGTGACCGATGTGGTCGAGGGCGGCGTTGTTCTGGACCGCACCGCCTTCTAYMCKGGCGGCGGTGGTCAGCCCACCGATTCCGGAACGTTGACTTCGGGAAGCCAGGAGTACCAGGTCACCGGCATCAAGCGCGACGACGGCAAGCTGGTGCACAAGATATCCGGCGAGTCGCCCAGCGTGGGTTCAACCGTGACCGGCGTCATCGACTGGGACCGAAGGTATCTTCTGATGCGCACCCACACGGCCCTCCACATATTATGCGGGGTCGTTTGGCGGGACTACGGCGCCAAGGTGACCGGTGGCGACATGAAGCCCGGCGAGGGCCGCATGGATTTCGAATTCGAGAATTTCTCCGCTGAATTCGCCGGGGAACTGGAAGCAAAGGTCAACGCTGAAGTGGCCGCGAACCGGGACATCAGCGTCCATCACCTCAGCCGGGAAGAAGCAGACAAAATACCAGACCTGATCCGCACCAAGATCAACCTTCTGCCGCCAAACATTCAAGAGATACGCACCATAGACATCCACGGGCTGGACCTACAGGCCGACGGCGGAACACACGTGGCCAGCACCCGGGAGGTCGGAGTGATCAAGGTGGTGGGCCATGAGAGCAAAGGCCGCATCAACAAGCGGATCCGCATCGCCCTAGAAGATTAGTTACATCTTCGCGGCCCAGCCAACTTCCTTCGGAGGCSCACNTGNNMYYMWTGNSMYGAYMAWMMMGSKWMWGANCRMYWGMKMYSWSSKSCKANGTTKTGGSSATYGACGTGGGCGGTACCTTCACCGACATCGCCGTCTTGGAAGACGGCAAACTTACGGTCCAYAAACTTCCSTCCACCCCCGCCGACCCATCCCGTGGGATTCTCCAAGGCGTGAAAGAGACCGGCGTCACTTCCGCGGAATTCGTCCACGGCTCCACCGTCGCCACCAACGCGCTGCTGGAGGGCAAGGGCGCCCGCACCGCCTTGATCACCACCATGGGATTTGAAGACGTGTTGGAGATAGGGCGTCAAAGCCGCGCCGAACTCTACAACTTCGAGATGGACCGGGCCCCAGCCCTGGCTCCCTGGGAGCTGCGTTTTGGCTTGCCRGAACGAGTCGATCACACCGGCGCCATCGTCGARGAYCTGACGCAAGAGGCCATCCAGACCCTGATCGGCTTATTGGAAGAGAGCAAAGTCGAAGCAGTGGCTGTTTCGTTCCTGTTCTCCTTCCTGAATACGGCCCATGAAGACATGGTCTTGAACGCACTGCGGCAGATGAAAAATCCACCTTACATCTCGATTTCGTCCCGCGTCTTGCCCGAATTCAGGGAGTACGAGCGGACTAGTACCGTGGTGGTGAATTCTTACGTAGGCCAGGTGATGAGCCGGTACCTGGGGGARCTTGAAGGCCCTTTGGGCAAGGGCCTGCGCATCATGCAGTCGTCTGGCGGTAGCATCACCGTCGGCTTGGCCTCAGAGCAGCCAGTGCGCACCATCCTCAGCGGTCCGGCCGGCGGCGTGGTCGGCGCATTCTATACGGCCATGCAGGCTGGTTATCCGGACATCATCACCGTGGACATGGGCGGCACCTCCACCGACGTCTCGTTATGCCCCGGTGAGATCAAAGAGACAACCTCCGCCAATGTGGGCGGCTATCCCATCGGCGTGCCCATGATCGACATTCACACCGTGGGCGCAGGCGGCGGGTCAATCGCCCGAGTCGATACCGGCGGCGCGTTGGTCGTCGGTCCCGAATCGGCGGGAGCGGAGCCGGGCCCAGCCTGCTACGGTGTGGGAGACCAGATCACGGTCACCGACGCCAACTTGCTGCTGGGGCGTCTGCTGCCGGACCGGTTCCTTGGCGGACGCATTGCCCTTGACCGTGACCGCGTGGTAGGGCTGATGCAGGCATTGGCAGGCCAGATCAACACCGACGCCCACCAGACCGCGTTGGGGATCAACCGCGTGGTCAACGCCAACATGGAGCRGGCTATCCGGAAAATCTCCCTGGAGCGGGGTTACGACCCGCGGCTGTTCACCCTGGTGCCCTTCGGGGGCGCCGGTCCGATGCACGCGTGCGAACTGGCCCAAGAACTGGGCATACCCAGGATCTTGGTGCCGTCCAACCCGGGCATCCTTTCGGCTTTGGGAGTGGCTATCGCCGACATCGTCAAAGATTACTCCCGTACGGTCATGCTYAGAGGGGCCGACCTGGACCGGTCCCGGATCGACGAAGAGTTCCAAGGTATGGAGGGSCAAGCCAGGACTGAGATGGCCGGCGAAGGCTTGGACGTGGACAAGATGGCCGCCCGCCGTTTCTTGGACGTCCGCTATGTGGGCCAGTCCTTTGAACTGACGGTCGACTATCCGTCCCGGCCCACCAAGACCGATCTGGCCAAGGTGATCGGTGACAATTTCTACAAGGCCCATCTGAGACGATTCGGTTACGCGGACCGGGCGGAACCGGTAGAGGTGGTCAACCTGCGTCTCAAACTTGAGGTCGCCATGGAGAAGCCGTCGGTCCAGCCGCAGAGCACCGGCGCCGCTGACTCGGCGCACGCTCTTATCGGAGAAGCTGAAGTGGTCTTCCAAGAGGGCGCCCTGGCATCGCCTTTGTATCAGCGGGATCAACTGACCTGCGGCAACACGGTCTCTGGCCCGGCGTTGATCATCCAGATGGACTCCACCACGGTTCTGACCCCAGGTTGGGGCGGGGTCGTGGACCCCTTCGGCAATCTCTTGTTGGAACCGGAATAGCGTTTCTACTCTCATTTGATGGAGTGCAATCATGCCCCAAGGGTCTAAAGAAATATCAGAGCTCACCGTCCTATCCATCTTCGCCCATCCAGACGATGAGGCTTTCGGCTCAGGGGGTACGTTGGCTGAACTGGTGCAGAAGGGTCATAAAGTGACTGCGGTATGCGCCACGAACGGTGATGTTGGAGAGATCAGCGACCCTGCCCTTGCCACGCCGGAAAACCTCTGGCAGGTGCGTCAGGAAGAGATGCAGCGGGCGATGGCTGTTATGGGGATCACGGACGTCCGGTTCCTCGGCTACCGGGATTCCGGTATGGACGGCACTCCGGATAACGAAAATCCTGCATGTCTATTCCAGGCCGACCCGTCTAAGGTTGAGGCCGAGGTTTCTGCGTTGCTGGACGAACTGAAACCCGACATCGTATTCACCCACGACCCAACCGGCGGCTACGGACACCCTGACCATCTCACCACTTACCAACGCGCCACGGCGGCAGTCGAGGCTATGACCAATGATCGGCCTCACCTGTATTACGTGTGTTTTCCCAAGAGTAATTTCCGCAAGCTGTGGCAAGAAATGACCGATGCCGGCATCACTCCGCCCTTCGCCAAGGAAGAAATGGAAAAAATAGGGTCTCCCGACGACTATTTGACCACTGTACGAGACGTATCGGAGTACGTGGACATCAAGAAAGAATCGCTCAATTGCCATCAGACCCAACTTGACCCCAACGGCCCTTTCAGCGCCATGGCGCCTGAATTCATGACCGCCTGGATGAGCACCGAGTACTTCTACCTCAACCAACCCAAAGGCGGTGGATCCCAGGAAGATATCCTCGCGGAGTTACCCTAAGATGGTCCGTAAGACGCAGCTCCCAAGGGGTGGTAGATGCCGGTAGACCCGATCAGCCTGCAAGTATTCAAGAGCAAATTTGAATCGGTCGCCGAGGAGATGGGCGTCGCCCTGCAACGGACCGCTTACTCGCCCAACATCAAAGAACGCCGCGATTTCTCCTGTGCCGTATTCGACCCCAAAGGGAATATGGTCGCGCAGGCGGCCGATATCCCAGTACACCTCGGAGCCATGCCCGCGTCGGTCCAAGCCGCCCTGGAAGTCTTCCCCGATTCCCTGAATCCCGGAGACATCGTGATGCTTAACGACCCCTACATGGGCGGCAGCCACCTGCCCGACATCACCATGGTTGCTCCGATCTACGCCGAACGCAACGGAAAGAAAGAGTTGGCCGGATTCGTGGCCAACCGCGGCCACCACGCCGATGTGGGCGGCATGACTCCCGGATCTCTCCCGCTTTCAACTGAGTTGTATCAAGAAGGGTTGATCATCCCTCCGGTCAAGCTGGCGAAGCGAGGACGGTTGAACCAAGAGATCATCCAGTTGATCTGCCGCAACTCCCGGACGCCGGACGAAAGAAAGGGCGACTTGGCCGCCCAGACCGCCGCGATCCGCGTCGGCGAACAGCGCATGCGGGAGGTTAATGAGCGCTACGGTCTTGATGACACCCTGGAACATATGGCGGCGCTGCTGGACTACTCGGAACGGGTGACGCGAAGAGCCATCGCAAAGATTCCCGATGGCCGGTACGAAGTGACCGATTACATGGACGACGACGGCCTSACCCAAGAGTTGGTGCCGATAACCGTGGCGATCACGGTTTCCGGCGACGAGATGAAGATAGATTTCACTGGGACTTCTCCCCAGCGGCCCGGCTGTATCAACGCCCCCGTGGCGGTCACAAATTCGGCGTGCCTCTACGTGGTGCGTTGTCTGCTGGACGAACAAGCCCCAGCCAACCAAGGCTGCCTGCGTCCGTTAAACATCATCACGCCCTTGGGCAGTCTGGTAAACCCTGAGCCTCAGCATGGGGTGGCAGCCGGCAACGTCGAGACCTCACAGCGGATAACGGATGTGCTGTTGGGCGCCTTGGCCCAGGCGCTGCCCGAGGTTATTCCAGCGGCAAGCCAAGGGACGATGAACAACATGATCATCGGAGGACATGATCCGGTCAGGAATAAACCATTCGTCTACTACGARACMATCGCCGGCGGCATGGGCGCCAGACCTGACAAAGACGGCATCTCCGCTATCCACACCCACATGACGAACACTATGAACACCCCGGTGGAGGCCATGGAGTTCGCCTTCCCATTGCGGCTCAAGCGGTACGCGGTCCGGCGAGGCTCCGGCGGCGACGGCCGGTTCAAGGGCGGAGACGGCATCATTCGGGAAGTAGAGTTCCTAGCRCCCGCCAGGGTTACCCTGATGTCGGAGCGGCGCAAGCTGCCYCCACCCGGATATCAYGGAGGCCATCACGGCGAACCCGGCGAGAACGTCCTGTTTCGGGGCGGGTACGAGGAGATCACCCTGGCCGGTAAAGAACTGGTGGACGTGGAAGCCGGRGACGTGATCAGCATCTGGACCCCCGGCGCCGGCGGCTGGGGCGCCCCCGAAGGCGAACAGGCTTCTTAGTGGGGGCCTTCCGGCTGGTTTCCCCAGTATTCATCGTCATGTTTGCGTTGTTGCTGACGGCATGTCCAGGCGATGCTACTCCACCCCGAGACCTGCTATTAAGCCCAGACGACTTCCCTCGGGCCGGCGTCACGGAGACCAGCCGGGAGACAGGTGAGACCAATCAGTTTGAACCGGCGGTCCAGGTGGAGTTAACCAGCTTGGACTTCACGGTGCTTGAGAGTCTGGTGCTCTTCGATTCCGTTGACCTAGCCCTTGCCCTCCTGTCAGAGATTAAGCAAGACCAGATATCTCAAGGTGTGGACGCTCATCCCGTGGACGGTTTTGAAGCCAATTCGGGAGTCTTGGCGGACCGGTTACACGGAGAAGATGCGTCGACATTGTTCTTCGTAGAAGGACGGGCGTTGGTCCGGATCACGTTGAGCGGCGTGGACCACGCCGACCGGGTGTGGGACGTCGCCAGGCTAGCCCGTGAAAAATCCGGCTAATCGAAATTCGCCGCCGCCGACTGTGGACGAGTTGAGTTCTGTCTAGTAAACTAGGGMCGTTGCACTAAAGCGGCTTGGCTAGATYTCGGTTTTAATCAACTGGGACCGCCGCCTAGATGCACTGAAAATTCGCCAGGTTGAGGCCGGACCTGATGGTCGGGCCAACAACAGGAGGAGATTAAAGATGGTTAGATTCGCACGTTGCAACGCCCTACTTTCTCTGGCTTTGGATTCTTCCGGTAAGGGTTGCCGTTATGTCGCTAAAGGCGCCTCGGACGACGATGTTGTTAAGGAAATGCTTGAGCACCTGACTTCTGTACATCAGGTTGAAGGCGATATGACAGCCAACATCCTGGCTACAACTAAGACCAACAACGGTTAAGCCACGGCATCACCGGCCCACGCCGGTTAACAGCGGAACGAAAAAAGCCCAGGCATTGCCTGGGCTTTTTAATTTGCCAGCGGACTAGATCTAAGGACGCCCTAGACGAAAACCCTCTCCGGGTTGGCGGTCGGGTAAATGGCCAGCACCTTGGCCGGCTTRTCCGACCGATTTGTGATGGTGTGCTTGGCGCCGGCCGGCGCCAGAAGMAGGTCGCCCGGACCYAAGGTTCGGGTMTCGCCTTCCAGGACCGCCTCGATATTCCCCTCGACCACCAAGGTTGCTTCCTCGTAGCCGGGGTGGATGTGCAGAGCCAAGCCGGCGCCCGGATCGATACCGGCGTCGACCACGGTCAGATTAATTCCGCCGTTGTCCTTACCCACCAGGGTTGCCGTCTGAGTGCCGGAGGTGGAACTACCGGCCTCGGCATCGCCTTTCATGACGAATGGCATGATTTACTCCGATCAGCCGATTGGGGATTGCCCAGCGGTTCTACTTGCCGTCGTCGAAGCTGACGATAATGACTGCGTTGGCGATTAGCATGCCGTCATTGCCGTCCACGCTGGGAATCTCCAGGCCGCCCAGGACCGCTTTGCAGCTGCCTTTCCCGTTTTGGTGGGGCAGTGTCGCCTGGACTGCATCAGTGTCCACTTGGTCAGGCTTGGACACACCGATGGTGACGTCAACGGTCATATCGTCGGCTGTCTTACCTATCATCCGCTGAAAGCCCAGACTGCTGTGRTGGATCGCATCGAACACGGCCCGGGTGGCCGCTTTGGTGTAATCAAGTCCATGAACGTCCACGCCCATYCCCATCTCGGTGACACATCGTACCATTGCCATGGTTTACCTCCGGTCCTAGGTCGGAATTCATCCGCCGTTTGGCCGACCCATTACAACTCAGGCGCACCAAGCCGTCAAGCGCGATGGTTGAGATGGAGGCTAAGATCTGCTAATTCACGGAGGCTTGAACGCCCATGCTGGAGGCGTCGTAGCCTCCGAGGCTCTCAACCCGGCGGTGGAGCACCGGTCGGCGGAGGAGGTCCAACAGCACTTGGACCGGCCCATCGGACAGGAAGTGGTTAGGGACCACCAAGTCGTAGCGTTCTTCTTCCAATGGGAGAAAATCGAGGCCCATGGCCAAGGCGGCCGCCTTGACTCCGATTCCTGCGTCGGCGCTGCCAGAAGCCACGGCGGCGGCCACCGCCAGATGACCCCATTCCTCTCTTTGGTAGCCGTCTAGGTTTTCTCCGGAGAGTCCTGCCCCAGCCAAAGCCCGGTCGAGAAGGTCCCTGCTGCCCGAGCCTGCCTGCCGGTTGACCATTTGGATTCCAGAGTTGGCCAGATCTGCGACGCCGGAGACCTGCTTTGGGTTCCCAGAGGCCAGGATCAGTCCCTGCTGCCAGACGGCGAAGGTAACCAACGTGCAGGGGAATGGCACCAGTTGCAAGACCCACGAACTGTTATATCCGCCGGTGGCGTCMWCNYWGYASSYGNKCAKCNCANGNCMACGTGNYGCNWTCSMCRWYKSMCWGMSSMRYCAGWKCTTSKCNRGCKRCYYTNMWTCKGMGNNGCAMSCAAGGCCACACCTCTGGAACGGAGCCCAGATTCCAACAGCCCCACCGCTGGATCGCAGCCCAGCATGACCAAGGTTGGGGAATCGACTTCTTCTAGGTCGAAGGGCTGTACAGTGACTCGACCGTCTTGGCCATCCATTCCGTGGTAAACAACCAGTCCTTCGGCGGCGACGACAGCGTGGCGGGTGTTGTCGGCACCGGCCAGGGGGCGGGTTAAAAGTTTCGACCCGACGCGAAACAACCGGGCGCGCTGTGGAGGGCCACCGGGAGCGGCGTCGCTAAAAACCCCCGAGACRAGTTCAGCTTCCAAGGCCACTGGTGGYTGYTCCGTCAGATAGAAGAGCGACTCAACTCTTTCACCGAGGGCCTGGGCCAACCGTAGGGCAACTTCAGTGGAAGGGTTAGCACTGCCGGACTCCAACGACGAATAAGCCTGCCGGCTGATGCGAGACCGGCGGGCCAATYCGCCTTGGGTCAGACCTAGCCCGGTGCGAGCATGTTTGAGGTTATTTTCTAGGCTGCCACTGTTCTTTGGCATGGCTTAAAGGTACACTAATCTTGATATTMTATCAAGTATACTTTACACTGCGTGTGTTCTGAAATATGCTCGATTCAACTAGCCGATTCCTGCTTTCGAGGCAGGCCAARATATTCTTGCTTCCGATGTTTTTATCGATCGTCGTATGCGGCGGAGACGGCAATTYCTTGAGGGTGTTCGCGGCGTCATCGCTGACCGGAGCGTTCAATGAAATCGCCCAGGCGTTTGAGGCCGAAAATCCCGGCGTTAAGGTCTATCTCGACTTTGGCGGTAGCCAGCGGATGCGCTCCCAATTGGAGTTCGGGGCCAGGGCCGACGTCTTCGCCTCGGCCGACGCCATTCAGATGGACGCCTTGGTAGAACAGGGTTTTGTCGCTGGATTCCCGGTGGATTTCGCTTTGAACGCGCTGGTTGTATTGGCGATGGGCAATGGTCCGGTGAATGAGATTGCCGACCTGGCCCGCCCGGGAGTCAAGGTGGTCYTGGCCAACGACRCTGTTCCGGTGGGTTCATATTCCGGTCAGGTGCTGGAAAACCTGTCTCAGGACCCCATCTATGGTCTGGGCAGCAGGTTCAAGGACGATGTTCTGGCAAATCGAGTATCGGAGGAACCCAACGTTGRTAACCTCTTCCAGAAAGTTGTCCTGGGGGAGGCTGACGCCGGTATCGTCTACGAGACCGACACCGTCAAGGCCCTTGATGCGGGAACGATGAACATCCTCTTCATCCCAATTCCTGATGCAGCCAATGTCAGCGCCCGCTATCCCATAGCCGTGCTGGAGGAGGCACCGGAGCCGGAGTTGGCCCAACAGTTCGTGCAGTTCGTGTTGTCCGATATCGGCCAAACGCTGCTCAATAGATACGGGTTCTCYTCACCATGAGCCTGGAAAAAGGAAGATCGATTTGGCGGCATTGAACCCGGTCTCCCGGATAAGAAACCAGCCTGCCGGGATATTGGGCGGCGGCGGCGCAGTGCTATACGTGCTGTTCATCGGCCTGCCGGTGCTGGCGTTGCTGGTTCGGGCGGCCCAGCAGAGCGATTTCCTAGACGCCGTGACCAGCGATGCGGCCCTGACCGCGCTCCGGTTGTCTTTGATCACCAGCGTCATCAGCATGGCGGTGGTGGTGCTGCTGGGCACGCCTTTCGCCTACCTGTTGGCCCGCAGTGACCGCCTTTGGGCGCGGTTGATGGACAGTTTGGTGGAACTGCCTCTGGTCCTGCCCCCGGTGGTGGCCGGAGTCGCCATGCTGATGGCCTTTGGGCGAAACGGCCTGATCGGATCCGAACTGGAGAGTATCGGACTGACCATCCCCTTCACCACCACGGCCGTTGTGTTTGCCCAGATATTCGTCGCCTCGCCGTTCTTCATCCGGTCGGCGAAACTGGGGTTTCAGTCGGTGGGCAAAGACTATGAAGACATCGCCCAGACCCTGGGGGTCTCGCCGTGGCGGACCTTCTTTCGCATCACGCTGCCATTGGCGGCGCCGTCCATGTTCACTGGGCTGGGGCTGGCTTGGGCCCGGGCGCTCTCCGAGTTCGGGGCGACCATGATGTTTGCCGGGAACCTGACCGGCGAGACCCAGACCATGCCCTTGGCCATAATGTCCGCCATGGAAAAGAGCCTAGACGGCGCGTTRGCTCTCTCGGTGATGCTGTTGGCGGGTTCCATCATGGGGCTGGTCCTGTTGGGGCTGCTTACCCGCCGCCGATGGCAGGGCCGGTCATGACGACCCAGGCGGTTGCGTCCGCCGCCAGTGGTTGGGTCGAATGCAGGGTGGGCGACTTTCACCTCGAGACAACCTGGGAAGTATCACCCGGRCAGGTCTTGGTGCTATTTGGGCCCTCCGGCGCCGGCAAGTCGACCACCCTCCGGGCCATCGCCGGGCTGTTGCGTCCSGTGCGCGGCCACATCGAGGTCGGCGGCCAAGTAGTCTATGACGGCGATGCCGGGACCTGGGTGCCCACCCACGAMCGGCGCCTAGGTTATCTGRCGCAGCAATACAATTTGTTCCCTCATCTAAAAGTTGYGGCCAATATTGCTTTCGGGCTCCGCGAYCGCAGGTYGGACGCGGGGAAAGACCGAGTGTTGGAATTGACCAGTCTGTTTCAGTTGGAGGGCCTGGCCGACCGCTATCCCTGGGAGCTATCCGGAGGTCAGCAGCAGCGAGTTGCTTTGGCCCGGGCACTGGCTTCCAAGCCGGCCATGTTGTTGTTGGACGAACCGTTCGCATCGCTGGACGCCGAGCTTCGCCGCACCTTGCGCCGGGAGCTYCGCGCGATGCTGGCGCAGTCGCCAGTGCCGGTGATGCTGGTGACCCACGACCGGGAGGAGGCGCTAGCAYTGGGCGATTCGGTGCAAGTCATCAACGAGGGCCGCACACTGGTGACCGGAGTGCCGTTGGATGTTCTAGGACAGCCGGGGCAGGGCAGAGTCGCCCGCCTGGTAGGCGTGGAAAATCTATTTGACCTGACGGTCCAAGAGCGAAATCCCCGAGATGGGACGATGACTTGCGTYGGCCCCGGTCTGCGTCTGGAAGTGCCTCTAGACTCACAGGTATCCGAAACCGGGACACCTGGAGGTGGGCAGGACCGGGTTACAGTGGGGATASGTGCATCGGACATCATCTTATCCAAGGAAGACCTGCAGGGCTCATCGGCGCGAAACCGGCTGTCCGGTCAAGTGATATCGGTCGAGTCCCGACCTCCCGGCTACGCCGTGACGTTAGACTGCGGCCAGCCCATTCGCTGCCACATAACCGGCGCGGCTCTGGAAGAGATGGGGATACAGCCGGGACAGCGGCTGTGGGCCGTTTTTAAGGCCTCGTCCTGTTTCTTGGTGGACGAAAACCGGGTCTAAACGTCAGCCGCGGCCCAAATTCCGGCCGGTTTTCTAGTATTCGTCGAAGCCCTGGTCCAATGGTCCTAATCTCCTGATTTGTCCAAAAGAGCAAATCGGTTATGTCAAGACAAGAACACAGCCAATCACCGGCAAACGGTGGYAATTTTCCGTTAAACTGSGTTACGAATAACGTCTATTATTTGGAATTACAATACTGGATTACCTTTGCCAATGCATTTAAGGATGGGCGTAAATTACGCTTGTATCAGGAATTGTAATGGGTATAATGTGCCCCAGGCAAAACCAAGGTCAGGATGAGCGGGTTACCGGAARCCCCCGGTGAGGGGGGCCGATTCTAACCAGCGCAAGTTGACCCGGTGGCGCCAAACTAGGGGTGAGGACCCAGGAGGTCAACCAGTGGCACTAGCAGACAGGACATTAACTTGCGTGGAGTGTGGCGGAGAATTCATCTTTACTGCGGGGGAACAGGAATTTTTCCAAGCCAGGGGCTTCGGCAACGAGCCCAAGCGCTGCCGCAGTTGCCGGGCAGTACGCCGCTCCGAGCAAAGGTCTGGGGGGATGTACCAAGACGGACCCAGGGAGATGTATCCGATCAATTGCGCCCAGTGCGGCCAGGACGCCATGGTGCCCTTCCGGCCCAGGGGCGACCGGCCGGTGTATTGCAGTGATTGCTTCAGCAAGATGCGGACTGAGGCTTCACCGGGCGTCTAGGCGGAAACCAGACGTGGCGGACAAAAGGGTTGGCGTAATGCCAGCCCTTTTTCGTTGACTGAGGTCTATGTCCGGTACTGTGTGCTTCTGTAGGCGCGGGTTTTTAACCCGCCGTGGYTCTCGTAAATGAAGTTCCGAGCCGAGAGAAAAATTACGAACAGGTGTTCCTTCTCCCCGTGCCTCAAGGCTCAGACAACCTCGCGAGTAGCGCAATTGGGCGGGTTGAAAACCCGCACCTACACACCATTCCGTTGAAGCCATGAGTCGCCAGCGGCTACAATGTCATGGCGCTGCAATATCTGATCATGTCGTCCAACTGTTCATAAGGCATCGACCCCAACAATGAAATTCAAAGACCTCAGAGAGTTCATACGTTTCCTGGAAGATAAGGGTGAGCTGCGCCGGATCACGGCGCCGGTCAACCACGAGCTAGAGATCACGGAGATCACCGACCGGGTGATCAAGTCTGGCGGCCCGGCGCTTTTATTCGAGAACGTTACCGGGTTCGACACTCCGGTACTGGTYAATATGTACGGCACCGAACAACGCACAGCTTGGGCTCTCGGCGTGGAAAGCCTAGACGCATTGACCGGCCGGGTCGAGGGTTTGCTGGACCTGATGCACGACCCGCCTCAAGGACTCATGGGTAAGCTGAAGGCTTTGGGCCAGTTGGTTCATCTGGCGTCGTTTCAGCCCAAGACAGTGAACAACGCCCCCTGCCARGAAGTGGTGATTCAAGGGAGCGACGTCGACCTTTACAGGTTCCCGATCCTCAAATGCTGGCCCCTGGACGGTGGCCCATTCATCACTCTGCCATTGGTCGTCACCAAGGACCCGGAGACCGGCGTCCAGAATTACGGCACCTACCGGATGCAGGTCTACGATAAACAGACCACTGGCATGCACTGGCAGACCCATAAAGTGGGCACCCATCACTACCGTCTGAGCCATGAACTGGGCTTGGAAAAACTGGACGTTTCGGTAGCTTTGGGCGGCGATCCCGCAACCATCTGGACCGGTTCGGCGCCGCTGCCGCCGGACATGGACGAGATGGCGATAGCCGGTTTTCTGCGGGAGGAGGGCGTTGAACTGGTCAGGTCCAAGACCAACGACCTGCTTGTGCCGGCCCAGGCCGAGATCGTGCTGGAAGGGTACGTGGTCCCGGGCGAAGAGCGGGATGAAGGGCCGTTTGGCGATCACACCGGCTACTACTCAATGGAAGACCCCTACCCGGTCTTCCACGTCACGTGTATCACTCAGCGCAAGGAGCCCATCTACCCCGCCGCCTTGGTCGGCCGCCCRCCCATGGAAGACTACTGGATGGGCAAGGTGACTGAACGGGTCTTCCTGCCTTTGATGAAACTAGTCTTACCTGAAGTTGTGGATATCAACATGCCCGCGGAAGGTTCCTTCCACAACCTGGTGATCGTGTCCATCAAAAAGGAATTCCCGGGTCACGGCAAAAAAGTGATGCACGGTCTCTGGGGATTGGGATTGATGAGCCTGGTCAAAACCATCATCGTCGTGGACCACAACGTAGACGTCCACAACATGTCCGAGGTGGCCTGGCGGGTCACCAACAACATCGACCCATCCCAAGACTTCGTATTCTCCGCCGGACCCATCGATGACTTGGACATCGGGTCTTCCACACGCGGGGTCGGCGGCAAAGTGGGCATCGACGCCACCATCAAGCTGCCGCTGGAAGGTGGCCGTCAGGGCGAGTGGCCGCCGGACATCATCATGGACCAGGTGGTGAAAGACCTKGTCGACGGGAAATGGAGCGATTACGGTCTCGCTTAGAGGCGTCGCATTCGGCGATGTGAGAAGATACTGAACATGTCTGCCGCAAGCGCTATAACCACCCCCGCCGGGTTTGTCGCCACCAGAATTCCGCGCTACCTCAGCACTATCCGTGTCTGGGAGTCGCTCTACGCYCTGCCGTTCTGTTTCATGGGGATGTTTCTGGCCGCCGACGGATGGCCTGGCTGGARCGTCTTCATMTGGATCACCGTGGCCTTGACCGGGGTGCGAACCTTAGGAATGGCGGCCAACCGGTTCCTCCATAGAAAAGAAGACGTGCACAATCCCAGGACCGCCAACCGGCACCTCCCMACGGGAAAACTGAAGCCCTTCGAGGTGGTCGGGTTGATGCTGGTGGGCACCGGAGTGTTCTTCTATGCCGCCGCCCAGTTGAACGGCCTGGCCCTGGCGTTGGCCCCGGTGGCGGCCGCCTACGTCGTTGTGTACTCCTTCGCCAAGTACTACACCTGGGCCTGCCACTTCTTCTTGGGGTGGGCGTTGGCCATCTCTCCATCAGCGGCCTGGATCGCCGTCACCGGCCGGCTCGATCCCGAAGCCGTATTGCTGTCGGTGGTGGTTGCTTTRTGGGCCGGCGGTTTCGACATCATCTACGGATGCGCCGACATCGACTTCGACCGGAAGTACGGTGTCAATTCGTTCCCCAAGCGCTTTGGCATCGCCGCGGCCCTGCGGACAACCAAGGTGATGCATGCCGCATCGGCAACCGCTCTCTTGGCCCTGGGTTTTTGGCTGGACCTGTCCTTCTTTTATTTCATCGGTTGGGCAATCGCCGTGAGCCTGCTGGCGCTGGAGAACAGTCTGCTCAAGGCCGACGACCTCTCCAAACTGCGCTCACCCCTCTTCCAATACAACAGTGTGATCTCGATGGTGTTGCTGTTGTTCACTATCCTGGCGGTTGAGTTATGACGGACCGGAAGAATGTGAGTCCCGTGGTGGTCGGTATCACCGGGGCCAGTGGCGCCGTGATGGCCCGGGCCACTGTGGACGAGCTGTTGCGCCGGGACATCCCCACGGTGGCGCTCTGCTCCAATCCCGCCCGCATGGTCTGGCAGGAAGAGATGGGGGAGAGCTTCGCCGACACGCTGGTTGAGTGGCAAGAACATCCGGCTTTTGTCCATTACCCGATCAACGACCTGAGAGCGCCGGTGGCCAGCGGCACCTACCCCACCGCCGGGATGGTGATCGTTCCCGCCAGCATGAATAGCATCGCATCCCTGGCCGGGGGTCTATCCGGTAACCTGCTGCTCCGTGCCGCCGACGTTTGCCTCAAGGAAAGGCGTCCGTTGGTGCTGGTGCCCAGAGAGACCCCACTGCACAGCATCCACCTAGAAAACATGCTCACGCTGAGCCGGATGGGCGCCGTGGTGGTCCCGCCTGAGCCCGCCTYTTATCTGAAGCCCCAGGGTATCTCGGACATAGTCGATTTTGTGGTGGCCCGGATCTTCGTGGCGTTGGGCCTGGACCGGACCATGCCCGATGACATGCAATATCAGGGTCCCGCGGAGTAGCCCGGCCCGGACCATGGCTGAACTCCAGGGCGCTGAGAAACAACGTTACGTTGCCGACCTCTTCTCTCGAATATCGGGCCGTTATGACCTGATGAACGACCTGATGACCCTGGGCATGCACCGCCGCTGGAAGCGGCAGACCGCCGCGCTGGCAGCCCAGGGGCTCAGCGGCCCGGCCATCGACGTATCCACCGGCACTGGAGACCTGGCGTTGGAACTGGCCCGGCGTCCGGGCGTCGAATACGCCGTGGGCCTGGACCTACTCCCTGAGATGGTTTCCCTGGCGGAGTCCAAGGCTGAAAGCCGGGGTCTGTCGGCGACCGTCGCAATGATGAGCGGCGATGCTCTATCCCTGCCCTTCGCCAATGGAAGTTTCGCTTGCGCCACCGCCGGGTTCAGTCTCCGCAATATGCCTGATGTAGAGAGAGCGCTGTCTGAGATGGTCCGGGTGGTGCGGCCAGGGGGGCGGGTGGTGATTCTGGAACTCTCGCCCATGAGCCCCGGGCTGAGATCCGTCCTCTTCCGTCCGCTGTTTCACTACGTGGCRCCTCTGATCGGCAAGTTGGTGGCTGGAGACCGGTCGGCCTACTCCTATCTTCCCAAGTCGGTTGACCACTTTCTGGAGGCCGGGCGGCTGGCGGAAATGCTGTCGAGCTTGGGACTGATTGAAGTCGCCTACCGGCGTCTGGGCTTCGGTACCGTTGCCTTGCATTGGGGAGTTAAAGCGGGCCRGCCAAACTAGGGTAAGGCTCTTTCGTTCCCCTCGTGGAATAGCGGAATTGAGCTTGTTTAACATCCATGYCTAAGTTAAACTGATTACAACATTGCGGTATTCGAAACCCCACGTTGCGCCATAACGKGGGCTCGCGAGTATCAACGGAATAACTMTCATGGCCACCATATTCGACAAACTAGAGCCGGTGATTCAACGCTACCATGAGATTGAAGAATCCATGGGAGATTCCGAGATTGCGGCAAATTTTGAGCGCGTCCAGGAGTTGGCCCGGGAGCGGGCGTCCCTGGAAACGCTGGTGAAGATCGCCGCCATATACAAAGAGTTGGTCGGAGAGATYGAGGACCTGGAATCCCTTATTAAGGAAACTTYTGAGCCCGAACTGATCGAGATGGCCAAGGAAGAACTGGCCATTGCCCAGGGTAAGTTCGATGAGTTAAGCCAGGACCTGCGTCTGGCCCTGCTCCCCAAGAACCCCAACGACGAGCGGGACGTGATAATGGAGATTCGAGCTGGGGCCGGCGGGGCCGAGGCTGGCATCTTYGCCGCCGATCTCTACCGGGCCTATTCCCGCTACGCCGTGAACCAAGGATGGAAAGTCGAAGTCATGGACTCCAACCCCACCGAGGTTGGTGGGTTCAACAAGATYGTTTTTGAGATACAAGGCAAGGGCGTTTTCAGCCGCATGAAGTTTSAGAGCGGCGTGCATCGGGTCCAGCGTGTCCCCAACACCGAAACTCAAGGTAGGATCCACACCTCAACGGCCACGGTGGCAGTGCTGCCGGTGGCGGACGAAGTGGAGGTGAAGATAGACCCMAACGAACTTCGTATCGATATCTWTCACGCCGGCGGCCAYGGCGGCCAGAATGTCAACAAAGTGGCAACGGCGGTGCGTATCGTCCACGAGCCATCSGGYTTGACTGTTGTCTGCCAAGACGAACGTTCGCAGTACAAGAACAAGCAGCGAGCCATGACCATGCTCCGGTCCCGGTTGTTCGAAGCCGAACAGATTCGCCACGACGCCGAGATCAGCGAGAACCGCCGCGCTCAAGTTGGCGGGGCAGACCGATCGGAGAAGATCCGGACCTATAACTACCCCCAAGACCGGATCACRGACCACCGCAGTAACGAGAACTTCCACGGCATTCCTAGGGTTATGGATGGCGACCTGGRCGGCATGTTTGACCGGCTGAGCGCCTGGGAACAAGAACGCCTGCTAGCCGAAGCCACCGCCTAGCGGGCCCTACAAGGGCGTTTCCTCATTTATGGCGTCTACCCAACCGGGATTTCCTCTATAATCCTGTGCGTCCCGAATCTTCAGTCTACAAATTAGGATATAACTCTGTCTCATGCCTGTGCTCCGTACCRTCATCCAAGATACCCATAAGAAATTGGAATCGGCCGGGATCCCCGATGCCCGGCTGGAGGCCGAGGTGCTGGTGATGAATGTGATGCGCATGGCGCGCCAGAGCATCTTCGCCGAGCAGGAGACCGAGGTCACCGGACAGCAACAGGCCGCTCTGGATGAGTTCTTGGAACGCCGCTACAGCCGGGAACCTTTGGCCTACATCCTGGGCCAACGCGAGTTCTACGGYATCAATGTGGTCCTCACCCCGGCGGTGCTGATACCGCGCCCTGAGACCGAAGGACTGGTAGAGCAGGCCCTTTTCATGGCTTTGATGGGCATGGAGTCCACCGAACTGACCATCGCCGACGTCGGCACCGGCAGCGGGGCCATCGCCATAAATCTCGCCATTCACCTGCCCTCGGCCAAGATCTATGCTGTGGACGTACAGGACGCGGTGCTRGATGTCGCGGCCTATAACGTGCGCGTCCACGGCGTGGCCGAYCGGGTGAACCTGGCCATCGGCGACCTGTTGGACGCGGTACCGGAACCCGTCGACCTGATYGTGGCCAACCTGCCCTACATCCCCACGGACCGCATCCCGACGTTACAGCCAGAGGTCCAACAAGAGCCTGTGTTGGCTCTGGACGGGGGCCCCGACGGTCTGGACCTGGTCCGCCGGCTCCTGATTCAAGCCGAAGACAAGCTAAATAGYCACGGAATCATCCTGCTGGAGATCGACCCAGACCAGATTCCAGTGGTCCAAGAGCTGGCGYTACAGCATTTCCCGGAAGGCTCAACCAGCGTGGAAAAAGACCTGGCCGGCATGGACCGAATCTTGTCCATCCACCGGCAAGCCGTGGAGTAGGACGGAGTCACCATTTGCCCGTCATTCCAGCGACGGCTCGAATCCAGGATTTTCTTAAGGGTGACGGTCGGGTATCGCGATCAATCTGGATTCTGGCCTTTGCCAGAATGACAGTTGGCATGGCCGCATCTGGCAACTTYACGAGAGCATGGGTCTCCAGACCGAAATCGRTAGATCCTTCGCTTCACTCAGGATGACAGAYGCRMRGGATGGCKSSGYKCCAGYRATCRSSCKKKSCWYMTRNTACCCGWMATTCCGGCGACGGCTGGAATCCAGGATTTTCTTAGGGATGACGGTCGGCTATAGCAACCAATCTGGATTCTGGCCTTCGCCAGAATGACGAGCAGGGCGCGGACCTTGTCCACTAACTGTCATTCTTCTCCTTCCGCGGAAGGAGAAGAATCTGCCAAGTGGCATTGCCGCACCCGCCGAATTCACGAGAGCTTTGGTATTCCGGACCGAAATCGGCAGATCCTTCGCTTCACTCAGGATGACAGATGCGAAGGATGGCGGCGTTCCAGTAATCGGCCGGGGCTTATATACCCGAAATCTCCAACGTAGAAACCTCACCTGACTCGATCCCCGCAACGCGAATGACGTGGTTGTTGGTGTCGGCGATGTACATGTTTCCGTTGGCGAAGCTGATGCCGCTGGGCTCGGAGAATTGAGCTTGGCTGGCGGGGCCGTCCACGTGGCCCGCCGAGCCGTTCCCCAGCACCGTGAAGGCGCTTCTCATCGCCGGCAGCACCCGTTTAACTTTGTGGTTGTAAGTGTCGGTGATGTAGAGCACGCCGTCGTAATGGGTGATGCCGATGGGGTGCTGCAAGCGGACGTGGTGGTCTGAGCCGTCGACGTCGCCGAACACGAACAGGTCCAAGCCGACGATCGTCCGCACCTTCCCAGTTGGGTCGATATCGGCAGAACGGACCGAACTCGTCTCGCTGTCAGCGAAATAGAGTTTTAGCCCGTCGGTGGTGATGCCGCAAGGCTGGGCTAGTTCCGCAGTCGCCAATGGGCCGTCGGTGATGGCTTCCCCGCCGGTGCCCGCGAAGGGCCCGATCATGCCGTCTTTCAGGCCCATTGACCAAAGCTGATGGATGCCGGCCATGGCGATGTAGAGCGTTCCCTCGTGCTGGAGCAGGTCAAAAGGCGAGCATAGTTCCATGGTCCGGCCCGGCCCACGGCCTTCCCTGTTGTGTCCCTGATCTCCGGTCCCGGCGATGGTCTCCACCGTACCGGCTGCCAGGTCCACCCTGCGGATAGCGTGGTTCCCTGTATCGGCCACGTACAGGGTGTCGCCGTCCAGGGCCATACCCTGGGGGTGGTTGAAGGCAGATGAGGCCAGGCTGCCGTCGGTCAGAGCCTCTTCGCCACTGCCGATAACCTGTTTCAGTGCGCCGTCCAGAGAAGTGACGACGATGCGGTTGTGGTTGGTGTCTGCGATGAACAGACGGTCACCCGGTCCGTCGGCCAGCACCTTGCCGGGGAAGCTGAGTGGGGTGTCGTCAGGCCGGTTGTAGCCGGAAGGCAGAGGCTTGTGGTCCAGAGTCCCRTCGGCGTCGTACTCGCACACCATCTGGCTGATCAGCCCGTCAAAGGCTTCGAAGGACATCTCGCCTTCATGTTTGCCGACAACGTTGCCCTTGGGGTCGATGAACATCAACGTGGGCCAGGCCCGGCACGAATATTGCTGCCACACCTGAAACTGGCCGTCGTTTATCACCGGGTGCTCCAGTTGGTACCGGCGAACGGCTTTTTCCACGTTGTAGGTCTCTTTCTCGTTGGGAAACTTGGCTGAATGGACTCCGATCACAACCAGTTCGTTGGCGTATTTCTCTTCCAGTTTCCGCAACTGCGGAAAGATATGGGCGCAGTTGATTCAACAGTAGGTCCAGAAATCCAGGATGACGATCTTTCCCTGGAGTTCYTTCATCGTCAGWGGCCGGTCSGAGTTGACCCACTCCARSTCCGRSGGRAATTCAGGYGCGGCCAATTGGCCGGCGAATTGACGGCTGCTCATTKYGSCTCCYTTAAATMARAACGGCCGGTAAATCAGAMCGGCCGGCGCCCTTTAAACAGKCRMRMCGGCCGGAATTCAAAGTCTCTTGATCTCGCGGCGYTAGCTTATGGACCGGGAGCCGGCTCAAATGCCAAAGTAGCGTAGCGCATGAAGATAGTGCCCACCGGAGCGCCCAAGGGAGCGTTCGCCACCAGAACGGCGATAGTATGCTCCGTTCCGGGGACCGCCGGRTCTTCGATGAGGACGCGYTTTGGGGTGTTGTTGCCCGTGACTACCCATTTATCCCGGTCGATGTGGCCGTCCACATAGACCTCGCCGYAATTGTCCACGTTGGTCTCGAACCAGACCCTGCCACCGGCGACATTCTCTCCTTTGACCTGGGCGGGAATGGTGACCTTGATGCGGTACCAAGCGAASGTGAAGCCCACTGAGCGGCGCTTCTGGATGTCCGAATCGTTCTCCCATCCGGAGTCGTCGTAGTCGGGTAGCCGGGCCGGGCTATCCCCCATCTCAGCGGTCAGACCCTGATTGGGTTCGCCGGGAACCAGGCCGGGGGCGATCCTCCAGCCGTCCGATTTCACGACCKCACGGTCGTCTGCCAGTTCCAAGTCCAGTGATACGCGGGGCATGGYTTCTCCTAGATATGTGTCTGATTTATTCGCAGGCCGGTCCGTCATAACCGGGGGTCGGAGGGCCGTTCAGGTGGGTTCCAAAGAAGTCCATGGTACGCGGCCAGGACATCTCCGCGGCCACCCTCTGGTAGCGGGGAGGATTGGCCGGGTTCATGAAGGCATGGTTGGCGCCGGGGTAGGTGTAGAACCKATGCGGCACGCTRTTKGYGGARAGYTCCCKRTCMARCACCAGCATRTCCKCTTGKGAMGGGTTCTCGTCGATCTCCCCGAAGTGGAACAGCACGGGGCACTTGATCCCCGAGGTGAGCGCCAACGGCGGTTCCGTGGCGTCGCCCCAGGGCACCATTATGTTGCCTCCATAGTAAGGAACGGCAGCCTTGATGGCCGGGATCGTGGCGGCGGCCAGCCAAGTCACCCGCCCCCCCATACAGAACCCGGTGATGCCGATGCGGTCCGAGTCAATGGAGGCATGCCCAGCCATGAAGTCAATTGTGGCTTTGATATCGTCGATGATCAACGGGTCGCTRAGCTGGTCTCGTTTGGACTTGCCGGTGCTTTCCACCATCCCGTCGGTGATCCGGTGGAACAGGTCGGGCGCCACTGCGGCATAACCCGCTGCCGCCAACTTATCGGCCATATCCTGGATGAACTTGTCCACGCCGCTGGCATGTTGGGCCACCACCACGGCGGGAAAGGGGCCGGAGCCGTCGGGCACGCTGGCGTAGACATCCATCTCGGACCCGTTAACGGTCACCTTTTCCCAAAATGACGGCATACAACCCCTCTCAGATAATATTCAACAATGGCGAGTCGGGCACTCTTAAACTCTCCCAGAAGGAAGAGGTAAGTTCCTTCTCCCTCGCAAGGGAGAAGGTTAGGATGAGGGCACCCYGGACTTTACTTCAAATGCTTGTTGAAGAAATCGATAGTCCGGGGCCAAGCAGCCGCGGCCGACGCCTCATGATGGCGTTCCGGGTTGGTGTAGTCCATGAATGCGTGACCGGCGCCGTCGTAGGTGTGGAACTCRWMSWSSWYGNSSTAKKSSMKTGANCTCSGCNGWCNWRCTNGNCCMGRTSWKCYGGYSMYSGATTGCCGTCCTCTGACCCGAAGTGGAACAGCATCGGGCAGTTGATGTTTGCGGCCATCGAGAATGGCGTGTCTCCGGGACCCCAGTTACCCATGATATTGCCGCCGTAGAAGGGCACGGTGCACTTGAAGATAGGGTTCGTGGCGGCCATCAGCCAGGCGATGCGCCCGCCCATGCAGAAGCCGGTGACGCCGATGCGGTCGTTGTCGATGGCGGAGTTACCAGTTAGGAAGTCTACCGCGGCATTCATGTCGGCGATTATGTCGGCGTCTTTCAGGTGGCCCAGACGGTCCAAACGGGGGCCGTCCATGATCTCCTGAGAGTAGCGGTGGAACAGGTCAGGCACCACGGCCACGAAGCCGGCTTCTGCCAGCTGGTCGGCCATCTTCCGGTCAAAGTCGTCCAGCCCGCCCACATGGAAGGCGATCACCACGGCTGGGTGGGGACCAGGGCCATCGGGCAGCGCCGCGTACATGTCCATGTCGCTGCCGCCAACGGTTAACTTGTCAGTAAAACTAGGCATGATGATGCACCTCTTTTTATGCGTGTTTGGACTTGGATTTGGGAATTCTAACAGAATCAACGTCTGTTGACTCAACGACTTAGGTCAGTCCATCGGCCCGGACCGCCGCCATGGCCTCTTGGAAGGCGTTTAGGGTGTGGTCTATCTCTTTCTCGGTGTGGGTGCCCGACACCAAGAAGGTCTCCCGGCTCATGATGTCCACGCCCCGGTTCTGCAGGCCGCGTTTCATGGCCGTTACGGCCGGTGACGCGTTGGCCTCGACGATCTTGGCATGGGACATGGTGCATAGCTCCCGGTCGCAATCGCAGTCGGCCAAGACCACGTGGATCATCGATGCAATGCCGTGGGCGTGGCCGGGAATCTCTAGCCTGCCTAGTACGTCATTGATTCCCGTCTTCAGCCGGTCGGCCATGGCGTCTGCCTGTTGGTTGATGGGCTGAGTGGCGATCATCTCCAGGGCGGTGGCGCCGGCGGCGGCCGAGAGCGGGTTGCCGTTGAATGTGCCCGGATGGTAGACCCGGTGGTTGTTGTCCCAGTCGGGGTCATTGCGGTGGGCGATCATGTCGATGATTTCAGCTTTGCCGCCCACGGCGCCTCCCGGCAACCCTCCGGCCACGATCTTGGCCATCGTCGTCAAGTCGGGCCTAACGCCGTAGCGTTCTTGTACCCCGCCCGGTGCCGCCCGGAACCCGGTGACTACCTCGTCGAAGATCAGTATCACTCCGGCCTGGGCCGTCAGTGCCCGCAGTCCCGTAAGGTAGTTGGGCGCGTCGAAGGGCAGTTGGCCGAAGTGGGCGCCGGTGGGCTCGAGAATGATTGCGGCGATGTCTGGGTCGCGTTTGATGACATCCTCTACGGCTGGCAAGTCACCCGGGGGAACGATCACCATGGTGCCCCAAGTGACTTCTGGGATGCCGGGGGCGGAGCGGTCGGAACCGGCCATGGCATAGTCGTGCCAGCCATGGAAGTGGTCCTGCAGCTTGATGACCTTGTCCTTGCCGGTGTAGGCGCGGGCCAAGCGCATGGCCATCAAAGTCGCCTCGGTGCCGGAGCTGTGGAAACGGAGTTTCTCGATGGACGGCATCAGCGCCATGATCGCTTTGGCCCAGCGGATCTCATCATCGGTGGACGCGCCCAGATGGGTCCCAAGCTGAATCTGCTTCGAGACGGCTTCCGCGATGGCTGGGTGCGAGTGACCCAACAAAAGCGCACCGTGGCCGGAGACGTAATCAACGTACTCGTTGCCGTCCACGTCCCATTTGCGCGGACCTTCGCCGTGGGTCATGTACAGGGGAAAGGGCTGGGCGTAGCGGGTGTCGTGAGTAACGCCGCCCGGGAATATCGTGGAGGCTTCCAGGTACCGTTGGGCGGAACCAGGGTGCTTGGCGATATAGTCTTCGAGAATCGTTGCCATCGGGCCTCCTTAAGTTCGCTGGGCCGTGCCCCAGAATACGGGGTATTGTAACTTCTGCGGCGGGCTTGCGCCACGCTTCGGGCCCGAGATGACGGCAAGCGGGCCGGAATCATGGCTGTCTCGACGCGGTGGAAGGCGCCCACCGTCATTCCTACGAAGGCAGGAATCCAGAAATGCGATCGTAGGTGAAGGTTGACCAAGGCAAGGATTCTGGTTTCTGGCCTTCGCCAGAATGACGGGAGTGGCGTTGGTCCCGTTTGATCGATGCGGAAGGCAAAAACATAAGGGCACGGCATTGCCGCCCTTCCGTCATTCCTGAGGAGGCAGTAGCTGTCCGGAGAAGCGGACTGTTTCTAGGCACAGCGATCCTCCAGGGGATCTTCCCTGGACCTGTATTGATGAGCCTTGCTAACAGCCTGCTAACGGCAGGGCTCATGGCCACCTTCGGTGCAAGTACGCCTTCAAGGCCAGCTACTGCGGAAGCTTGCATACCTGGCAGCACGTGGGAATAGGTGTCCATCGTCAACCTGGTGCTGGAATGCCCCAGACGCTCTGAGACCACCTTCGGGTGCACGTTCATCTTCATGAGTAGCGTGGCGTGGGTATGCCGGAGATCGTGCAGCCTGACCCTACTCAGCCCGGTTTTACCGGCGATGCGGCTGAAGGCTTGTGTCACCGAACCGGGCCTCATCGGACTTCCGTCTGGGTGGGAGAACACGAGGGTCTCCGGAGTTATGTCCACCCCCAGCGCCCGGGCTTCGCCTTCCTGGACGCCCCTCCGGGCCCTTAGTAACTGGCAAGAACTCGGCAGTAAAGCGACCTGACGTCTTGACCTGGGTGTCTTGGGCCTGGACTGGACGAAACTCCCATCATCGAGGTGGTGCAGCACACTTGTGATACTGAGGGTGGCCGCATCAAGGTCCACGTCCTGCCATCGGAGACCCAGGACTTCGGACCTCCTCAGTCCCGTCCAGATGAGGGTGTGTAATACCGGGTACCACCTGGTCTCCTTGCAGGAATCTAGAATCAGGTTGGCTTCCTCTTCACTGAGGGCCCTCATCTCCTTACTTTCTGGTCTTGGCGGGTCTACCAACTCTGCTACGTTATGTTCGATTAGCTTCCACCTGACCGCAGTGGCCAGAGAAGACCGCAGTAGGTTGTGGTGTTTGACGATGGTCGCTGGTGATAGACCTTGGTCCAGTTTG
>NVWX01000073.1 GCA_002746355.1 Dehalococcoidia bacterium | reverse complement strand
AGGGCTATTGATGTTTGGCCTCGCTTTCGGGTTTGGTGCTGGAATGATGCTGTTCTCTTTGGCCACCAATCTTCTCGTATTCCTGTTGGTCTTGGCGGTGGTCAACGCCTGCGCAATGGCAGTAGACACTCTTTACAAGACTCTGATGCAAGAAAATGTGACGGATGAGCAACGTGGCCGAGCTATGGGTTCATGGGTATTGAGCGTCGGCGCTGCCCCAGTGGGGCACGTGGGAATTGGAGGATTGGCCGGTGTCCTAGGGGCACCCGGAGCCTTGTTGGTGAATGGTGCAGTCTTGTCTATTGTCAGCTTGGCAGCTGTGGCAGGACTCCCGAGACTTCGTCGATTGCCTTAATGAGGACGGCTTATCTTAAGTTTGTCTGAGGCCTCCGGTGACGGGTCTGAGAGGCGACCATCCGACTCAATTTCTGACAGTGCAGCCGACCTTAAGATCGATTAACGTGAACAAACCGGCCCGAATGGATTCACATGTTGTTCGCGCTGGTCAAGGTAGTCTAGTTCATCCGGGGATCGCAGACTAAGTCTTTCTCCAAGACATCCGGCATCAACCTCCGGCTTGCAGAGAATTAACTATTGAGGATTCAGGCCGGGAGGTTGGGGGATGTTGCCGTATACCCGCAAGGACGCTCTCCGGTCCCCGGTCCACACGGTCTCCACCCAGGAAAACTTCATCGATGTTCCAGAGCGAATTGATATCCTCGGCCGGGTTGCCGTCTACGATGATTAAGTCGGCCTCCTTTTCCGCTTCCAAAGAGCCTGTCACCGAATCGATGCCCAGAGCTTTGGCGGCATCGCTGGTTAGAGAAAGAATCCCTTGCATAGGTGACATTCCCGCTTGAACCAGGCATTCGGTCTCGTAGACCGTGTTACCCAACTTATAATCCACCCAGGAAGAGTCCGACCCGGTGATAATCTTCAGCCCCATGTCGATCAACCGGGCAAGATGTGTCCAGCGAATCTCTAGTTCCCACAGAGCCGCGTCCAATCCGGGCTGCTCTTGGAAGTTTATTCCTCGGGCTTCTTTTCTTTTCTGCAGGGACCATACGCTTGATCTGGCAACGTGTACCGTTGGGTTTACGTAGGCTCCCTGAGAACCAATGCGCTCAGCTACGTCTTCACGGAAATTTGCCTCGCCGTTGCTGTCTTTGAACACGCAGTGAATTATCATGTCCACTCCGGCGTCCAGCGAATCTATGGTTCCTTGGGTGGAGGCACAGTGGGTTGCGGTCAACTTTCCGAACTTGTGGGCCTCTTGGGTCATCGCCCTCAGTTCATCCGGATTGAAAGCCGGCAATAAAGGGAAAGAGGTACGGGTGCTGCCGCCGGTGGCGCTGATTTTGATATAGTCGGCCCCTTCTTTGATCAACTGACGAACGGCCGCGGTGGCTTCCACAGGTCCAGTAACCTCGGACCCGAAGTAACCCATGTGTCCACCAACGATGGCTATCGGCCGCCCGCACAGCACCATGCGAGGGGCCTGGATTATCCTATGGTTTACCGCCTCCCGTAGCCGAAACATCGTCATGTTTTTCGCGCCGTTGTCCCTGATGGAGGTCACCCCGGAGTATAAGCTGTCTCTGGCGTTGCGGGCCGCTTGCAACGTGAGCACCTCGTCGGGCAGCGCCGCCACCTCCTCTCCGGGACGTCCGTCGCCGAAGCCATTGTGGTGGGTATGGCAGTCGATCATGCCGGGCATCACAGTCTTGCCTCGGTAGTCGAATGTTTCCACCGTAGCTCCCTCCGGAGGAAGGACGTTCTTGGCCGGGCCTACCGCAACAATCTTGGAGCCTCGGATCAGGACTGCTCCCTCTTGGACGGGAGGTCCTCCCCGCCCATCGATCAACCGGCCAGCTGTGATCAGCTTGAACGCCTCAGAGCGGTTCACCATGGCGGTCTCCTCAAGTAGATTCCGGCGCGGTGGAGCGTCTGGGCTGCCACCAGGTGTATCGGTGCGTTGACAGTCTACCAAACGACAATAACCACCGCCGCCGGTGGTAGAATAGGCTACCCAATAAGAAAGCAGGTGCCGTCACGTCACCACCGCCGCTTCCCGGATTCAACTGGTTGAATCCCACCAAAGTTATATTCGGTCCTGGGCGGCTCGCTGAGTTACCTAAGGTGCTTGACCAGGTTGCCGGCGGCCAGTCCAGAGTTTTTCTGGTCACGGGACAGAGTCATCTGCGCCGATCCGGCATCCTCCACCAAGTTCTAGAAGGAATCGGCTCTTCCCGGATAACGTTGTTCGACCGGGTCGCACCGTTCCCGGGGCCTCAATTGGTAGCCGAGGCGGTGGACGCATGCCGGCAGTCTTCACCTCAGGTAGTTGTGGCCATCGGCGGCGGGAGTGTTATCGACGTTGGCAAGCTCGTGGGCGTCCTAGCGGCTCACGAGGGCCCCCCCGAGAACTATTTGGCCGGGGAACGGACCATCATCCATGGAGGCCTGCCGTTCATCGCGGTGCCCACCACGTCTGGAAGCAGTAGCGAGGTTACCTCCGGAGCGGCCGTGTGGGACTGGGAAGCCCGCCGTTCTATCAACTTCATCCACACCAAGCTGTTCCCTGACGTAGCCATCGTTGACCCGGACCTGGCCATGACCATGCCCAAGGAACTGGCCGCCATTACCGGCATAGACGCTTTCACCAGCGCCTTCGAGTCCTATTGGTCTAAGGAGTCGGAGCCCGTTTCCGATGCGCTGGACCTTCAGGTCATCCGGTGGTTCGGGAGCTACCTGGAGAGTTCCTGCAACAACGCGGATCTGGATTCACGTTCTTGGTGCTCTCTGGCCGCGACTATGTCGGGCGTGGCCTATAGCAATAGTCATCCAAACGTCTGCCACGCCATAGGTAGTCCACTCACTCTTTTCTGGAAGGTGGATCACGGACAGGCGGTCGGTGTCACCCTAGCGACCATGCTGAGGTGGACCGCGCCGGCGATAGCCAACAAGCTCTCCGCTCTGTGGGAAGCGTTGGGCGTAACAGACCTGGAAGAAGCCACCCGCCGAATAGTAGAGATAATGAAAAACTGCGGGCTGAAGACCAACCTCTCTGACTTGGGCGTTACAACCGACAGCCTGGATACCCTGGTGGAGCATACCCGTTGGGACCGAGTTGCTGCACTACCCACCCCCTTGGGGCACGACGACCTGATGAGATTGCTTCGAGGATTGATGTAGGAGGCCAGGATCTGGTCGGTTCCGTAGATTGCGGAACAGCCTACAAGCTGAAAAAGGTGTTTGTATGCCTTTCAGGCTCGGTACAGGCGTGTAAATGATATAAGGCTTAGGCGTTACGGAATTGTTTTTTGTTATGTGCTACCCATCAGAGCAGACAAGTTGCCATTGCCCGCGTTTGTCAGAAAATAGCGGTTAACAACAACGACTGGGAAATTCCTGTGGCGTGAGGTCGGACCTGCGCCCGATGCCGCCAACGGGTTCTCTACGCTCTATCTAGTTTTGGTTTTCTTGCTCTTCTGGCATGAGCACCTAGCCGCTCGAAGCGACCCGCTTGAACACCTGTATCCAGTGCTCACGCGTATCCCCAACGTAGACCCTCCCCTCACCGTCTACAGCTATTCCATGAGGGTTGTTCAACTCGCCGTGACCAAGCCCGAAAACACTTCAAGCCATCAGCCGGGAACTCAGAAACGTCATTCCATGTTAAATTAACCTTATTAACCTTCAGACTCGGAGGAGTAACCGTGAAGTACGACGTAGTGATAATCGGAGCAGGGTCGGCGGGAGCAATTCTAGCAACCCGGTTGACCGAGGACTCGGACCGGTCGGTGCTACTCCTTGAAGCTGGCCCGGATTACCCGGACTTTGAACAGCTTCCCGAGGAAGTGAAGTTTGGCTATGCCACCGAAGCGGACGTCATGACCAGCGACCACAATTGGCAATTCGTTGGCAAAGCCACAGAAACATCGGTGCCGATGATGGTGCCCAGAGGCAAAGTAACCGGAGGCTCCAGCGCAATCAACGGCCAGGTCTTCCTGCGAGGGGTGCCCGAGGACTACGATTCCTGGGCCTCTATGGGAAATAACGAGTGGGGTTTCCAACAGCTACTCCCCTACTTCCGCAAGATTGAATCAGACTCCGACTACAGCGGTGATTTCCACGGCAACGATGGCCCTATCTTGATGCACCGTTTCAAGCAGGAAGCCTGGCTCCCGGCACAAGTGGCTTTCTACAATGCTAGCGTCGCCGCTGGTTATCCCGACTGTCCGGACCATAACCATCCCGACTCCGAAGGCATCGGACCAACTCCTCTGAATAATCCCAACGGTATTCGCATTAGCACCGCTCTGGGTTACCTTGACCAGGGCAGGCACCGTCTGAACTTGACCATCCGTCCCAACTGCCTGGTGAACCGCATCGTCTTTGACGGCACTCGGGCCACCGGGGTTGAAGTCGAGAGCGGTGGCGAGAAGTTTGTCGTCGAAGGTGAGGAGATCATCCTAAGCGCCGGTGCTATCGGGTCTCCCCAGATACTGATGCTATCCGGGGTTGGCCCCGCGGCCCATCTGAGCAGCCTGGGAATACCTGTGGTAGCGGACCGTCCCGGAGTCGGGCAGAACCTGCGGGACCATCCGACAGTATGGGTGACCTGGCGTACCAAGGAAGGATTTCCGCTGGATGGCCTAGCTCCGAGAACGCAGTTGATTCTTCGGTACACCGCCTTGGACTCCGACCTGCGCAACGACATGAGAATCTCCATGCAGGCCTACGCGACTGGACGGGTCAATCAGGGAGGAAATCGCATGGCACCGCTGGGCATCCGAATGATTAGCTCAATTTATCTGGCGGTTGGCGCCGGCGAGCTTCGTCTGGCATCCGCCGACCCTACGGTCCAGCCCATACTGGAGTACCATTTCCTTGAAGAGGATTTCGATCGCAAGCGATTGCGTGAAGGCGTGCGCATTGCTGTAAACCTGGGAGAGCACGAGGACTTCAAGGACATTATAGAAGAGCGGGTTGAGCCCACCGACGCCGACCTGGCATCCGACGAAGCCCTGGACCGCTGGATGATGCGGGAGGTAACCACCTCTCAACACATCTCCTGCACCTGCAAAATGGGATCTGCGTCCGACCCGATGGCGGTGGTAGATCAGTACGGCAAGGTGCACGGCGTGACAGGATTGAGGGTGGTGGATGCTTCCATTATGCCCGACTGCATCCGGGCCAACACCAATGTCACTACGATGGTGATCGGGGAGCAGGTCAGCGACTTCATAAAACAAGGGCGATAATTCCCCGGTCCATCTTGATTGTTCTCTAGGGCCACGGCATGCCGTGCCCCTGACAACGTGTAGGCAATTACTCCTCTGCGATTCTCTTGAGTATTCGGCTCCCTAGTTAGGATGTGCCGAATGTGCAGCGCGCTAGCCGCTGCGCTACACCCTGATATGCCGGGATCAGACTTGTTTGATAGGGCTTAGTAATCGTCGAGGTTCAATACCTAAACCGCTCTTTTCAACCAGGCAATTGAACCGGTTTGAATCCACCGAGATTCCTGGAAAGTTCGTTGCTGGGCGGTTTGACTCTACTCCATCTCCTAATACCCATATTTTGTTGCCTTCCGGCATTATTTTATTGGKCGWTKMMRMKWRSRTCRMWRMMTKRASSKAWKWRRMKTAGKGKAYSRGGAGWCGGRGKAGTCTTGGACGCTTGGGCATATCCACGGCCCGGGTCACGGCGTGAATCYTTGGACCACCCTCGGCATTAGAACCAGTGGGCCTTGTCCACCACGTTATTCAGGGGTTTGCCTTCGTTGAATAATCGACAGTTCTCCACGAACAATTCGGTGCGCCGGTCCTCAAGATAGGGACCTCTTCCGGCCACATGAGGCGTTATCAAGACCCCAGGCGTGCTCCACAGCGGATGATYGGACGGCAGTGGCTCTACCTCGAACACATCCAGACCGGCGCCGGCTATTTGTCCTTCCTGCACTGCGTCTGCCAGGTCGTCTAGGAACACGGTGGCTCCCCTTCCGATATTAATGAAGAACGCATCGGACTTCATTCGGCGGAACTGCTCTTTTGCGAACATTCCTTGAGTTTCGGGGGTCTCTGGTACGGTTACGATGACAAAGTCGCCTCTGGGCAGCACATCATCRAGGGCTTCCGGGCGGTGGACCTCGCTAACGCCAGGTGTCGGTCCGGCCGCCCGAGGATCCACGCCAATCACGGTCATACCGAATTCCGAGCATAGCCTGGCAGTCTCGGCCCCGATGCCGCCGATACCTACTACGACAGCCGTGGAATCTGGAAGGTGGATAGTGTCGTATCCAGGACTCCATTGCCTYTGCAGCTGACGGGGTATATAAACGTGCAATCCTCTGGCAAAGGCCAAGACATATGACATGATGTGGGCACTGATGTGGTCGTTATATATCTCTCGAGTATTGGTCACCGTAACTTCACTGTCTAACAAGGCCTGGTGGTAATAGCCAGCTTTGGGACCAGCTTGAGGACAGGCGATCCACTTGAGTTTGTCTGCCCTTTCAAATAGTTCTGGGMCTATATTTCCGAAYGCGGCATCGACCTCCCCTATCACTTCCATGGCCTCGCCAACGGAACGGGCCAGGTTGACCTCGATACCGGGTATGGTTTCYTTCAGTTTGTCAGGCCAGGCATTGATGTATTCCGTTCCTTCTTGTTCGACTGGGTTCAGTACCAGCAGCTTAAACCCCATGACTTCTGTGCCTCCCTGGCCGAGTAAATTCGGACGCAAGTTTAGATGGCGGTATTCCAATCGTCAATCGCATTTTGGACCGAGCAACCAGGGCTAGCGATCTGATACGCCTGTTCCTAGCTATCTGGTGGAGGAACAACCTACCCCGGAGGGTAAGCAGCGGCGCAAACTTGATCGCCAACACCTGGTCCAAGCGTTGCGGCGTGATCGTGGATTGTTTTTCGAATACGCTCGAGTGCCAGAGCAGCATAAGAGCGGTAAATTTCACGAACACTGGTTAGCGGTTACGGATTATTTGAATGAGGACGATCTACAGGATCAATGGCTAAAACATACGCGCGGATCTAGCTTTAACGTTAAARTCCAGGCCGTTGCCCTACGGTGTCCAAAATGTTGGCCAGGCCGCAATGCTGATCCATCTCGAAAGGAAAAAAGTCGGATCGTCCCTCCGCCAGGTATTGGCAAATGTCGGAACTGTGGATTTGARCCGGACTGGGTSATTCCCTCCTGGTGGGAAGAACTAGCGGATCAGGCAGCCTCTGAGTTATCCAAATATCTTGTCAAGACCGCCCAGAGCGGGATCACGGGCAAATTACTCAGCCGATCTAAGGGTTGGCGCGAAAATTGCCAGGGAAGAGACACTGAGGAATTAGACGGGCCAACGTCAGATGAACCAGCCGTCTGTGAGGGCTGCGGAGTTATCCATAGTTGGTAGTTTTT
>NVWX01000005.1 GCA_002746355.1 Dehalococcoidia bacterium | reverse complement strand
CTCACAGAGAAATGTACAGGAGACGCCAGCGAGAGTCAGCCTGTCTGGCGTCTCTCTGTCGTGAGAGAAGTCCACCCAGGATCGAGAAACCACCTTGCTCGGTACCGCTTTCGGCGGTCAAGAGCCCCCAGAGAAGTTCCAGACCCCAGTAGTCTTGCTCCTGGCGCCATCGAAGGATTTGCCAGGCGCGCGAATGAGACCAGGAGATCCCGTCCTGGTCATCGAAGGGGAGGATCGCCGGGGCAGATCCTGTCTTGCGTCCACTGGCATCGGTCTCCCAACGTGCCAGCGGCCACAGCAGATAATTCGATCTCTTGCCTCGCTCGGGATCCTCATCGGTGATGCTGCGCCAGATAGGAAAGAGACGCCGTACTTCTCGCCGCCGACCCGCCGCCTGCTGATCTTCCCACTGCCAGATGGGCCACAGGAAGAAGCCACTGCTGAGACCGGGTCGCTCATGTCTTCCCCAGATGGGGTAGAACTCGAGACGAGTCCATTCCCCCTTCCGTTTCCCGATGGTCCAGGGCAGCAGTGACCAACTCGATGTCTCGCTCCGAGAATCATGTACTTCGGTCCATAGCGGGTAGAGGATCGTTCTTGCGATTCGAGATTTCGATTCGATCTTGCCATAGAAGGGCCACAGCCACCTGGAGATGGTTGGATTGTCCGTATCGAGTTGAGTTCTCGTTTGGTGCCAGAAGGGCCACAGGATGTAGGTGGATTCGTCACGCAATTTTCCATCGCTGGTGAAACCCCGACTGCGGGAATAAAAGGGAAAGACGCGCAGTCCCTGACGAAGAGGACCTTCCTCGATTTCGACGAAAGGAAACAGCCAGTAGGTGGAGACCTGGTCTCTGTCGCGCAGTCGTGCCCACAGTGGGAACAGGACGAAGTCGATCCGATCCTTTCCCAGGATCCCCTTGATGGTTCCACCGAGCGGGGCAAATGCGAAGTAGTTCCCTTCTTCATCGTCGAATCCCCACAGAAAAAAGGGCAGCAAGAAGCCATCGATATCCTCGCTCCCATCGGTATGGGTGTAGGCCATCCGGTGGTAGAGGGGGATGAACCAGGTCTCCCGGACCCGCTCCTCGATTCGGTCGCGAAAGAAGGGGTAGAGCACCCGAATTTCTTCGCTATCGGGCGTCTTGCTATGAGAGAAGAAGGGCCAGAAGTGTTCCGATTCCCGCACGATTCCGCCAGCAAGTTGTTCGCTGCGTTCGATGTAAAAGGGAGGAAGCCCCCGATCGGCATCGACTGGGGTTACGCATCCTGAGACCAGGGTGCTGCAAAAGATGGTCGCCAGCAAGATCCTCATCGGTCCAACCGGACGGGTAGCATCAGATCGGGGCAGCATCCTTCCCAGATCCGGTCGAGATCCCTGTGCAGAACCATCCCCGGAGTGAGAGCGAGATACTTGGTCGCGCCGCTGCCTGTATCATCGTCGGTGACGGCGATGGCTATCCACCGATCGGAGCCCTTGCAACGGTAGGCCCCATGCGGCGCGTTGTGCGCGTCCCGGTTGCCCTGGGGATGCGGCAGCCTGCCGTTCATCTGGTAGTCCAAGACCGCCTCGGGGATGGTGGCGCTCAGGGCCTCCGCCATGGAGAAGTCAACATATTGGCCTTGCCCAGTCAACGCCCGATTATTCAGGGCCGCGGCGGTGACCATGGCCAACTCCATCCCCACCCAAGGGTCGGCCCACAACCCGCCGGTGACCGGCTCCCGGTCTGGATACCCGGAGATTGAATTCCAGCCGGTATAGTGCTGGAGCAGGCTCCCATAGGCCACATAATCTTTGTGCGGGCCGGAATGCCCTGTCCCGGAGGAGGCCAGCATGATGATGTCCGGCCTTGCCGACCTGACTACGTCGTACCCCAGGCCCAAGCGTTCTATGACGCCGGCGGCGAAGTTCTCAATCATGACATCTGAAACGGCGATCAGCGACTTGACCAGCGCCAGACCCTCCGGCGTGGAGAGGTTGAGYGAGGCGTACAACTTGGACTGRTTGTATGCCTGAAATGCCGGCCCCCTGGTTGAGGGGTCGGGCCGGCGCGCGCTGCCAATCTTGATCACCTCAGCGCCCATGGACGCCAGGAACCGTGTTGCGGTGGGCCCGGCGATGATCCAGCTTAGGTCGAGTACTCTTATTCCGTGCAGCGGCAGTTCATTCATGGTCTATGCCGAGCTGCCCAGAATCTCGCGGTTATGTTGTCCCAAGAGGGGCGCGGGCCGTGCTGTGAGGGGTAGATGGGAGTTGGAGAACCTGTAGGCCGCTCCCGGGTACCTCAGCACGCCGGCCACCGGATGGTCTATCTCCACGAAGAACTCGCGGTCCGCCAGGTGCTCGTCGCTAAGCAGGTCTTGGACCGTGTTTACCGGGAAGCAGGGGACACGTTGTTCTTGACCCATGCGCGCGATCTCRTGCTTGGAATGATTGACGCTCCAATCGCTGAGCAGTTTCCACAAAGCGGGAGAGTTTTTCTGCCGGGCGTCGCGGGTGGCATAGCGTTCGTCGGTGGCCCACGGCGGACCACCCATCACCTGAAGCCACCGCTCCCATTGGGCATCTTCCCTGGGCGATATGGCCACGTAGCCGTCGTTGCAGGGCAATATACCGCCGATCGCGCCGACCATGCCGCCGATGGCCGCCTCTTCCACTTTGGCCAGGTCCCTGGGCGGCGCGGGCCGGCCGTAGGCGCTGTTGGCCAAGCCGCTGATTAGCTGGGTGACCATCGCTTCGAAGGACGAGATATCGATACGGCTGCCCTGACCGGTCATGCGTTTGCGGTACAAGGCCATTAGGGTAGCGGTGGCCGCGGCCATGCCGCCCACCAACTCTGCCTGATGCCCGCCGGCCCTGATTGGCGGGTCGCTGTCTGGGTCTTTGACCGGCCCCAGCATCCCGTGGGCATGGCCGCTCATGTGGTATAGGACCAGGTCCGTGGCCTTGAAATCCTTGTAGGGACCCCGGTTTCCGAATGGAGTGATAGACGTGAAGATAAGTCCGGGGTTGGCGTTCTTCAGGCTCTCGTAGCCTAATCCGTGCCCTTCCAGCGAGACTGGAGGTGGGTTTTCAATGACGATATCAGCACCGGCCGCCAAATTTCGAAAGGCCTCAGCGTCACCAGGCGAGGACAAGTCTAGGGTTATTCCCTGTTTGTTGGCGTTCATGGCCAGAAATAGGCCGCTTTTTTCCGGATGCGGGATATCGCCAGGGAACGGCCCCATTTGGCGCGCCAAATCGCCTTCCGGCGGCTCCACCTTGATCACTTCCGCGCCCATCTGGGCCAGTATCTTGGCGCAACAAGGACCGGATATTCCCTGCCCCACRTCAAGGACTTTGACTCCCGGCAATAGTCCGTCCGGCATCATCAAGAGACCWGKTGTTGAATCTGGTAGTCGGTCATTATCAGGCGATATTAGCGATGGGCAAATGGAATGTCTACCGAMGGCCGCTCCCACGCACCCGATTTCAGGTAATATGGCATATCGAAATGCAAAGCAATGAAGGCGTTCTCAGTGRTATCAAAGTTTTGGACTTGAGCCAGGGTGTGGCTGGGCCTTTTTGCGCCAAATTTCTGGCCGGGCTGGGCGCTGAGGTCATCAAGGTAGAACCTGCGGGGGGCGACCCAGCACGCCGGGCCAGACCTTTCTTTGGAGACAGTGACAACCTTGAAAGCAGCGCCCTTTTCGCCTACCTGAACACCAGCAAAAAAGGGGTAACTCTGGACTTGGACGTCCCCGGCCAGGCCCGGTCTCTTAAAGAGCTGGCCCAGGACTCCGATATCTTGGTGGAGAGTTTCGCCCCTGGCTACCTGGATTCCCTGGGACTCGGCTATGACGACTTATCTGAGACAAATCCGGGCCTTATCCACGTCTCTGTTACCCCGTTCGGACAGGCGGGGCCGTACYGCGGCTACAAGGGCTCGGATATCGTCGCCCAGGCGATGGGGGCCTTGATGTACACCATCGGTCTCCCTGACCGGGAGCCGCTGAAAGTTGGCGGCGAATCGGCGCTCTACGCCACCGGTATCAGCGCCTTCTCGGCGGCCATGCTRGCCCTGCATATCAGGGACACCCAGGGGTTCGGGCAACATGTTGACATCTCGGCGATGGACGTCATGACCGTAGCCCAGATCCATTCGTCCATCAATGAACAGTTCGGACACATTCCAGTGCGCCGTCCCACCAACCTGGTCCGGGCTAAAGACGGCTGGGTCAGTCCGGGYYTRGARWSCGGGGTSCAGCAGGGCACYTGGCCCAAGRTCTGYGARYTGATGGGCGTKCCYGAGTTKGCGGAAGACSMYHGGTTCACCACCCAAGAAGCCCGGCGGACCAATCAGCAGGCCCTGCYGGAAGTGGTCGGAAGTTGGGCGGCCACCATGCCCAAAGAAGAGATTTACCACACCCTCCAATCGCTGCGAACCATCACCGGTTATGTGGCCACGGTGGAAGACCTGCTGGTGTCCAAGCAATATGCTGAACGGGAGTTCTTTCGGACTCTGGCAGATCCGGTTTACGGGGACGTGGTGCATCCCGGCCCGCCTTTCCGAATGGACGACGATGGATGGCAACTGTTCCCGGCGCCTCGGTTGGGCGAGCACAATGAAGAAATCCTGGGCGGGGCATAGATTGGCCGCAACACCGAAGAAAGATCTAGCGCTACATGGRCTGCGAGTCTTGGACCTGAGCCAAGTTGCGGCCGGGCCGTACGCCACCATGTTCTTCGGCTACATGGGGGCGGAGGTGATCAAGCTGGAATCCCGCTYCCGGATGGACATCAACCGGGGAAGGGCCAGGCCGGGACTGAACGATCCGAGGGTCTATCCCGGCGGTGTTCAGGGAGAGCGTCCCTACGACCGCACCGCCCACCATGTACACCGGAACATCAATAAGCTGTCGGTCACCTTGAACCTGGCCGAGCCKRARGGCMWRGNMSTCKWYCTGKSGTNGAYMARMRTMWKCGRYKTGCTGSTCGAGAATTACCGTAGCTCGGTGATGGACCGGCTGGGATTGGGTTACGACTCCGTGTCCCGGGCAAATCCTCAATTGATATACCTGAAGATCAGCAGCCAAGGGGCTACCGGCCCCGAGGCCAACTACGGCTCCTTGGGCTCCACATTGGAGCAAACGGCGGGGCTGGCGTCAATCACGGGGTACGAGGACGGGTTGCCCCTGATGACCAACGAGGTTTATCCCGACCCAGTGGTGGGAATCTTGTCCTTCGGCGCATTGATGGCGGCCCTCCGGCGGCGGCGGCAGACGGGTCGGGGGTGCTTGGTCGACCTCTCCCAAAGGGAAGTCACGTCGATGCTTCTAGGTGAGTCCGTCTTGGATTTCTCGGTCACGGGCCGCATTGCGGCGACTATGGGCAACAAGCACCGGGACATTGCGCCTCAAGGCGTCTACTCGTGCCTGGGAGAAGACATGTGGGTGGCGGTGTCAGCCGGGACCGATGACGAATGGCTTGGGCTGTGCCGGGCCATGGGACGGCATGAGTTGGCAGGTGACCCCCGGTTCAAGGACACCGGGTCCCGCCAAGCCAATCACGATGCATTGGACGAGATAATCTCATCCTGGACACGGGGATTGGACCACTACCAGGCCATGCACCTGCTCCAAGCCGAAGGCGTGCCTGCGGGAGCGGTCCTCAAGGGCAGCGAGACCATCATTGACCCCCACATCGAGGCCCGCGGATTTTGGGATGTGGTCGACCACCCTGAAGCGGGTATCTACAAACAGACGACTACACCCTGGATCCTATCCAAAAGCCCCAGACAACCGACCGTGCCAGCGGCGGGACTGGGGGAGCACAACTATCAGGTCCTTGGCGGCCTGTTAGGCCTGTCCATCAGCGAGATAGACACTCTGGTTGAGCAGGGTATCACCGGAGACGTACCGGACCCCTCTGCCTAGCTTCCTATAGACCAGCCTACAGCCCCATCGCCGCCAGGCCGACTTTGGCCAAGTCTTCGTCAGCGTTATGCCCGCGCAGGCCACCGACGCCGATACCGCCCAAGATCGCGCCATCTTGGGTGATGACCACCCCGCCTTGTTCATAAGTGACCATCGGGTCGCCGTTCTCACTGACACTCTGGCCGATATTGGCCATCCTCAGMCCCCAGTCGCCACTGTTCATGCCCAGGATGGCAGAGGTGTAGGCCTTGCGTACGGCGTGCCGGCGGGTAAACACCCGGGCATGGTCCATCTTGGCAAAGGCCTCCATATTCCCCGAGGCATCGACGATGGCCATGCATACCGGTGTTTCAGAGGTGTCTTGGAYCTGTTCCAYCATGGCGGCCATCGCCGCCYGCACCTGGCCCAGCGTTAGGTGGCGTTCAGCGATGGCCATAGCGGTTTGCGGACTGTCGTTGTGCGTTGACATGTAGTCAACCTCCTTTGTATCTCGGACGCGGTTTATCCCACCGGGAATTGTAACAACAGGGCGATGTCCAAATGCGTGTAAAATACCCCCAGCCGTCTATATCTGTAATTTGGCCGGAGTTCACGAAATGCGAGTGGGCGTAATCTCGGACACCCATAACCCCAGTGTCGGCGCGGAGCCGCCGCCGGAAGTGGTTTCCGCCTTTGATGGGGTGGACGTGATAATTCACGCGGGAGACATCTACCAGCCTTCTTGCCTTGATTGGCTGGAACAGATCGCGCCGGTCTACGCCGTTGAGTTGGGGGCCGACGCCCATTTCAAAGAAGATGCCCGGGTGGTGGATATGTCGCGGGTGCTGGAACTGGAAGGACATTCTATCGGCCTGATCCATGACCTGATGGTGCCCGGCATGGCCCAAGAGATCACCGAGTTCAGCCCGCTTGCGAAGCATTTTCCGCAAGGCGCCAAGTTGTCCGACGCTCTCGGATTAGTATTCAGCACCAATGTCGGCATCGTTATTTTTGGGCACACTCACTACCCGGTGGTCGAGGAATTCCAAGGGGTCTTGATGGTGAACCCAGGAAGYCCTAGCCTGCCGAAACAGCTACGACGGCTTGGCCAAGTGGCTATATTGGAACTGGGACCGGACCGCAAGAGCGCCGAGATTCTCGATTTGTCCACCTTCRGTTGATTTAGGAGGCGATGCATGGGGCCGCAGGGACCGTCATTACTACTGGAACAATTCGGCCCGTTGCAGGGCGTCCGGGTCCTTTCCACCGGCAGCATCGTGGCCGAGCCGGTGGCCGCAGGGATGGCGGCGGAGATGGGGGCGGAAGTTATTCACATCGAGCGTCCCGGCGGCGGCGAGGACTGGCGCCATGCGGAGTTCCCCATCGAGGCCCCAGACGGCGAGCAAGTGGCCAGTTCCTGGGTGCAGGACCGGCGCAACACCTACTACACAACCCTGGATTTCAGCACTCCGGAAGGCCAGGAGATCTTCTTAAATCTCATCCGGCGCACCGATATCTGGATGGAGAGTTCCAAGGCCCGCACCTACGACAAATGGGGGCTGGACGACGCGGCGATCTTGAAGGCCAATCCCAGCATCGTGATCTGCCACGTTTCCGGGTTTGGACAGGACGGCGACCCTGAATACGTGAAGCGCGCTTCTTACGATTTCACGGCCCAGGCCTTTGGCGGCATGATGAACCTGGCGGGTAACCCCGACCCCGATCCACCTTCAAGGGCGGTGCCGTGGACCGCGGACTACATCACAGCTCTGTTCTGCCTGTGGTCGTCGCTGGCGGCCTATATCCATGCCCAGCGGACCGGAGAAGGCCAGGTGATCGACCTAGCGCAGTACGAGGCGGTACACCGTATCCTGTCGGGCACCATGGTGGCCTATCACGAACTGGGAATGGTGCGGGAGCGAGCCGGGAATAAAGCCGGCAACGCCCAACCGTGGGACACTTTCCGGGCCAAGGACGGCTGGGTAGTTGTTGCCGCCATCGGACCGGTGGTCTACTCCCGCGTGTGCCAGGTGCTGGGTTTGGACCCGGAAGACGAGAAATGGGTCTCGGCCCGCCGGGAGATCGAGTCTCCCCAAGGCATAGAGTTCGACGCCATCCTGCGCGGATGGGTGGAAGAGCGCACCATGGACGAAGTGGTCGCCACCATGAACGACTCTCAGATCGGTTGCAGTAAGATCATGAACGCCCAAGAGATGGCCGAGAACTCCCACTACCAGCAGCGGGGCGTCCATGTGGAGTGGGAGGACGAGCAACTGGGAAAGACAGTGAAAGGGGTGGGTATCGTCCCCAAGTTCTCAAAGACGCCCGGCAAGATATGGCGCGGCTCGGTGCCTGTGGGCCACGACAACGACTTGGTCTACCGCGACCTGTTGGGGCTGGACACTGACGCGCTGGATGGGCTGTCCGAGCGAGGGGTTATCTAGCGCCGGGCTGCACGATATGGAGAATCCAATCAAAGGAATCGATGAATGCCCGCTGATGGGAATCACCAAAGAGACCAGCTAAACCGCAACAAGTTGAGTCTCGGCCTATTCGGCCTGAATTGTTCCGGCGGACTTGCAGTGACGACCGTGCCAGAGCGTTGGGAGGCAAGCTGGGAGAACAACCTGAATGCCGCTCTGATGGCCGACGAGGCCGGGCTGGATTTCATGCTGCCGCTGGGGCGTTGGAAAGGGTACGGGGGAATCACCGACCACAACGCCTCCAACTTCGAAACGCTGACCTGGGCGTCCGGCATCTTGGCCAGCACCCGCAACCTGATGGTCTTCGGGACCGTCCACGTCTCGCTATTTAATCCGGTGGTTGCGGCCAAGCAGATGGTGACGGCCGATCATATCGGCCAAGGCCGGTTCGGCATCAATATCGTGTGCGGCTGGAACAGCGACGAGTTCGACATGCTGGGGGTGAATCTCGCCCAGCATGACGACCGCTACGACCAAGGACAAGAATGGCTCGATGTCGTCACTCGAGCGTGGTCATCCACTGAGCCGTTCGATTACGACGGCGAGTTCTATCAGGTCCATAAGACGGATATCAATCCCAAGCCCTACGGCGGCGGCCGGCCGGTGATCGTCTGCGCCGGAAACTCCCCTCGCGGGCGAGACTACGCGGCGCGCAACGCAGACATGATGTTCACCAACCTACGGATGCACATCGACGAAGTTCCAGCAACTATTTCAGAACTGAAAGGAATGGCGGCCGCCTACAACCGGGAGATCGGAGTGTTTTCCAATGTCGCCGTGGTCTGCCGGCCGACAAAGAAAGAGGCCGAGGAGTATTTCCACTACTACGCGGTCGAGAATGCCGACTTGGATGCCGTGGAATACATGATAGAGGGCCGTGGACTTAAGAAACCCGGCGTTTCGGGAGAAGCGCTCCACGCAGCTCGCCTGCGCGCGGCCGGCGGCAATGGAGCGTTGCCCATAATCGGTGACCCAGACTACGTTGCGGCGCTGATGAAGCGCCTGTCTGAGTGCGAAATCTCAGCCCTTGCCATAGGATTCACCAACTACCTGAACGAATTCCCATACTTCCGCGACGAGGTGTTGCCCAGGCTGGCGAGCAAGGGTCTTAGAACTAGTTAGCCGGCTTCTCMGCGGTTATCAGGCCAAGCTGGGTCGGCAGAGGCACAGACTTGGGGTTGATGAATCCGGCTTCTTCGAGCCAGGAGGTGACCTCTGTGCCTTCACGGTCGCCGGCGCCTGGGTTGAAGACCACCAAGACGTATAGGTCTTCCAGGGTGTCGAGACGCTTGCGCTGGGGRTTGTCTTCCAGGCGCATATAGTCTTGGACTATGACCAGTCCTCCGGCCTCGAGAATCTCGAAAGCGACTTTGAACAGTTTTCGGCAGTCCTCTTCCGGTGAGATCAGGACAACCCCGGAAATGAGGCAAACATCGTATCCAGTCCCGATCTCCGCTTCGAAGAAACTACCCTCCACCAAGGAGATCCGGTCTRAAAGGTTGTTTTGTTCCACGAAAGTCTTGGCGACGATCAGCGGTTCTTTCTGGTCGACGACCACCGCCTTGAGCTGTGGGTTGGCTTGGCAGAGGGCGATACTGTAGCTGGCCGCTCCGCCGCCCAGGTCGATGAGATTCCGTTTGCCGCTGAGATCAACGCTTTGCACCAACTGGGCGGCCTGCCCGGACGTCGCCCGGTTGTGCTGGCCGATCATATAGTCGTTCCAATAAGTGGCTTCGTCCACGAACCCGGTCTCGAAGGGTAGCAGGGTCTTGCCTTCTTTGATGACCTCATCAAGTCGGCCCCAGGACGCCCAGGTATTCGTGTGGTGAATGGCGTGGTCCCCGACGTAGGAATCCTTACCCTTGACCAAAACATTCGACGCTGTCGGTGTATTGGAATATTTCCCATCAGTGGAACTCAGCAACTCCARGACCACGCAGCAGTCCAGGAAGGCTTGGGTGTAGCGTGGGGACGCGCCGATGGACTCGGCAACATCTTGGGACGTCAACGGGCGGTCTTCCAAGAGGGCAAACACATCTAGCTTGATCGCTGCCCGCAGAATCGCGGAATACCAGAAGCTCCGCGCCATTTCCCGAACGAATTCCGCTCCGGAGCCGGTTGGTGAGCCGGGTTGAGTCATCGGGTTGTTCCTTCCTTTTCGTGCCGTTCGTCTAACGACACCGGCTGCCAGGGAACATCTTAACTTAGCCGTCATCCACTGTGATCACAAACGCCCCGTCCATCTGCGGAAGGACGGGGCGTTCTTGATCCAGGCCGGGGGCCGTTGTTCCCAGCCCCTAAGATTAGGCTTGGTTGGTTGCTACTTCCCTTCTTTTGCCCACAGGGCTTCCAAGAGGTTGCCTGGGGACATGGGCAGAACATCCATGCGGACTCCCATCGCGGCGTGGATAGCGTTGGCCACCGCGCCCATGGGAGGCACGATGCAGACTTCACCGACCCCTCGGATCCCGAAGGGATGGCCCGGATTTGCGACTTCCACGATCACGGTGTCAATCATGGGCAAGTCCAAGCTGGTGGGCATCCGGTAGTCTAGGAACGACGAGTTGGCCATCTCGCCCGAATCGCTGTAGACGTACTCTTCGTTGAGGGCCCAGCCGATTCCTTGGGCCACGCCCCCTTGCAATTGGCCTTCCACATAACTCGGGTGGACGGCTTTGCCAACGTCTTGCAGCGCGGTGTAGCGAAGGATGTCGACTTTCCCGGTGTCGGGGTCGACTTCCACATCTACGATGTGCACGGCGAAAGCGTTGCCCACGCCCGCGGGGTTCACGTTGCCCCGGCCCACGACCGGGCCGCCGGTGCCGACCAACCGGGCGGCAAGCTGCTTGAAGGACAATTTCAGTTCGGGGTCCGACTTGTGAGAGGCTTCTCCGTGGACGAATTCCACGTCATCGAGATCAACGTCCCAGATCCGTGCGGCCCGCTGCAATAGTTGCTGTTTGATGTCCATGGCCGCTTCGTGGACGGCCCAGCCCGACTTAAAGGTGGCGCCACTGCCGGCGGTCAAAGAGGTATAACCCACGGAGTCGGTGTCGCCCACGGTTGGGTGGACGTCCTCGGCAGGAATGCCCAAGACCTCGGCCACCTGCATTGCCATGGATGCCCGGCCCCCGCCGATGTCCGGCGATCCTTCGATAAGACTGATCGTGCCGTCAGCATTAACGCTGGCGGTCGCGCAGGCAGGCCCGGTCCCGTTGAACCAGAACCCGGCAGCCACGCCGCGGCCCCGGTTGGGGCCTTCAAGTTTCGAGTTATAGTGCTCGGTCTGCATAGCGGCGGCCAGAGTTTCCTGGTAGCCGACGCGTTGCAACACCGGGCCGGGAATCCGGCGGCTACCCTCTTGGGTGCCGTTCTTCGCCCGGAATTCCAGGGGGTCAATGCCCAGCTTCTCGCAGATCTCGTCGATGACTGACTCCGCTGCGAAGGCGGCGGCCGGCACTCCCGGCGCACGGTAGGCGGCCGCTTTGGGTTTGTTGACGACCACGTCATACCCTTCGATCCTGCCATTGGCGATGTCGTAGGGAGTTAAAACGCACTGGCAAGCCTGAATGATGGGGGACCCGGGGAATGCGCCGGCTTCGTAGATCATTGTGACGTCGGCGGCAGTGATCTTACCGTCATTGTTGGCCCCGATCTTYACTCTGATGGAACTGCCGGAGGTYGGACCGGTCGCCTCRAACACTTCCGCGCGGCTCATGGAGATCTTCACGGGCCGCCGRGCCTTCTGGGAGAGGGCCGCGGCCACCGGCTCCAGGTAGATAACCGTTTTTCCGCCAAAGCCTCCGCCGATCTCCATGGGAATCACGAGTATCTGAGAGACCGGGATGCCCAGGACCAGGCTGGTGAGRTCCCTGATCTGGAAGTGGCCCTGGCTGCTGCACCAGATGGTCAATTTACCGTCTTCGCCCCACATCRCCGTGGCGGAGTGCGGCTCGATGTATCCCTGGTGCACCGTGGCGGTCCGGAATTCCCGCTCCACGATGATGTCGGCTTCTTTGAACCCCTGCTCGATGTCGCCCAGCTCGAAAAAGAAGTGGTTGGAGATGTTAGTGGCTTTCCCGGAGTCGTCGTCGTCACGAAGACCGCCGGGGCGAATGTTGGCGTTCTCCGAGTTGGCCAGTCTCTCGTGCAAGACAGCCGCGCCRTCTTTCATGGCCGTCTCCAGGTCAATCACGGCCGGRAGAACTTCGTAGTCAACATCTATCAGGGCGATCGCTTCATCGGCTTCCTGCATGCTGGTCGCCGCCACGGCAGCCACCGCGTGGCCCTTGTACAATGCCTTTTCGGCGGCCATGCAGTTATTGCTGATCCACTTGGGGTTGGCCATGGCGCCTTCACCCAGATCGGCAACCTTGCCGYCCGGTTGGGCGAAATCGGCGGAGGTTACCACGGCTTTCACGCCGGGCAGGGCCAAGGCCTTGCTGACATCGATGGACTTGATTCGGGCGTGGGCGTGGGGGCTGCGCAAGATCTTCCCTTGGAGTAGCCGAGGGAGAGTCATATCAGCGCTGTAACGCGCGCGTCCGGTTACTTTATCGTTGCCATCGGGGCGAATGGGCCTGGTGCCCACCACRTCGAATTCTTCATTCACCAATACCACGTTGGTAGCCATTGCATTCTCCTATCGGACGAGCCTGTGACTTGGACTCCAGGATTCTAGCATATGGCGAGGCTGGGGTGGTGTTGGGGTGGCTGGGCGAATTCCCCCAACCACTGGCTTTCTGAACCTTCCCGTCTTAAACTCTCGGTTATTACTGCGGGATTGYGCCAAGCTGACGCGCTAACACTGTACAAGGGGGCCGAAAATGCCTATCACAAATGAGACTCTGAAGGCGATGATCCGAGACTATAACGGTCTGGAGTTGTCGGACGAGGAACTGGAGTTGGTCCGGCCGGAGTTGGAGAACTATTTCGCAGAGCTGAAAAAACTGGAAGACCTGGACCTGTCGGACGCGTTTTCCGGCCGCCTTATGAATCTTTCTGACTAGCTACATTYCGCACCTAAGTTACAGATCCAAGATTATTAGATCCGAGAGAGGTCAGGACCATGTCGAACACTGATTTGCTGCGGATGACTATCTCCGAGTTGGCGCCCATGATCAAGAACAAAGAAGTCTCCCCGGTGGAGCTGACGGAAACCGCGCTGGCCGAGGCCGACCGGCTGCAACCTACGCTCAACTCGTTCATCACCATCCTTCATGACCGTGCCATGAACCAGGCCCGGGCGGCGGAAGAGGCCATTTCCCGCGGCCATTACGCGGGTCCGCTACACGGCATTCCAATGGGCATTAAAGACAATCTGGCCACCGCCGGTATCAAAACCACGGTGGGCTCCAAGGTATTGGCGGACCATGTGCCGGAAGAAGACGCCGAGGTGGTCACCCGCTGCCGGAACGCCGGGGCGATAATCATCGGCAAGGAGAACCTGGAAGAGTTCGCCGCCGGGGCGACCTCCAACAATCCTCATTATGGCGCAGTTCACAACCCCTGGGGCCTGGACCATATCCCAGGCGGGTCCAGCGGAGGCGGGGGCGCCAATGTCGCCGCCGGAGTTACTTTCGCATCGCTGGGCACCGATCTGGGCGGGTCGGTCCGATTGCCGGGGACGTTCTGCGGCGTGGTGGGCCTCAAGCAGACTTACGGACGGGTCAGTCAGCGTGGATTGATGGTCACCAGCTTCAACGGCGACCACATCGGCCCGATGACGCGGTCAGTGGCYGACAGCGCCCTGGTGCTACAGGTCTTGGCCGGAAACGACCCCTTGGACCCGAGCACRGTGCCGGTCCCGGTGCCGGATTACAGCGCCTATCTGGGAAAGAGCTTGAAAGGGTTGAAGATGGGCGTACCGTCCAACCATTATTTCGACCTGCTGGACGGTGAGGTTGAAAGTGCTGTACGGGGTAGTATCGCCGCCTTGGAGGAACTTGGGGCTGAGCTGCAAGAAGTCAGCTTGCCCATGATGGAATACATCGGCGCCATGCGCATCGCAGCGATGGCCGACGGCGTAGTGACTCACGAGCCCTACCTCAAGGCCCACCGGGAAGACTACGGACCCGACGTCTTTTACCGCACGGTACCCGGACAATTCGTGCTGGGCAAAGACTATTCCAAGTCTTTGAAGGTGCAGCGTCTGATCCAGGCGGAGTACGCCCAGGTGATGCAGCAGGTGGACTTCCTGGTCACCCCGACGGCGCCGGTGGCCGCGCCTAGGATCGACGCCAAGTACATAAGCATYAACGGCGAAGAACACCGARTAAGAGGGCCTGGCTCAGGTGTCATCTCTCGAAACACCAGTCCTATGAACGCCGTAGGACTGCCGGCCATCACGGTGCCGTGTGGGGTCAACAAATCGGGCCTGCCCATCGGGGTCCAGTTCATCACCGGTGCTTTCGAAGAGGGTCTGCTGTTCCAAGTCGCTGACAACTACGAGAACGTCTCGCCAAGCCAGGGTCTCCGCCCAGCAGTTGCTGTGGGAGCCTAGACCCAAATMACGAGATTGGGAAACCAGTAAATGCCGGAAGAGAAGATCTCAATCACTGTGGGCGAAAAGACTGTCTCCGCGATAAGAACATCTCCGGATGGTGACGCCCGTTTCACTTTTGTGTACGCGCCTGGAGCTGGGTCGAACATCAACGATCCATTCGGAAARTACTTGAGTTCACGCCTGCCCGCCGCCGGTGGCTCCCTGGTGCGGTTCCAATTTCCGTATATGGAAGCAGRAAAGCGGGGACCGGACCGGGCCCCTTTGCTGGAAGAGACCTGGCGGGCGGTGATCGACAAGGTCCGGCCCAATTCCGGCAAGTTGGTCGTGGGCGGAAGGTCCATGGGTGGACGGATCGCCTCTAGAGTGGTCGCCCAGGGAACTCAARYCGATGGACTTGCTTTGCYGGCGTATCCGCTCGATCCACCACGACCTCCCGCAACCCCCCGGAATGGCCATCTCCCAGACATAGCCGTCCCCACACTCTTCTGCTCTGGGACCAGGGACAACTTCGTGGCGCCAGGTAGTTTGGCCATTGTGGTGGATGGGATGCCYAACGCCGTGCTTCACGAACTTGAAGGCGCCGACCATGGATTTGCAGTCCTGAAGTCGAGCGGCAGAACTCGTGAGGACGTTTTGCAGGAAGTGAYCGATGTGATGTTGCGATGGGTTGAAGGGATCTAAGGGTGATTCCCCGACGCTGGCAGTTAACTCAATCAAGCCGCTGGAGACAAGAGATATGGCAGTGAAAATGGGCGTGGCGATCGTCAGCACTGACGTTAGAGAGTACATCCAGCAGGTCCGGATGCTGGACGAAGCCGGGGTCGCGATGATCGGGTCCGGCGACTCCCAGGCCCTCTACCATGAGCAGTTCATCCGGTGCGCTCTATCTGCTGAGCACACACAACGGGCGCGGGTCGGTACATGGATCACGAACCCTGTGATGCGCCATCCGGCGGTGACCGCGGCAGCCATCGCCACCGTGGACGACCTAGCGCCGGGGCGGGCGTTCTTGGGCGTCGGGACCGGCGATTCCACGGTCTACAACGCCGGTCTCAAGCCGGCCACGCTGAAAACACTGGAACGGTTCATCAACACGGTGCGGGAGCTGCATCAGAACGGCGTGTCTGAGTGGGAAGGCAACCCTTGCTACCTGACTTGGGCGGACCGCCGCATCCCCATCGGCATGGCCGTTTCCGGCCCCAAGGCGATGCGCATGGCCGGCAGGTTGGCCGACATCGTTTGGGTCTGTTTCGGCATCCAGGAAGAGGAGATCCGAATCGCGAAAGAATATCTTGCTGAGGGCGCCAAAGAGGCCGGCCGCAGCGTCGACGACATCGATGTCTGGTGGATGGTCCAGTTCAATGTCGCCGAGAGCCGGGAGGCGGCATTGGAGCCATTGATCGCCGGCCTCGCCACCTCGGGGCACATCATCTTCCGGTACGGACTGGACGGCAAGGCCGTACCTCCGGAGCACCAACAAGGCGCCAACGACCTGGCCCGCTTGTATCAGCCGTTGAAACACTTCGGAAATTCAGACCTGCCCGGCCAACTAGGGCTGACCGATTACCTGGCCGACCGACTGGCCATCGTCGGGAACACTGAAGAAGTCATCCAACGCATCAAGACGTTGGAGTCCCAGGGCGTGGACAAGCTCTTCTTCTACACGGCGCTTCCGGACAAGCAACGTTTGTTCAACCAACTGGCGGAAGAGGTGCTCCCTGCTATTAGCTGAATTCGCAGGCGTTGGTCACTAAAGCCCCGAAATCTACCTACGGAGGTCCTCAATGTCGAGCCAGAACGGGCCTCAAGGCCTCGGCGCAAATATCGATGAGGGTTATCTGATCGACGTTTTGACGGAGCTGGCGAAAGTTCCGACGGAAGTCCCWCTTGGACCCGATACCTTCATGGAACCGGACGACCCGAAGCTGGTCCACTACGTTCAAAATGTCTTGCGCCCCAAACTCAATGACGTTGGGATACAGGCTTCTGACGTCCCAGACAACCAATTATTGGTCAAGTACGGCGATGGAACGTCGGATGCTGCTCTCTTGGTGATGGTCTACACCCCCGCGCAGCACAATAATCTGATGGATGACCCCCTTTCGGGAAAGATAGCCAATGCGGCGGAATGGGGGTACGACGAGCCCTGTGTTTTTGGCCAGGGCGTTTCCCAAAACAAGGCCCACCACGCCGTAATGTTGGCGGTGTTGAAGCTTTTTGTGGAGCAGGACGTCCGGCTTGCCGGCACCCTCTACTTTGCGGTGAACAACGAAGGCCGCAGCAGTCACCAGTGCACGGAAAATAYCCTTAAAGTCTTGGAYCCCAAGCCGGACTTTTGCCTGATGCTGAGGGGCACTGGGATGCGAATCTCCCTGGGGAACCGTGGCCGGGTAGACCTGAATGTCGAGATCAAGGGAAAGGCAACTCACTCCAGTTCCCCCGGCCAAGGTCTCAGCGCCATCGAAGGGGCCAACGAGTTCATAAATCGGCTGAACAAGCTTCGAATTCCGGGCAGCCAYCCTATCTTGGGTGAGCGCCATGCCCTCGCCTACCAAGTCGTGTACGAGCCCATGGCGCCCCATACCCTACCTGAAATCGCCAGGATCCGGGTGGACCGCCGTCTGCTCCCCGGAGACGATCTCGACCAAGCATTAGAGGAGGTGCGCGCGGCCATCGGCGACCTTTYCCCTTATGAAATGTCCATCTCGCTAGGGACGCACATGCTGGCCGCGCTGGTCGACCCGCATCACCATGGAGTGCGGGCGTTAACCGAGGCCCACCGCAGCGTCTATTCCCAAGACCCRGAGACGTACTATGGACAAGGCACCTTCGACGCCGGCGGGCCGTGTGCTGCCGGTGTGCCTGCGGTGATGTACGGGGTYGGTGGYGGWGMSTCGATGTTGGGAGAYGACTTTGCTCCAATCCGGCAGGTGGTGGATGAGACCCATGTACTGCTCCGTACGATAATGACCCTTCTGGGCTGATGATTCTTCTGGTCTTTAATCAATAAAGGTCTGCCATGCAACACGAAATGAGCGCCAAGTTCGGCTTGAGTCTTTCCACYCGGGCGATATTGTTCGACTGGGGCACGATGGACGATCTGATTGAAGCGGCGATCGTCGCAGAAGAGTCCGGCTATTTCAGCGGCGTGTGGGTCGGCGACAACCTATTGTCCAAACCCAGAGTGGAGGCCATAGTTACCCTGTCGGCCATCGCCGCGCGCACCGAAAGGATCTCTTTGGGGACGATCTGCTTGGCTAGTTTCGTGATGAGAGACCCTATCTTGCTGGCATTGCAGTGGGCCAGCTTGGACATTCTGTCCAAAGGCCGCACGATTTTGGCTGTGTGCAATGGGGGTTCAGCCAGCGACGGGCCTCAATTCGCCCACGAACTGGAAAACATGGATGTGGCGTCAAGCGAACGCGTCGGCCGATTGGTTGAGGGTATTCAGGTCATTCGGCGTCTGTGGAGCGAGGATAGCGTGACCCATCAAGGCAAGTTCTATAATTTCACCAACCTGGAGGCCCTGCCAAAACCGGTCCAGCAACCCGTGCCGATACTGATAGCAGCCAATCCGCGGGAGCAACGGCTAGATGACCCGGTGGTCGATCGAATCCTGCGCCGAGTCGCCAGATTCGGAGACGGTTGGCAGACCGACGCCACGCCCGTTGAAACCTTTCGGCAGAGATTCGACCGGATCTGCGAGTATGCCGTAGCTGAGGGGCGAGACTCGAGTATGCTCGATTCTTGTCTACACCTGATGGTGAACATCAACGATAACCGGCAGCAAGCGATCGAAGAAGCACAACATTTTCTTGTGTCCTATTACGGAGCGGGCACTATCTCTCAGGAAAAGATGGACCTCTGGCTAGCTTGCGGCTCGCCGGAGGAGGTGGMWRWRRNAGATKMAKWCCWATATCGATGCCGGATGCAAGACACCGGTCTTACGCTTCGTGTCACCAGACCTCAAGGGCCAGCTACAGCGTTGTATCGAAGAGGTACTGCCAGTCTTCAAAACGGTTGGCCCTAAGTGACCGAATAAACCATACGCGGGAGAAACGATGTCCATCGGGTGGGCAATTATCAGCGCCGGCGACTTTGCCGATTCAAGGGGCGCACCAGGCATCAACCAAGCCGAGGGCGCGGAGTTGGTGGCCGTGCACAGCCGGGACCAGGGCCGCAGTGACGCCTTCGCCGAGAAGCACAGCGCCAAGACCGCATACACCTCGGTTGAGAATGTGCTGAGCGATTCCAGGATAGACGCCGTCTACATCACTTCGCCGAACCATCTGCACGCTGAGTACACCACGATGGCCGCCAACGCCGGCAAGCATGTGCTGGTGGAGAAACCGCTGGCAGTGGAGCTGGCAGACGGTGTGTCGATGATACAGGTGTGCCGTGGGCGAGGCGTGACGCTGGGAGTGGGGCTGCACTTGCGCCACCACCCCGGCCACATCGAAACCAAACGGCTGGTGGCGGACGGGTCTCTCGGCACTATCGCGCTGGCCCAAGCTCAGATCGGCCAGGGCGAACGGGGAAATATTCGGTCCGTGCCACGTGCCGGYCTGCGCGATTGGTGGACCCACCCGGAACTGGTCGGCGGGGCGTTCGCCATGTTAACCATCGGCGTCCACGCCATCGACGACCTGCAATTCTTATTGGGACAGCAGGTGGTGGAGATCGCTGCGATCACAGATGGACAGACTGCGGAAAGGCCTCTGGAAGACCTGGCCACGATGTGCCTGCGATTCGACGGCGGGGCCATCGGCACAATGATTTGCGGGATGCGCCTGCCGGAGTACCAGAATGATGTAGCCATCTACGGCAGCGAGGGCAAGGTGGTGCTGTCTGACGCGTCTTGGCCACGTCTGCAGGGGGAGCTGCGGGTGTCCAGCGAAACGGTCAACACCACCGTTGCTTACGAACCGGACCATGTCTACCTGGTCAAGAAGAACATCGAAGACTTCCAGCGGGCTATAGCAGAAGGCCGAGACCCGGTTGCCTCGGGACTCGCCGGGCTCAAGTTGCTCCAGTTGACGGAAGCCATGGTGGAATCAGCCAAAACCGGCCGGACGGTGAAGCTGGAGTCGTTGCATTTATCAGGAGCAAATAGTTGATGGCGAGGTTCCGGAGCGCAGTGGCATTCGCGCGCACGAAGTTAATCTCGGGTAGGATGCTCGTCCGCACTGTGCTCGGGTACTACGTCCGATACCTCATCTGGACTTTGGGGCTCTTGGCAATGGTCGGGGTCATTGTTCTCTTGATTTGGATCGGCGCCACCGGTGACGGTGAAGACGCCGGCGAAGCTTATCAGCCGGTGTTGACTGAACGCTTAGCCACCAGGCTGGCTTTTACCGAGCTTCTCTCGTCGGGCCAGATGGTATTAGCCTGCGGGATTGAGTCATCTGTGCTTCCCGGTGATGCGGAGGTAGTCTACACGCCGGRTGAAACTTGGCTGGKGACCTTGGGAAATTGCGCCTYCGTCGTTGACGACGCCTCCGGCGAAGTGAGTGGGCCCTAGTTGTCAAACTTRCGAAGATTCTAGCTGCCACGCGCCGTTAACCAGGACGATGATCGCATCCCGACGTGATTCTCCCACCTGATATAGTGTTGCGGCTCGCATTGGCTTTGGGGAGGTAATGACTCATGAAATACGACCACATAATCGTCGGTGGCGGGACCGCCGGATGCATCCTAGCAGCCAGATTGTCGGAAGACCCTGGGCGGTCGGTGTTGTTGCTGGAGGCGGGCCCCGAATACCCCGACTTCCAAGCGTTGCCGGACTCTTTGAAATACGGTTGGGGGATGCTMAATCTGGAAGCCCGCAAGGCCGGAGGCCCATTCAACTGGTCCTTCACTGGCAAGGCGACGCCACACCAACCGGAACCGATGCCGGTGCCGCGGGGCAAGGCCATGGGCGGCACGAGCGCGATCAATGGCCAAACGTTTATACGCGGCGCGCCAGAGGATTTCGACACCTGGGCTGCCTGGGGCAACGAARATTGGTCGTACTTAGATTGCCTTCCGTACTTCCGGAAGCTGGAAAGCGACGAGGATTATTCCGGAGATTTCCATGGAACTGAGGGGCCGGTGCCAGTTCGGCGTCACCACCGGGAAACCTGGCCGCCGGCCCAAGAGGCTTTTTATCAAGCGTGCCTCGCCGCCGGCTACCCGGACAACCCAGATGTCCATGAACCCGATTCGACGGGCGTCAGCCTACGGGCCGAGAACAACRTCGACGGGGTGCGCATGAGTATGGCATTGGCTTATCTCGATCCCAATCGCCACCGGCTCAATCTGACCGTCAAAGCCGGTGTCCAGGTTTTAAAGATAATCATCAAGGGCAAACGCGCCACCGGACTGGAGGTGGAAAGCGGCAGCGAGCGATTCACTGCGGAGGGCGGTGAGATCATCTTGTGTGCCGGCGCAGTGGCATCTCCGCATCTRTTGATGCTATCGGGCATCGGGCCGGCAGACCACCTGGCGGAGTTCGGCATACCGGTGGTCGTCGACAGTCCGGGAGTCGGTCAAAATATGCGGGACCACCCTAATGTCACCGTGAAGTTCTCGGTGAAAGAGGGGACATATGACGACCCGAACGGAATGAGGGCRCTTCGGCTCAGATTCAGCGCCACCGGCTCCAAGACACCCAACGACATGATTCTTTCGCCGGCTTCGATGAACACGGTGATCGCTGAGGGGGACGACCCGAGYCACACGATCAACTGTGGACTGTACCTGGCGGTTGGGAAGGGTGAACTTTGGCTAACGTCGGCCGATCCGCACGCCTATCCCAGCATGGACTACCATTATCTTGAGGACCCTTGGGACCGGGAGCGCCTTAGGGAAGCGGTCCGAAAATGCGTCGGCCTTTTGAATGATCCCGCCTATGCCGAGGTCATCCAAGAGCGTACCGACCCACAGGATGCCGACCTTGTTACCGACCAGACATTGGACGCCTGGTTGCTCCGAAARGTGAGTTCGTCATTCCACATATCCGGCACCTGCAAGATGGGGCCAGATAGCGACCGGGAGGCGGTGGTTGATGGCCGGCTCAAGGTCCGCGGAGTAGAAGGCCTGCGGGTGGTCGATGCCTCTGTGATGCCCGACGTGATCCGAGCCAACACCAATGTCACCACAATGATGATTGCCGAACGGGCCGCCGATTTCATCAAAGAAGACAACTAGGTAGGTCGAGCTGCGGGCCCGTTCCTAGCCGGGCCTCTACAAGAACCAACCCATCCTGTTGTAATAGSCACACCACCCGCAAAGTAAGGACGTTGCGGGAGCACGAGTTCGCTTATGTATCCATGATCGCTTTGCGTTGGGCGCCATCCACGGCAATGCTGGCGGCGGTGATGAAGCTCGCCCGTTCCGAGGCCAGGAAGACCACCACGTCCGCAACCTCTTCCGCGGTGCAAAGGCGTCCCATGGGCATGCTCCGCACGGCCTTCTCTTGGGCCTCGTCCTCGCTGATATCCATCTCCCGGGCCAGGGTACGGACCAGTCCCCACCARCGYTCGGTGTCCACCGGTCCGGGGTTGACCGCGTTGACCGTGATGCCATGGGGCGCCAGCTCTTCGGCGATGGCGAGTGTGAAGTTGATGCCGGCGGCGTTGGCGGCTCCGGGCGTTAGCTCAAAGTAGATCGGTTTGACGCCGTCGTTGCCTATAACGTTGATGATGCGTCCCCACCGCCGCTCCTTCATGTGTCCCACGGCGGCTTTGGTGGTGCGGACGTAGCCCATGAACTTTAGGTTTAAGCTCTCCATCCATTGACTTTCCTCGAGGTTCTGAAGCGTGCCGCCGGGGGAGTTGCCGGCACAGTTCACCAGAATATCCAGACGGCCGAAGTGGTCGACCGCCGTACGCACGAAGCGCTGGGCATCCTCCTCATTGTTCATGTCCGCCACGATGGGGAGCACTGTCCTTTCCGTCTSGGCCGCTATYTCCGCGGCCACACTGTCCAGAAGCTCTTTGCYCCGGGCACAGATAGCCACATCGGCGCCCTCYCGGGCCAGGGCCAGAGCCGTCGCCTTGCCGATGCCCATGCTCCCTCCCGTGACCAGAGCGACCCTGTTTTGCAAACCCAGTTCCATGACGCTTACTCTCCAGGTTAGGCGTTGAGTTTTCTCCCTATGAGTTCCTTGATCTTGTTGGGGCTTAAGGGCAGTTCCCTCACTTGAAGTCCCAAGGCATTGGACACGGCGTTGGACAGAGCGGCGCCTGTGGCCACGATACCGACTTCACCGGCGCCTTTCACCCCCATCGGGTTGAGCGGCGACGGGGCCAGGTCCAGGACCGCTACGTCGAAGGCCGGGATGTCCGTGCTGGTGGGCAGCAAGTAATCCATGAAGCTGCCAGCCAAGAGCTGCCCTTCGTCGTCGTAGACCAATTCCTCCAGGATGGTGGCGCCTACCCCCTGGGCCGCCGCGCCGACTACCTGGCCGGTCAACAACAAGGGATTGATGACGTGACCGACGTCCTCGACGATGGCGTATTTCAAGATATCGATCTTTCCGGTTTCCGCGTCAACCGCCAGGTGCACCGCGTGGACCCCACACGGATAGCACTCCTGAGTGGAACGGAAATAGTAGTACGTCTCCAGGCCGAACTCGCCCAGGTTGTACCTGCTGCCCGGCACGGCCAACGCCAATACCTCGCCCAGGTCCAAAACCGTGTCGCCGCCTGGAGAGTCCTTGCGCCGGACAACGCCTTGGGAAAGCTCGAGCTCGCCGGGGTCCACATCGAGATAGGCGGCGCTGACGGCCAGCACCCTATCCCGCAGTTGCTGCGCCGCCCCGAATACGGCATTGCCCGCCAGGGTAGTGCCCCGGCTGGCATAAGTCCCACCACCCATAGACATCAGGTCGGTGCTGCCATGATACACAGCGATGCTTTCCAAAGGCACGCCCAGTCCGTCCGCGCAGATCTGGGCCATCACTGTCTCGTGTCCTTGGCCCATGGTGGCGATACCAAGGTAGACCGCCACTTGGCCGGGGCCAGTGATCGCCACCCTGGCCCCTTCGCCGAGGTCGCCGGTACCGGTGCTCTTGACGAAGCATCCGATTCCAACGCCCTGATACTTGCCGTCTTGAAGGCTCCCAGCCGCGCCTTTGATCCCGTCGTAATCTATGATCTCCAGGGCCTTTTTGAGCAAGGCGGGATAGTCGCCGCTGTCGTAGATCAACGAGTATTCYTCGGGKCGGGTCCTTCCYAGTTCATAGGGCATYGCCGAAGGCGGAATCAGGTTCTTGAGCCTYAACTCCRCYGGGTCRATCCCCAGGTCCTCGGCCATCATGTCCAACAGCCGCTCCCGAAAGAAGCAGGACTCGTATCGGCCTGGGGCGCTGAAAGTGCCCATTCCTGTTTTGTTGGTCAGGATGCACTTCACATTCCATTGATAATTGGGGATCAAGTAGGGGCCTGTGAGCATGGCCGCCGTGGAGACCGGCACGATCGCGCCGTGGGTGCGCACGTAGCCGCCCAATGCGCCGTGGACGGTCGCCCGCATGCCCAGAATGGTGCCATCCTTCTTGGCCGCGATCTCCAACTCACACCAATGCTCGCGAGAGTGGTTCGCGGAGATCAAGTGCTCAGCCCGGTCCTCGATCCACTTCACTGGGCGGCCCGTTTTGATCGCGGCGAAAGGGACCAGGAAGTTCTCGGGGTAGAACTCGCCGCGGACACCGAAGCCTCCGCCTACGTCGGGCTCGACGAAGTGTATCCGGTGCTCAGGCATCTGCAGCAAGGATGCCAGAACGCCGCGGTTGTAGTGAGGCACCTTGGTTTCGCCCCAGACGGTTAGCTCCTCCCTGCCCTCTGAATAGGACGCCACTAGACCCCGCGTCTCCAAGGGATTGGCGGTATGGCGGTGACAATTGAACACCTCTTTGCGAGTGTAATCGGCGCTCCGGAAGGCCTCGTCGGGGTCTCCGATCGACGACTCGAACTCATATGCCAAGTTGGTTCCGTGTTCCTCGAACAGCAGGACGTCCCCTTCCAGCGATTTCTTCAAGTCCACAACGGCAGGCAAAGGGTCGTAGACCACGTCCACGCCGTCCAGGGCGTCTTCGGCCAGATAACGGCTTTCGGCCACCACCATCGCCACCGGATCGCCGACATAGCGCACCTTGTCGTTCGCCAACGGGTATTGAAGGAACCGTTCCAATTCGTGATAGGCGCGCATCCTTATGGGGATGGGGCGCGGCTCAACCATCTGCTCGATATCCCCAAAAGTGAGGACGCTAACGACGCCTTCCATCGCCAGAGCGGCGCTGGTATCGATGGACAGGATGCGGGCGTGTGCATGAGGGCTGCGCACGATGGCGGCGTGCAGCATGTTTGGCAGCTTCACGTCATCGACGAATTGACCCTGCCCGGTTAGAAACCGCCGGTCCTCTTTGCGCCGGATGGGAGCGCCGATATATTTCTGGGCCATACCTGTACCTAACTTGAATAAATTTAAAACCGGGCCATCGGCCGGTCACCGATTTCCCTGGGCCATTTTAATCATGTTCCACACCCGTTCCGGGCCCACCGGGGGCTCGGTAAGCTCAACGCTAAAGGGCAGCAGTGCGTCGGCCACCGCGTTGGCGACGGCGGTGTAAGCGCCGACGGTCCCGGCTTCACCGACTCCCTTCACTCCGCCTTCGGTGAACGGTGAGGGCGATTCGGTATGGAGTGTCTGAATCTCTGGAATATCCATCGACGTCGGCACCAGATAGTCCATCAATGAGCCTGTGAGCAGTTGCCCGCCTTCGTCGTATCTGAGTTCCTCCAACAAGGCGTTGCCGATGCCCATGGCGACAGCTCCGACGACCTGACCTTCGACAACTACGTGGTCCATGATCGTCCCGCAGTCTTCCACGACGAAATACTTCTCCAGCTTCACCACCCCGGTTTCGGGGGTCACTCGGACGACCGCAAGGTGAGCTCCGTTCCCAAACACCTGGTGGGGTGGGTCAAATGACCGGGTAACCCGCAATCCCCGCTCGATGTTCTCGGGAAGGGAGACCTCCCTTGAGGCGTCGTAGGCCGACGCGGCCACGCGGGCGAAGGACACCCGCCGCGCCGGATCGGCTTTGACAAACACCTCGCCGCCGGCAATATCCAGTTCGCCTTCTTCGTTCTCTAGGAAAAAGCGGGCAAGTTCCAAGACCTTCTGCTTGATGTCTTGGGCCGCCAGCCGGATGGCGCCCCCGGTGCTGACCGCGCTCCGGCTGACCCCGGTCCCCGACCCGAATGGAGTTGCGTCGGTGTCACCTTCGATAATCTTRACCGTTGCGTAGGGCACGCCGAGCTCGCGGGCCACCAAGTTGGCGAAGACRCTTTCGTGGTTCTGCCCGGTTGACTGCGCGCTTACCGCCGCTGTGATGTTGCCGCGCGGGTCCACCTGGATCGTAGCCGAATCGAAGGCCGGCAATCCATAGACGCCCCGCTTGTGATAGTCCTGGGAGCCGGTGCTGGTGTGTTCCACGAAGCACGAGATGCCGATTCCTAGGTGTTCGCCATTAGCCCTGGCTCGTTGCTGGGCAAGGCGAAGGTYCTGGTATTCGGATAGCTGCAATAATTTTTCGAGTGAGCCGGGGTAGTCTCCACTGTCGTACAATCGCCCAGCCACCGTTTCGTAAGGCAACTCATGAGGTTGGATGAAGTTCCGGTCCCGCACTTCGGCAGGGTCCATGTCGAACGCCTGAGCGATCATGTCCATGATCCGCTCAATCACAAATACGCCTTGGACCGTGCCCACGCCCCGATAGGGGCCACCGGGGCACTTGTTTGTGAGAATGCCGTAGGCCTCGCAATGGTAGTTTTCTATGCGATAGGGTCCCACKATGGACTGGCCCGTGGTCATCGGCTCCAGCCCGGCGCTGGTTGGGCCCAGGCAGTGGGCGCCTTGGTCCACCAGGACCTTGGAGCGGATCCCCAACACCGTGCCATCGCCTTTTGCCGCGACCGACACCTCCACGCGCTGCTCGTGGGCATGAGCGCAGGCCAGCAGATTTTCCATCCGGTCTTCCACCCACTTCACCGGACGGTCGATCTTCTTTGAAAGAAATGACAGCATGATCGCTTCAGGATATCCGGTGCCCTTGATCCCAAACTCCCCTCCGGTATCGGGGCCTATCACCCTGACCCCATATTCGGGCAGCCTCATTACCGTGGCGAAAACGCTGCGGGATTGGTGGGGAGCCCGGGTTGAGGTCCAGACAGTCAGGTGGTCCTGGCCGCGGTCGTAGCTGGCGATTACGCCCCGGCCCTCCAATGGCACCGCAGTCTGCCTGGGGAAATTGAAGGTCTTTTCCAGCACCAGGTCCGCCTGCTGAAAAGCCTTGTCCGTGTCGCCTCCGCCAAAYTCGCGAAAGAACACGATATTGTCGGCCATACCCTGGTGGAGCGTTGGCGCGCCGGGCGCCAAACTTTGGTCTACGTCAGTCACCGCTTCTATGGGTTCGTAATCGATGGTGATGGCATCTAACATATCTTCGGCGATATGAGGAGTCTCCGCGGCCACAACCAAAATGGGCTCACCAACAAACACTACCTTCCCCGGTGGCACCGGATATCTATCGTAAGGACGGGCGAAATCGCTCGATCCCGGGGCGGCGGGCCGCACGGGCTCCACGTGTGGCAAGACCTCTTCTGGGGTTATTACGGCGATGGCGCCCGGTATCTTAAGGGCTTCRTCCACATGGATCCCCGTGATATMGGCGTGGGCGTGAAGGCTGCGAACGAAGGCCGCGTAGCACATTCCCGGCAGCTTGATGTCGTCTAGGAACCGTCCCCGGCCCCGGACCATTCGGGACGCCTCCGGTCGTGAAATGTCCTCGTCCGACTGGGACATCTTCTTCTCCTTTCTTCGGGAGTGAGAATCAGAGTTGGTGTTTTTTCACCACTGATGGCAATTTGCTAGCCTTCGTCCTTCGTGGGAAGGACCARGGCAGGCCCCTTGCTGGTCTGCAAGATCGCTTGAATGATCGGGGCGTAGCCGGTGCAGCGGCAGATATTTCCTGAGATACCCTCTTTCACTTGCTCTTCAGTGGGATCAGGCGTGTCTTGGAGGAAAGCGAAGGCAGTCATCAGCATCCCCGGGGTGCAAAAGCCGCACTGAAGAGCGTGATTCTCTTGGAAGGCCAGTTGCAAAGCGTTGAGGTCGTCCCCTTGGGCCAGTCCCTCCACGGTCGTCAAGTCGGCGCCGTCCGCTTGGACCGCCAGCATCAGGCAGGACCGAACAGCATCGCCATTGAACAGAATCGTGCAGGCCCCGCATACTCCATGCTCGCAGCCCAGATGAGTTCCGGTTAGGTCCAACTCGTCCCGGAGAAAGTCCGCGAGGGTTTTCCTCACTTCAACCGAGGACTCGTACTCCTTTCCGTTCACAGTCAGTTTTACGTTGCGATCAGCGCTGGTCATGCTCCATCGYCTCCCTTTCCACTATTGATGGCTGCCTCCAAGGTCCTGCGGGCAATCACCCCTCCAACCTCCTTGCGGTAGGCGGCAGAGGCATGGATGTCTGAATYGGGGTCCAACTCCTCGGACACGATCTTGGAAACGTCTCCGAGCAGGTTGTCGTCGATCCGCTCCCCGGCCAGGGCCTCCTCGGCCCGGCGTATCCGAACCGGAGCCCCAGCCACGCCAAACATGGTGATGCAAGCGGACCGACAGACGCCGCCACCGTCCATCTGAAGCAAAGACACGGCGCCTACCATGGCAAAGTCACCCTGACGCCGGCAGACTTCCTGGAAGCCCCATCTCCAACCTTGGGACCGGTCCGGCAAGCGAATCTCGGTGAGAAGCTCCCCCGGTTCGATGGCTGTAGTTAAGGGGGACATAAAGAAGTTCTCAGCTTTCAATACCCTTTGGTTAGAAGCGCTTGATAGAACGAGCTCTCCGTCAAGGGCGAAGCAGATAGCCGGCAGTTCGGCTGCGGGATCGGCATGGGAGATGCTCCCGCCCACGGTCCCGCGGTTGCGTATCTGGAAGTGGCCTATGGACGGCATAGCCGCCGCAAGCACCGGGATTCTTTCCAGGACTGCATCCGATCTTTCCACAGAGCGCTGGCGGGTGAGAGCCCCAATCGCCAGCCCGCCGTCTGGGGTTGGCGAGATGTAATCGAGACCAGGTATGCGGTTGATGTCGACGACCACTTCGGGCAAGGCCAACCGCATATTCAGCATCGGCATCAGACTTTGCCCGCCGGCCAAGACCTTGGCGTCGTCACCGTGCTCTTCCAGCAGTTCCAGGGCTTCCGCCAGGCTCGTTGGTGCGAAGTACTCGAATTTTGCTGGTTTCATTTACCTATGTCCTTGCTTGGACYAGTTTGCGCTTCCGGAAGGTGGGAAATCTAGCTCGTTAGATGGACTGTTTCACCAGATAAGGAAGACCAGTAAGGTTTCATTTTCGTGGGARCGTGAATTGTAATTCCGGGGGCATTCCGAGTCAAACGGCTTTGATTATGGGCTAGGTGGAGATAGCGGAGCAAAGCGACCTTCGATAGTTCTACGTGATAGAAATCCGATGCCGCGAAAGCTCGTCAGTGTCCAGCATGCCGTGGTGGCCGTTGCAACTCTCGCATCGGTAGTCTCTGGTGCACGTTTCGGCTTGCTGGTCCAGAAGTTCACCGAAGGTGATGGGAAATCCATAAGAGTCGTCATGCCTCGCTTTCTAGTGGCTACTCCACGCCTTTTGCAGCCTGTTCCTGTTCAACGCGTTTGGCGTAGGTCTTGACCCCCTCTGGTTCGACCAGTTCTTCGAGGGGTACGCTGAATGTTGTTTCGATGGTTGCCGGCAGGGCGCACGATACTTCATCGCAGGATTGGTAGGTGCATACAATCGTGATCTTTGCCGATGACTGGTCGAGGCCGTGACCCAGACGCACCAATTCCGAGGTGGCGGTAACCGGCACCGACACGATGACCTCCTTCTCGTAGACCGGCACTTGGATATTCAGATCTGTCATGTTGAGCTGCTGCGGTTCTGGCCATGCTGGTTCACCGAAGCGAAGTCCTTCACCGTGAAACTCTATGGTGGCCTGTGTAAATCCTTCGGGTGCGCCCGGCGCGTAGATGTGCTGGCCCGCAGCGATGTGCAAGCGGCAGACCAGAAGACTGATGACTTCAAGCATTAACGTCGGATCGACCAAACTAGTCGTGAGCGTGACATCGTTACCTTCRCTAGTTGCCCCCGGCGCGTCGGCATGTTGCTCTGGCAGGGTGCCCAAGACCCGGTGCAGCAATCCCCGCCCAGAGAGGCGTCGGGCGTGATGCTGGTGAAAATCYTTGTCGACKACRATGCCTGCCTCATCSGTGATGTAGGTGCCGGGGTAGGGRATGCCGTRCCAGCGCATGTGCTTGCCCTCRTCGGGCCGGATCAGTGTGTTCATGATGCCGAATGCGCGTATCACCGCCGAGTCCTCGTCTGACAGCAATGAGAAGGTGATGCCGTGCTGTGTGGCGAAGTCGGCCAGGCGCTCGACTGTGTCGTTGCTGACGGCGAACACCTCGTAGCCGGCCTCCCGCAACTTTGGAAGCGTTTTTTGCAGCTGCACGAGCTGCGTCATACAGGGCGGTCACCAATAGGCGGAGCGGTGGAACACAACAATTGCSCGGCGGTTGCCGCACTGCTGGCGRATRTCYACGAGCTGACCCTGCTGGTTSGGYAGGCAAACRGYGGGCAGGGCGCTTCCAATCTCMGGSCCRGTCGGAAAGTCTGCCYCCGGTTCGCGCCGTGCRGCGCGGTCCACCGGCAARGGRGCGTAGAAACCGAATTCGTCGTAATGATTAGAATCGGACATCTCGCGTTATACCTCCGCTGTGGGCGTTATACCGGGCAGGTGCCGCGCCGGAGTATAAGTCGACGTTTCCCCGATGGGCCCGATCATACAACCTAGCCCGGATTGCCCTGATCACCTGGATTCCCTGAACAAAAAGCCCCTTGGGATAAATCGGACTATAAAACTGCRTATTGAGTYAGTCAACGCCATCCGATTCGCTGCCTCYTACCKTTTCGGTCTCGCGATTGCCATCGGCCTCGATCGRAAACACGAACTCGCCTACAAGAACCAACCCATCCCTTTGTAATAGCCCCTAAGGTAGGCGATCTGCCCGCCGTGGACGCAATTATCAAAGACCACGATCCCCAAGAATGTGGCGATCGACATCGGGGGCCGCGGGGGAATCTCAAGTTGGCGTTCCAGGTCGGACGCAGACAAGGATTCGATATATTTCGTGGCTGCGGCTTTCACGCTGTCGTAGTAACCGACAACCGTTTCCTTCGGCGGAAGTTGCCAAGCCGCCACCTGTTCCTTGGTCCATCCCCCGCCCGTGTTATTGAGGTCGYCATCCAGACCGAATTTCTCATACCAACCGTCTTTGATCCACACTTGAGGGGCTTCTTGGCACCACGTATGCATGAAGCGGTCAACGATCCTCGACATGTGAAAAAGGAGCCAACCCATCGAGTTTGACTCGTCGTTGGGCCGGCCGCCCAGCATCGCGTCATCCACATCTTCCAAAGCTTTGTCCACCATGCCCCAGTTACGGCTTAGTGCCGACATTGTAATCTCGGTAGCTGACATCTGATCSCCTCCATGTNNTCAGCGTTGCAGGGCATCAATCTACATGGGGCTGGCGCGGTTGTCCAACCACGGCCTTGTGGGTTCTGAGATAGGGATCAGTCGCAGTTATTGCGAAAGCGTGGTAGCCTCGGTTTTGGATTCCCGTGAGTACGCCTAGATTCAAGTCTATTGGAGCCGAAAGTGACTACCTGGACCGATGACCAATTGGCCTCGATACAYAACATGCTCAACCCTCGTTCCATCGCGGTGGTTGGGGCGACCCCCCGGCTGCAATACGGGGGCCGSATGCTGGCCGCCGCCCTGAAGGCCGGGGACCGGATCAACGTCTACCCGGTGAACCCGCGGTATGACGAAGTGATGGACGTAAAGTGCTATCCCAGTGTCAGCGACCTTCCCGAAGCGCCCGACGTGGTGGGGATAGTCGTGTCTTCCGGCCAGGTCTTGGATGTACTTRAAGAGGTCCACCAGAAAGGGACACGGGCCGCCATCATTATCTCAGCCGGGTTCTCCGAACGCGGCACGCMGGAAGGCCGGGACCTGCAGGCGCAGGTGAGCGCCTTCGCCAAGGAATCAGGGCTACACGTCAGCGGTCCCAACTGCCTGGGTCTGGCTAACGTGAAAGACGACATCTGGGTCAGTTCCTCATCCCGCGGCGCCGAGGGACTTGGCGGTCCGGTTGGACTGGTCTGCCAAAGCGGGGCGTCGGCCTTCGGGCCGTTTTTGAACCGGGCGTTGGACAGCGGAATCGGCCTCAGTTACATCATCTCCACCGGCAACGAGGCTGACCTAGACTTCTCGGATTTCGTGCGTTACCTGCTGGACGACGATGACACCAAGGTTATCGCCGGATTCGTCGAAGGATTCAAAGACGCCAGCAAGTTCATCGAGGTCGCCAAGCTGGCGGCCGAACGGGGCAAACCCATCGTCCTCATCAAGATCGGCCGGTCCGATTTGGGCGCCAAGGCCGCCCAGTCGCACACCGCCGCGCTCACCGGGATCGACGCCCTCTACGATGCCGCCCTGGCTCAGTACGGGGTGATCCGCGTCTCCGACTATGACGAGTTGCTGGAAGTCTCAAACCTGCTGGCCAACTCTCCACCGCCGCCTTCACGGGGCCTGGCGGTGGTCTCCCACTCCGGTGGCATCAGTTCACTGACGGCTGACATGTGCGGCCAGGTGGGGCTGGACCTCCCTGAACTCAGCGATGCGGCGAAGGACGGCATCAACGGCGTTCTAAAGGGGTTCGGATGGGCATCCAATCCGTCGGACGTAACCGGTTTCGCTAACAGCGATTCCTTCCCGGAGATCATGCAGTTCATGGCCGACGACCCGGCGATGGGCACGCTGGTGGTGGCCAGCTCCGGCGGCGACGCCCAAGCAGGGCAGGTCATCGCCCAGCGGGACCGGGACAGTGAGAAGGCCCTGGCGTTCCTCTGGACAGGCAGCCGGAAAGAAACCGCCGGTCTGGAAATGTTGAAGAAGGCCCGCATCCCTGTTTTCTACACGCCCAGCAAGTTGGCTACCGGGGTCCGCAGCCTGCTGGATTATCACGCCTGGCTGGGGCTCCATGGCAACGCAGGGTTCCCAGCARCCCCAGCCATCAGCCCGGAACAACAGGCTGCCGCCGAGCGATTGGCTGCCACGGACGGAGTCGCACTTTCAGAGCATCAGAGCAAGGGGTTGTTGTCCGAGTGGGGCGTTCCAATAACCAGGGAGAAGCTGGTGATGAACGCCGATGACGCAGTTACCGCCGCGGATGARATCGGCTACCCAGTGGTGTTGAAAGCGGACGTGGCCAACATGCCCCACAAAACAGASGCCGGACTGGTCATGTTAGGACTACGGGRCGAAGACGCAGTGCGGGCGGCTTACGATCAGGTTATCTCGAACGCCGCCAACGCCGGTGCGGTTGGTGRCGGCATCAACGGYGTATCGGTGCAGGAGATGGTCTTGGACGGCGTCGAGGTCATAGTGGGCCTCAGTTACGACTCSCAGTTAGGCGCCACGATTCTATTCGGCACCGGCGGGGTGATGGTAGAGGTCTACAACGACGTGGCACTGCGCCTCTGTCCCATCGATGAAAAAGATGCCCTTGAGATGATCTCAGAGGTTAAGGGGGCGCGCCTGCTGGAGGGGTTCCGGGGAAGTCCAGCCGCCGACGTTGCYGCACTGGCCATCGCGCTGGTTCGAGTATCCCATATGGGAGTCCAATTGGAAGGCAGTCTGGCCGAGCTGGACATCAACCCACTGATGGTCCTGCCTACCGGGCAAGGGGTCAAGGCGGCCGATGCTGTAGCGATATTCCGGGCGTAGGTCCGCTTCTACGCTGAGGCTGATTTCAGAGCAGCTTGTTTCTCGGCGTCCCTCAGGCTACAGGCTGTGGAAGTTGCTATAACGACCTTGGCCCATTCGTCCACCGGCACGTCGATCATGCGGCCGGCGAAGGGCACCGCGGCCGTCCCGGCGGCGATCGCCTGGGCGAAGACATCCCGTACCTGGTTGTAAAAGTCCACCTGAGACTCGGTCGGGGTGAACGCGGTGTTCACCGGGGAGACCCAAGAAGGGTGGGGGCAGATGATGCCCTTGAACCCCAGGTTCTTGGAATCGGYCGCGGCRTTGAGCATGTCGTCACCGGACAACAGGCGCGGCAGGGTTCCCAGAGGGTGGGCGACGCCGATGGGTTGGACGCCGGCGGCAGTTGCTTCGATGGCCATGCGGCCCCTGGCGTAGACAAAGGGRTCGTNATCGGACAAAGGACTTATCCCAAGACTGGCAGAGAGGTCGCTCTCGTCCAGACCCACCTGAGACACTCGTTCGCTGGCCGCGATGATCTCCCGTACGCGGAATACAGMATTGGCCGATTCCAGCAGAAGTATCAGGCTCAGGGTTCCCGGCTCTATCCCGCGAGTGCGTTCCGCCGAGCTCAGAACCTCAGCCGCCTCAATGACGTCTTCGGGCGACTCGACTCTTGGCAGCATGATTCCGGCCAGGCCGGGCCGCACCGAGGCTTCGACGTCGGCTACCAAGAACTCTTTGTTGACCCGGACGAATACMTCGGCGGCCCCTTTTCCGGCCACCGTTATCGCGTCCTTGACAAGCTCACGAGTTTCGGCTTTCAGTGCCGGCACTACGCCATCTTCGAGATCAAGGGTGATGGCATCAGCGCCGTGACGCCACGCCCCCGCCACGAATCCGGCGTTGGTGACCGGGACCATCAAGTTGGACCTGCGAATCAATATCGACATTCTTATGCACCCGCCGCTTCGACGCGGGCAACTGCCTCGGCCTTCTCTTGGTCGCGGGCAGAGCACAGTTCGGACCAATCCAGCAGTTTCCGGGCGCGGGCTGCTTCATAGCGGTCGACTATCTTACCGTCAGTCTCCGACCAGGTCTCGCCGGAGACTTCCAACTTCCGGTATTCGTCCAAGACTTGATGGGCCTCGTCGACCTCTTCTTGGGTCGGCGTGAACCCGCGGRTCTGGGGTTCCACCACGTTGGGRTGAAGACCGCCGCCCACCCGGAACCCACATTTGCGGGCCGCTTCAGCTTCCAGGAAAGCGCGGTCGGGGTCGCCGACGCTGCCGGTGGTGTTGGCGGTGAAAGGGGCGGTGTGCGGCTCAAGCCCAAGGGCCCTGGCGGCCAATTCGACCTCGCCTTTGCCGTAGACGAACTGGTCGAAGCCAACGAACATCTCCACGCCTAGGTCACGGGACATGTCGTATCCGCCGGCGCCACCGAACTCTCTGACCCGTGGGCTGGCCGCGGCGATATCGTAGGCGTTGGCCACACCCACCGAAGTCTCGATGTTGGCGCCGATCTCCACGGTGCCGGGGCGTATTCCCCTTTCCCGCTCCAGACGGCTGATGATGCTGTCCAGCAGTTCGATCTCTTCGGCGTATTCGGCCTTGGGGTAATTGACCTTGGCCAGCCCCGGCCAGATGATGCCTTCCAGGTCCGCCAAGACCAGGTCGTGGTTGATGCGAGTGAACGCTTCCGCGCCGCCCTTAGTCACGTTGGCGATGGCGTCTTTGATCAGGGTCCTGGCATAGCCCTTCATGTGCTGGGGCACCGAGTCTTCCAGGTCCATGTTGATGAAATCGCAGCCGCGACGCCAGGCATTATCGATGAACCTGGGGGTGACCACGGGCATGGTCAGGCCCGAACGGTGCACCGCTACATGATCAGCCATTTGACGATTCTCCCGGTAAATAATTCTACGGAGCCGGCACCGGCCGCCCAGCCAAAGCGTCAATTTTGGCCTTGTCATGGGCCTCGCAGGCCTCAGCGCGGTCGATCAGCGCCTGGGCTCGAAGGGCAGTTCCGGAGTCGATGATCCGGTCTCCTTGACGGATAGATGCGCTTCCTTCCGATACGGCGGCTCGATACGATTCCAGCAACTTACCCGCCTCGGCCACTTCCTGGGCGCTGGGAGTGAACCCCTGGTTCATCGGCGCCACCTGGTCCTCCAGGACACAGAAAGACCCCTTGAAGCCGATGGCCCGGCCCCTGAGCGCGGCATCTTCGGTATTATCCGGCGTGGCCACCAGGCCCCGGTCCGGCGCGCGCCACCAGGCCCCGTAGGCTGGGACGCCGAYGGCTCCCGCCACCGTGATGAGCTTCTGCATCAGGTACTGCATCAGATGGATCTCTCCCGAAGGCTCCGGGCGCAGGTCCATCACCAACTCGGCGCGGCCTAGAGTCAGTCCGGTTATCCTGCGAGTGGCCGATGCAATTTCAAAGGCATCCTGGTTCGCCTGGGCTGTATCCAGGCAAAGGATCATCTCCAAAGCGCCGGGCGGGATACCCCTTTCATTTTCCAGCTGGCCGATCAGCGAGTCCGCCTCTTCAACTTGGGCGACCGACTCCAGGTGAGAGATCACTACCCCGGTCAACTCCGGGCAAACGCAAGCGTGGAGGTCGGCGTACAACAGTTCGCTGTCCACCAGCGCGAATACATCTGTGCCACTCTCCCGGACCTGCCGCACGGTCTCGACGATGCCCTCTCTGGCCGAGGGTTTGTCTTGCTCGGCGACGAATTCAACTAGGTCAAGCAGCACCACATCGGTGTTCGACTTAGGGGCGGCCACGGCCCTCTCAGCTTGGGAAGCAGGCGCCATCAGCCATGACCTTCGAACTTTTTCAGGCAGACCGGTGTTTTGTGTCATAAAGTCAGATCAACCAAGAATATTTGGGTTTTTCAGRAGCCCGCTAAGCCTAACATGGGGAATCGGGTTTTGCATCGGTTAAACATCTTCCACCGRCGAGGTGRCTATCCCGTAAGTGCCGTAGAAAAAGTTGGCGTAATGGGTAGACCCGCCGGTGACGAATAGCAGGTACTGCTCCGGGCTTTCCAGYGCCGGGATAGTAGCCTCCCGGTCGTCCGTCAGGTGTTGCAGCTCCGGGTGGTGCAGCCACTTTCCATCGGCGTCTATTGGCATGGCCCCAGCGTCCAATACAGACTTCAGGGAGACGCGGCAGTTCTGGTGCAGCCAGGCCTGGGCGTCCTGTTTGCTCATTCCGGCCTCAGCTAGGATCACCGCGCGGGAAGGGCTCAACAGGATGGGGTGATACGGCCCCTGGTAGGGGACCCGTTGGTTGGTGTGACCGACCTGGGCGGACTGCCAACCCTTAAGCCAGCCGCCGGCTCCTGCGTTGGGGTAGAACATCATCGAGGCGATGTTATTCAAAGTATCCTCGTGGGTCTTGGACCTGGGGTCGATGACGGTCGTCGGGCCGGTCACGGTCACCACGGTAACGGCGCTCTCGTCCCGCTTGAACCCCCGGTCCATATGGTATGGCTGCCAGGGGCTGACCTCTTCATTCTCGGCGATGCACATCCCGAACTTGGTTGGCAGCCCGATGAAGTTGGGGTCTCCGGCGCCCGCGTTGCAGTAGCCGATGTTGATCAGACACAGCCGCAGCGCGCGGCCGATGGCGGTGTTGGCGCTATTTATGACTCCTGGGCCCATAGCCGTGGTCCCGGAGTTGATTCCGGCCTTTTCGGCGATGGGACCGTTGACCAGGATTATCGGCGCTTCGGTGTGGCCGGAGACCTGCATGTCCCGGTGGTTCATCTCCGGTTGGGCCAGGCAATCGATGGCGGCCAGAAGAACGGGGAATTGCTCAGGGCGGCAGCCGGCCATGACGGCGTTGATGGCGATCTTCTCGACAGTGGCCAGGCCAAAGCCCGGTTCCATCACCATGAGCACGTCTTGAGGAGCCCTTCTGGTCCCCTTAAGCATCTGCTCGACGGCGGCCGGGGTGGGAGGGATGACGGGGATGCCATCGCTCCAGTCGCGTTCGGCCAGGAAGCGGTTCACGGCGTCCAACCCCTCTGGCGTCTCGTCCATGTCTATCGTGAACGTCTCAGTGGTCTGGCTGCCAGACCCGGCTCCTCTGACTTCCCCTGCGGAAGCCGGAAGCGCGGTGAGGCCTTGGATGATCTCATCGATCTGTTCGTCCACCATCTTGTGGATGAAGTCCGCCTGCTGTCCGGTGGTCGCGTGGGGGATGGTGACGAACGCCGCGCTGGGTTGGCCCCACCCGTCCACGCAGGAGCGCCACGCCCTGGCGAAGCTAATGGCGGCGATGGCTACGGCCGGAACGCCGGCCTTCTCGACGGCGACCATGTCGTGGGCAAGCCACGACGTGCAACCCCCTCAATGGGCGGTCGCCCCAATCATGGCGTCCACCTCCGTGGCGATACGGGCCGCTTCTTCGTCATCGATATGATTCCCGCGGCTAAGAGCAGGCCGGCCGGGCCTGAGATCGCCGCCGTACCGCTCAAATTTAACGCCGGGAAATCTCTTACTGAGGTGATCGGCCACCCGCTCCACCGCTATGTCGGCGCCGCCCGTCATGTTGTTGTACAGGCCGATGGTCTTGCCTTCCAGGCCAGCCAGGCGAGGGGCCGGCGGGACCTTGAAATCAACTCTGTCCGCGACGGGGGACATTATCTGCAACTTCATGCTGGTTCTCCTCTAGTTGGAAGCGGGCGGCTCGTCTTTTAGGCCGAATCCGGTAACCGGTACAAGCACGTCATCGCCTTCCTGGATGACGCCTTCGCTGGTCAGTATCTCGAGTCCGGCGAAGGCCGCCGCAGATGTCGGTTCAGCGAAGATGCCTTCATCTTCCGCCAGGTCTCTCTGCATCTTCAGGATACTCGATTCCTCAACTGCAACCGCGGAGCCGCCGGTCAACCGCAGTATGTCCAGTATCTGCCATTGGCGGGACGGCGCGGCGATGGAGATGCCTCCCGCGACGGTCTTAGCGGCGTCTTCAGGCCCCCATTCTTGGCCGTTGAAAGCGGCGACCAACGGCATGACGTTCCGGGRCTGGACGCAATGAAGCCGGGGAATCTTCTCGATACGGCCTGAGGCCTGCATTTCTTTGAACCCGTTAAAAGCCCCGATCAACAGCGAACCGTTGCCCACGGGAAAGAGAATGTGCTCGGGCATCCCGGCATCGAACTGCTCCACAACCTCGTAGGCGAAGGTCTTGGTCCCCTCGGCGAAATAGGGGCTTAGCATATGCGACGCGTAGACCAGGCGATTCTGCTGGGCGTAGGCGATGGCCGCCTTGGWAACTGCCTCCCTTGGCCCTTCGATGGGATGCACTGCGGTGCCGTAGGCCCGTATCTGCCGAAGTTTGGCTTCAGGTGCATCGACAGGCACRAAGATGTGTGACTTTATACCGGCACGGGCCGCGTAGGCCGACACGGAAGCGCCGGCATTACCCGACGAGTCTTCSACCAACTCTGCCACCCCATGCTCCCGGGCAACCGATAGCATCGTCGCCGTCCCCCGGTCCTTGAAAGAACCCGTCGGGTTCAGAAATTCTAGCTTTGCGTACAGCCGGCCCAGAGGCAAGCGGCCGCCGATGGTATTAAGAACGACACAAGGGGTGTTCCCTTCTCCGAGGGTCACCCTTGCGCTGGTATCGTGTACCGGCGTTGGGACCGTATCCCCCTTCGCGTCGTCGAAGGCAAAGTACCCAACGTCCAGAGGTGAGCCGCAGGCCAAACATGCCTCCGCCGACATATCAGCCGGGCGGGTTGTGCCGCACTTCGGACAGCGGAGTTCTATGTGTGACATGCACCTGCTTCKRKWTCRGRYTYGRYCNSRCGNRTACSCAWCGGAGCGTARTCGGSYCGKAAASCGTCGTCAAGGGATGCCGTTCCGGGACATCTACCGTATGTATGGGTGCGCATTTGCTGGTATCGTAAGCACGGTTAGCTCGATTCCGAGATATTTCCCGCAGCGCCCATCAGGTAGGAGAGAGATATGAAAATCGGCGTGAACATGGTCAACTTTGGGCCGGGTACAACTCCCGAGTCGTTGAGAAGTTGGGCGCAGATATCGGAATCTTTGGGCTACCAATTGATCATGGCATCCGACCACATCGCAATCACCCCAGACGTGCAGTCCAGGTACCCCGCCCCCTTCTACGAGCCTATCTCTTTGCTTGGCTGGCTGGCTGGTATAACAAACACCATCGAACTCGGCATCACGGTTCTGATCGTGCCCTACCGCAATCCGCTGGAGATCGCCAAGGCCACCGCCAACCTGGACCAGCTAAGCGGAGGCCGTTTCGTACTAGGAGTTGGCATCGGGTGGGCACAGGAAGAATTTCATGGGCTGAAGGTGGCCTACAAGTCCCGAGGGGCCATAACCAACGAATATCTGGAAGCGGTCAAACTCCTGTGGACTCAGGATATGGCGTCCTATGAAGGCAAGTTCGTTTCGTTCAAAGACGTAACCACCGCGCCCCGGCCGGTCCGGTCCCCGCATCCCCCGATCTGGGTCGGCGGCCAAAGCGATGCCGCATTGCGGCGCACCGTCCGCTACGGCGACGCGTGGCATCCCGTCCGAATAAGCATGGATGACTTCAAGAACGAAGGAATACCCCGTCTCAAAAAGATTGCCGAGGAAGAAGGCCGGCCGATGCCGGAGCTCTGTCCAAGAATCAGGCTCCGGCTGACCGATTCGCCCATGCCGGAGGAAGGACGTATCGTCGGCGAGGGTAGTTTGGACCAGGTGCACCGTGACCTGGCTGAGCTCGAGGCCCTGGGCTGTACCTATGTGGTCTTAGATGCGAACGCGGACGAGGCAGAGGCGTCAGCGCACACCGTGACGGCGTGGCAGATGCTTAGCATAATGGCCGAAAAGGTGCTGGACCTAGCTAACCAGACGGTCCGTTAGATCGACGCCCATGCCAGGCGTGGCGAATTTGGACTCAGACAACCGGAGATTAAGGAGGACAATTTGGCCCTAACCCAAGAGCAGATTGCGCTTTCACCGAAGGCGCTGGAAGGCGTCCGCGTATTGGATTTCACTTGGGTGAGGGCCGGCCCGTGGGCGACCCGCTGGTTAGGCGCCCTTGGAGCGGAGGTCATCAAGGTGGAATGGCCTCTGAACGARCGGGGCAGGACCACCGGCGGTTCGGCTCCCGGAATGGAACCAAATCTGAATACCCGGACGAATTTCAACGACACCAACGCGAACAAAAAGGGCATCACCGTCAACCTGCGCTCGGAAAGGGGCCTAGATCTGATCAAGCGACTCGTCGCCGTATCTGATGTGGTGGTGGAGAACTTCAGCGCCAGGGCGCTGCGGAGCTGGGGCCTGGGCTACGACGAACTCAAAAAAATCAAGCCGGACATCGTCTACGTCTCCCAGTCCGGGTTCGGCCATACCGGGCGGCACAGCGAATACCTCACCATGGGGCCCATCGCCCAGGCTTTCTCGGGCCTGACATTCCTATCGGGGCTGCCAGGCGAGCAGCCGGCGGGGTGGGGCTGGTCCTACCTGGACGACACCGGCGGCATGTACATAGCATTTTCGACGATGACATCGCTCTACCGCCGCAACATGACGGGCCTGGGGCAGCACGTGGACATCTCGCAGATGGTCGTCGGCGCCACGCTGAACGGCTCCGCCATTTTGGACGCGACGGTGAACGGCCGACCGTCCCGCAGGGAGGGGTACCCGCCTGGCAACCGGACCAATTGGCCCGGCGCCCCGATGCTCAACAACTACCGGGGGCCCACCACCGCTCCCCATAACGCCTACCGCACCAAGGGCGGCGGCTACAACGACTGGTGCRCCATCACCTGTTTCTCAGAGGAAGAATGGCGGCGTCTGGTGGGGGTCATGGGCTCTCCCCAGTGGGCCACTTCGCCGAAGTTCAGCACCCTCAGCGGCCGTCTCCAGCATCAAGAGGAGATGGACCTGGGAATACAAGATTGGGCGCAAACCATCGAGAAATACCAGTTGATGGAGCTTTGCCAAGCTTCAGGTGTGCCCGCGATGCCGGTACAGAGTACCGAGGACCGGGTGGAGCATGACCCTCAACTTCGTCACCGGGAGTTGTACGTCAATCTGGAGCACCCGGTGATTGGCRCATACAGGTTCCAGAATGCTCCCTTCAAGCTTTCGGAGACCCCTGCCATCAACACCATGCCCGCGCCCCTCATCGGCCAGCACAACCAAGAAGTCTTCGAGGGCATCCTGGGTCTCAGTCATGAAGAGTTCGTGGCCGGGTATGAAGACAACACCTTCTGGCCGGTGACATTGGACCGCTACCCCTACATGGACGAGATGATCAACGCCGACCGATTGCCGTTCACGGGACCGGGCGGCGGGGCAAAGAAAGAGGACGCAGGAAAAGCCTCTAAATCTTCAGCCAACGGCCAGCAGCCGGGACCGTTGTCCGGTTTGCGGGTGCTGGAATTGGCCGACCAGAAGGGTCAGTACTGCGGAAAATTGATGGCGGACCTGGGAGCGGAGGTTATCAAGATCGAGCCTCCCGGAGGGGAAGCGACGCGGACCGTTGGGCCGTTCTTAGACGACCTGCCCCACCGGGACCGCAGCCTATCGTTCTGGCACTACAACACCTCAAAACGGGGCATCACGCTTAGCCTAGAAACCGAAGATGGAAGGGGCCTCTTCAAGCGGCTGGCCGCCACGGCGGATGTGATACTGGAAACTTTTTCCGCCGGCTACCTGCCCTCACTTGGGTTGGGATACGAGGATTTGGCTGCGTCGAACCCACGGCTGATCATGTGCTCTCTGACATCGTTCGGCCAGACCGGCCCATGGCGAGACTTCTTGGCCAGCGACCTGCTGCATCTGGCGGCGGGAGGGCAGATGGGCTGCTGCGGCTACGACAGCGAGCACGTATCCGGGGATATTCCCATCGCGCCCGGTGGCGGCAACGCCTGGCATATCGGCAGCCATTACGCCTACATGGCGATAATCGCCGCCCTGATGTTCCGCTCCACGTCCGGGCAGGGCCAGTACATAGACGCTTCGGTGCACGACGCCTGCGCCCTGACCACCGAGATGCACGTGAACACCTACATCTATCAAGGGCAGGTGGTGCGGCGCCAGACCGGCCGCCACGCCGCTGCGACTCCGACTCCCCTGAGCCAACTSCGTTGCAAGGACGGCAAGTACGTCAACGCCTCAGCAGCAAGGGTTACACTCCGGCTATTCCCGGCGCTGGTCGAGTGGATGGACAGCCATGGTTTGGCGGGTGACCTCACGGAAGAACGCTACCTGGAACCAGTGGTTTTCTCGGCGAGCGAGGCGCACATAGACGAAGTTGTCGCCAACTTTGCCGCGAATATGACTCGGGACGAGATAGCCCACGGCGGCCAGGAGCGCGGTTTCAATTGGGGAGCGGTCCGGGCGCCGGATGAACTGGTGGACGAAGGTCATCTGACAGACCGGGGCTTCTGGATCGATGTGCCCCATCCCGAACTGGGCAAGATCCTGAAGTACCCTGGGCCCGCTGCCATCTACAACGGCTCGCCCTGGCGGATTTCTAACCGGGYGCCATTGATCGGAGAGCACAACGAGGAGATCTTCTGCAGTGAATTGGGCTTGCAGAAAACCGAACTGGCTTACTTGGCCGAAGCTGGAGTGGTGTAGCTCCACTCGATCGACCCTGTGTGGTCAAGGTATGGTTAGCTGAATGAGCCGGTCGGCCCGGTCTTGGCTATCGAGGTCGCGGCAGGTCGAAATTATCTCTTCGAACTGGGCCTCCGGAATCGGCACGCCAGGTATGACGTCGCGGATCCGCCGCGCCTCTTCTTCGAAGTCCCACATGAATTCGCGCCCGGTGGACTGCTTCGTGTAGCTCTTGCCGTCTTTGGTAAAGATGGTGATTCGAGGCCCGAAGAGCGTCATGTCATGCGACGGAATCAGCTTCACTCGGTGCATCAGGTCCAAAACCTCGGGCGGATCGCCGTCGCCGTCCACAACGCCCATCTGCTGGCTCCTTAGCACTGGGAAGCCACGCTGGCAGACCCCGTACGCGGTGTAGTAAGCCGTGGACCCCGGCCGGGCCTCGGCGTCTTCGCGGCGGCTCGGGAAAGCCGGGCTCGGATACTGAGTCTCTATCCAGTTCACAACGGCTTCGACCCGGTCCACGTTTTCATATTGAATGTCATGCTCGATGCACAGTTGCGCGGTGACATCGACGTGCGCGATGTTGTAGCCSGCCGTCGAGTAGATGCGGTAGAGAGTATCCAAGAACATCCAGTCTTGTCCCAACCCATTGGTGATCACATCCAGGCTGGTCTGGGTGTCGCCGACAAAGCTGTAGGTCAGTTTCCCTTGGTTGTTGCCCGTATAGGCGTGRTAGAAACCCGCATCGCCCTCYARGGTGGTGTCACCGCCCACCTGCCCCATCTGCGCCAGCGACACGGCGAGCATGGCGTTGCGCACTGCGGCGCCCTCACGCAAGGCACGGCCGCCGTTGCGAGGCCCCTCAAGGTTGCCTGCCGCCAGGTGAACGCAAAGCGCGATGGTGTTGTTCACCTGGTCCTCAGTGAAATTCAGCATCTTGGCGGCGGCGATGGCTGGTCCAAAGATTCCGAACACCGGTCCGGCGTGAAATCCGCGCGACATCACCGTGGGGATAAAGTCGGACGCCARTCGCTCCATGACCTCGTATCCGGCGGCAACACCTGTGAGGAATTCCCKGCCAGACGCRCCGGCGGTTTCCGCACCCACGAATGCGCCAGGCAGTATGCTGGTGCCCGGGTGGGTGAGCATCCGAAACGAATCTAGCTTTCCGCCCAACATGACCATCTCCGAATTGGCGAAGGCGGCGCCGCCCTTGGTCACCGTCGTCCCGTCAACCATGATGGTGGCGCCTTGTGTAACACCAGATTCTTCCGCGGTCATTAGCTGTACGGCCTGCTGGCCATCGGACGTCTGCGAGCCAAGGAGCACGGAGGCGAGACTGTGGAGCGTAACGCCTTTGGCGCGGTCGACTACCGAGGGCGGAAGATCGTCATAGCGTAGTCCGACGACCCACTGCGCAAGTTGCCGGCTGATTGATTCCATACTTGTTTTTCTCCGATGTGCTGCTGAAGTTTTACCCCTAGTCGTTCAAACAACGCCGCCGCGGCTATAATATCTTATCCAGAATCGCGATTATCTCCGGGTCTCCGCCGGCAGGGGGCGTCCAGTTGACGTGTATGACCTGGGCGTTTTGGGCTTCCAGATTATCCGCGAAATCTTCCACACCAAGATTTATGGCGGCAACCGGTGTTGCCAGTAATCGGTCGATGCCTGTTTCTTGGTCCACCTACTCACCCCTTCCGGTAACTAATTGCGCCGCAAACCGGGCAGCCTGGAACGCAGACGTAAACGCGATGGCGCCGGCTTCCTCCAGCGAATRGRCCTGGGTTTCCAGACCCTGGTGATCAAGTTCAGTGCCGCAGACCGAAACAACGACGCTAAGGTTGTCGCCTCTTTGTTGGGCAATTCTTTTTGCTTCCGCGATGGCCGGCGCGATGTCTCCGGCGGGGTCTTCGGCGGCGACGAACCCCAAGACGCAGTCCAAGAGGAGGACCGCGACCTCCGGGTCATTTGCTTCAGCCAGTATCCGTTGAATTCGTTGCGTCGAGTCGACCATCGGATGGGGTTTCCCATCCGTGAAATCATCGGCCCCCATGTCGACCAGCGTATGCTCGACGCTAATGGACGAGTCCCGCAGTTCCATCCTCTTCTCAAGCGGCTCRTTTGAACATGCAGCCAGACCGGCATCCCTGAGCACCTGCTGGGCCTGGTAGCACAACGTGCCGCCGGCGAAGACGCCGCGCACATACTTCTGGCTAGGCCGCAGTTTTGCTTGCTCCCGTTGCAGCGATTCCGGCGAGACTGACGATGCTTCATCGACTCTGATGCCACCGGCTAACCGGATGGCGGCGGTGGCGGCGTCGTCAAGATTGTTGGTTGTGGTGACGTTGGGCAGATCCCGCGACGACCMGCCCCGGTCGCCCAGATAGCAGGTCACCACGGGCTTGGAGCACGATTCGATCCGCTTGTTCACAAGAGCGACCGTCGCAGACCCYGGCGGTTTGGAAACCAGCAGTATCACGGATGTGTTGGGGTCCTTTTCCAAGGCGTCCATCGCTTGCATGGTTGAGATAGCCCCGATGTCGTCTGATAGGTCCCTGCCTCCGACTCCGATGGCGTGGGAGATTCCCGAACCCCACCGGTGGAYCAGCGAAGTGACTTCCTGGGTGCCGGTGCCCGATGCTCCGATAACTCCGATGGGGCCTCTCYGGACCGCGTTGGCGAACCCCAACCCCACTCCGCCGACGATGCTGGTCCCGCAGTCCGGGCCCATCAGCAGCAGTCCATTTTCCTGAGCCAGCCGCTTCAGGGATAGTTCGTCTTCGATCGGGACGTGGTCGCTGAACAAGAACACATTAAGTCCACTCTCAAGGGCCTGCCGGGCCTCCCTGGCGGCGAACTCACCCGGCACGGAGATCAATGCGATGTTGGATGTCGGTTGCTGGGTTAACGCTTGCGGCAACGAACGTACAGTGTGAGTGGTTGGGCGGCTCGAATCCCGAACGAGGTAGCTTTCTAGGTCATCGATGAGTYGGCGTGCTTGTTCAGCCGAATCAGCCCTCAGCGAGACCACCAGATCATTGCTGGAAGCTCCCAAAGCGTCTATGCCGTCATAACCGGCGTCCGCCAGTATCCGGATGTTCTTGGGCGTTCCCATGACCAATGCGGCCTGCTGGACCCCCTGTTGACCGCTGAGGCGTTTGGAAACCCGCATCAGGAATACAGAGTCGAAGTACCGGTTTTGTAGCAGCGCAGATTCTGTGACCATCGCTCCCTTACTCCAGGGCGTACTTGGCTGCGAATGCCCTGAGGGCGCCGTGGAAACAGGCCATGGGAGGCCGGACCATTCCCGCTCCGATGATCGAATGGCCGGGCTCTCTGTGAGCGATGGCCGTATCTATGATTGGCAGGACTCCTGATTGGGCMACCTTTCGTATGTCGATGCCGACCGCCGTGCCCTCAAAATCCAGGGCCGGAATGGCAAAGTCGGGACTGAGGCCTGTCGTGATCTCGCGCATCTCACGACTGTAGTTCAAGGCTTCTTCCGGAGTGCCGCCGACCAGGGACAGTATCCCCGGGGCGCCGCCCAGGGCGAAGCCACCCCAGCCGACCGTCTCAGTGATGGCCGAGTCTCCCATATCAAATCCGCCGTCTCCCTCGCCGTAGCCGGGCAAGTACAGCCCGTCGATGGCCGGTGCGGGAGCCGTGAACCACTGTCCGTCCAGGCCGCTCACATTGATACCGAATTCATAGCCGTTGCGGGCCATCGCAGTCACCACAGTGGAGTACTCGATTCCCCGTGCGGCATCCGCGGCCGACTTGGCGGAGGCCATGGCCAGCCCGAGAAATAGYAGGTCGTGGCCGGAGATATACGAAAGGGTGCTGGTCAGGTCTTTGGTAGGCACGCCRGCCTCGATCATCGGGACACCCATGGCGCCGGCGAAGATGGAACTGGCCGCATTGGGCCGGTTGTGGAGTTCATCGCCCATCTGCAATGCTTTGGCGATGATCGGCTTGAGGCTCAGCCCTCCCATATGCCGRACACCCTTGCCCAGTGAGGGGGCCCAAACGTCACGCCACATACGTAGTCCGTCTATGGACCCGGCGCTGTAGTTCCCGAATTGCTGCTCGTCTTCCACCAACCGGCAATACGCCCGGTTGCCCTGAGTCCGGTTCTCCACCACATATACGGGCAATGACTTGGATATGGTCCCAGCCATGGGTCCGACGGCGTCATGGTGGTGGTTCGGGTCGAACTTGATRCCGCCTTTGCTGAGGATATCTTCGGCGCTCTGGATGTCGCCGGCCCAGCCTTCGAAGATGGTCATCGCTATGACCGCGCCCTTCTGCGCGCCGCCCATGTGCTCCCAGTCCACCGGCGGGCCCGAATGCAGGACCATCCGGTCTTCTAGGCCGGGCACAACTTCTCCCGCCGGAACTATGTCCACCAGCACCGGGTCGGCGGAGACTATCCGGTTGAACGCTTCGGCGTTAGCGGCTTCTATCTTTTGCTTGATGTTAATCGCTAGGACTCCTGCATGTCCCGATGGAAAACCGGCAGCAGCGCGGCCAGAATCCCTGTCAGCATATCCCATCCTGAACTATGTCCGATCTGTGTTACCTGCCGGACATGGAACTTGGCGTCAAAACCGCCGGTATCGGATATCAGCTCATGAGCCAAAGCATGTAACGATGCATGGCTCTGGCTCTCGAAAAGGTCTGTTAATAGGGCATAGCTTATCCGCGAAGTGTTGGACCGCGCATAGGYCAACAAGGCCGGCAGATCTCCACCCTCCCACCATCGCTCTTCCGGGTAGGCTGAGGAAAGGCGACGGGACATGAAGACCAGTCCACCAACAAAGTCGTCTCCTGACGGTGTTAGACCCGGCCCTAGCCCAATAAGCTGTTCGGCGAGTTTTAGGACTGACTCAAAATCTCCGCTGCGGCGATGGGGCAGCAGCCCCCTGATCAGTTCCACGCCAGCAGCGGTCAGCGGAGAAATGGCGGTCTGGAGATCGGGTGAGGTTTCAGCGCCATCATCGTTTATAAGAAAGGGAAGCGACAACCCAAGATCATCACCTTCATGGAGGTCTATCGCCGYCCGCAGCAGATCACCGCATCGGGAGCGCAACTTTTCTAAAGACATGATGTTTACCGGCGCCCGCGGTCCGCTGCTCCAACGCTGCGCCTCCGCGATAGGCAGCGAGACGCCGYTGCTGAACCAGAGTTTCGTCCCCTCGACCCAGGTGCGCAGACCCACATGGAGATTCGAGAGGTCTAGGTCTGTCAGGAATGACCTGGGATGCGGTTGCTGGTCGTCCYGGCATGCCGCCAGAATGTCCCCTTCGTCGGTGGCGATATACGCCGCTCTTTCCCCAACCGAAATCACCTCGCCGGAGAACCCTGGCGTGCTCAGATATCGGCCAGCCTTGATGCCGATCAGATTGACGGTGGGGCGTGGAGCCAACCGGGACTTAGACGGCCTTTCAGGTGAGGTTTTCGTGGTGGACATGGTCCCTGGTTAGGGCCTCAGGTCTTCCGTGACCGATTCCAATGCCGAGGCCAGCGCCAAGATGATGCCGTCGTCGAACGGAGCGGCCACCAGTTGTGCCCCCACCGGAAGGCCGCCCGATGTCAGGCCGGCCGGGACCGACAAAGTAGGGAAACCGATCATGCTCCAGGGGATGCAGTTTCTGGAAAGGATCGTCAGGTATTGTTCAGTGTCCTCGGCCTTGACCGCGGGRACCAAAGTGGTGGGCATGATGAAGGCGTCGAACCCCTGCAGTTCCGCGAACATTCGCTCCTGGAACTCGGACCGGAACCGCTGGGCGGTTAGGTAGTCCACCGCCGTGACTTTCGCCGCTTCGTCCAATTGTTCAAACACCTGTTTGATGTACTTGGGCCCGGCATCTGGAAAGGCCCTCTGGTAGGTGGCGGCTTCCGTGCGKCTGATGATCAGTCCCAGATTATTCGCCAACCGGAAATCGTCCGCTGAAGGCAGTTTGGTCTCGACGATCTCAACGCCCAAGGACTTGTAGGTATCGACGCAGSAGTGAAACGTCTGCAAAGTTTCCGGGTCTGCACCCTCAAGGGCCTCGACAACGAGCCCGACGCGGARCCCCGTTACGTCCTTGAACAGGTAGTCGGTGTAGTCGTCATTCGGAACATCTAAGGTCCCTGAGTCTTTGGGATCGACGCCTTGGATGATGTTCATCATGATGGCCACGTCTTCACTGGTACGGCCCATAAGGCCGGTGTGGTCCATGCTCCAAGAAAGGGTGACGATGCCGTCGGTGGAAACCAGTCCATACGTGGGTTTGTAACCAAGGGTGCCGCACAAAGAAGCGGGTACTCTGATCGACGCCCTGGTGTCTGTGCCGACGCTCAGAAAACTCATGCCGGTTGATATGGATATGGCCGACCCGCCGCTGGACCCGCCTGGATCACGGCTGGTGTCCCAGGGGTTCCGGCTCTGGGGAGTGGTAACGCCCARGGCAAACTCGTGGGTATGGGCTTTGCCCATGATTATCGCCCCGGCTTCACGCAAGAGCTGCACCGCCGTTGCATCATCATCGGGCATGAATCCTTCCATGACTTTGGAGCCGGAGCTGGTGGGCATGCCCTTAACGTGGACCACGTCTTTAACGGAGATCGGCAGTCCGTGGATGGGGCTCCGTATCTTGCCCTCGGCCCTTTCCCGGTCCAGGGACCCGGCCAACTCCAGCAACTCGGACTCAGGGGCAAGGTGGGCGAAAGCGTTCAGTTCTGGCTGCAGCCGGTTGATGACTTCCAGAGCGCATTGGGTCTGTTCCACCGCTGAGGTCGCCCCATCTGCCATGAGGCGCGCAGCATCGGCTACCGGCCCACGGCGTCCGTTGGCGATGGTCGGCAGGGCCCGAACATTACGCTTCCGCGTTTTCCTCAGGCGTGCGACGCTGGAGATAAAACCAGGGCGGCGGTCAACTTTGTCGGTATCGTACGACTGGGCGTCCTTGACGGCGTTCCGGAAGCTAGTACGGGTATCCATGGGCCTCCACTCTAGAACGAACAAGTGATCGCGTTTATGAAATCGTTGGAGTTGGACACCGCGCCGAACACTCCGCCCTGCATCTTAATCATCTTCAAGGCGGCTTGGTAGTTCCCCTCGTCGGTTGCGCCGGTGCAGTCTTCCAACAGCAGGCATTCGTAGCCACGGTCATTTGCTTCGCGCATGGTGCTATGGACGCAGACGTCCGTGGTGATGCCTGTGAGCACGATATGGGTCACGCCACGGTTTCTGAGGACCAGGTCTAGATCGGTGGCCGTAAACGCGCCCTTGGTCGGTTTATCGATGACCGGCTCCCCTTCAACTGGAGCAAGCTCGTCGATGATCTCCCATCCTGGTTCACCCCGGACCAGTATGCGGCCGTTGGGACCGGGGTCGCCAATGCCGGCGCCCATCTGACGGGACCGCCACAGCTTGTTGGGCGGGCAGTCGGAAAGGTCCGGCTTGTGACCCTCCCGGGTGTGAATGATGGTGAACCCTGGGACCCGACGGCACGATTCTAGGACGTTGCGGGTCGGTTCCACCCCTCTTCTGGTCAAAGAGATGTCATACCCCATGGTGTCCACGTAGCCGCCGGGCCCGCAGAAGTCATGTTGCCAATCTATGAGGAGCAGCGCCGTGCGGCTGGGATCTATGTTGCCGTCATATGGCCACTCGTAAGGATCGGCGGAAACAGTTTTACCCACGATTCACTCCTCCGGAAGTTGAACAAGCCCGGAATCACCGGGCCTGCCCAAACTCGCTTTTTATGCCTCGATCAGGCCTAAGGTTTTAGTTAGTCCTGCCGGTGATGCCCTGAAGCAAGTAGCCGGTGCTCTGCAGGTCAGCATCGGTCGGGACAACTCCCGCGGCGATCTGGACCACGCCGTCTTGGTCCGTGATGGGGCCGGTGAAGGGCTGGAACGAGCCAGTCCTCAACTTCTCGACGGTATCCAACGCRCTCTGTTTCACGTCATCGGGAAGGAAATCGCCGAAGGGAGACAGTTGGACCCACCCAGCGTCCAGTCCCTGGAACATGACCGAGCTCTTGTAGGTCCCTTTCCTGATCTCAGCGACGATCTCAGCGTARACCGGGCCCCAGTTCCAGGCGGCGCCGGTCAGCCAGGCGTTGGGGGCAGCGGCGCTGGCGTCTTGGTGGTAACCGGAGACGAAGATACCCGCTCTTTCCGCCGCCTCTACGATGGTCTTGGTGCAGTCCTGGTGCTGGGTGAGAACGTCCACACCGGCATCGATCATCGCCCGTACCGCTGTCGCCTGTTTTGCCGGGTCGCACCAACTGCTGGTCAACACGAAGGTAGTCTSGATGTCCGGGTTAACCGACTGCGCTCCCAGGTGGAAAGCGTTCACRTTCAGCAGGGTCTGAGGGATGGGGAACGCGGCGATGAAGCCCAGCTTTCCGGTCTTGGAGGTGTTGCCGGCGACCTGCCCRGCGGCGTATTCCAATTGCCAGATGTTACCAAAGAACGAGGCGTAGTTCTCGAAGGCCTCGACATCACCCATGTGAAGGAACATCACGTCCGGGTGCTTCTCGATGATCTCTTTGGTGGGTCCGGAGTATCCGAAGCTGGTCGCGAAGATGATCTTCGCACCGTCGCGAATCATCTGTTCTTCAACCGCTTGTACGTCAGCAGTCTCTGGGATGTTCTCTGACCGCAGGACCTCGATGTCGTTGAACACCTGCTCCAGATATTGGCTGCCCTCTGCGGCAGCCTGATTGTAGCCGAGGTCTTTCTGGGAGCCCACGAAAATGAATCCGATCTTCAGTTTTTCGCCGGCGGCCAACGGTTGGGCGGCGGCGGCAAACTCGGATGTCGAACGGAATTCGCTGCCCGCGATAGCGTCTTCAAATCCCTTCAAGAATACTTCGGGCGAACCGCCGCGCAGATCAGCCGTTGAGGGGCTGGTTGCCGTGACGGTGGTGGGGTCGGATGACCCAGTGCTGGAACTTGCCGTAGGCTCCGGTGCGCTGGTGGGCTGCACTGGTACAGCCGTGGGGTCGTCGCTCCCACAAGCCGCCAATGCCACGATGGCAATCAGCATGAGTGCCCCAATAAATATCCTATGGGACCGCGTGATCAGAGATAGATGCCTAATCCGGTTGTACAAACCTTTCCTCCTGTTATTTTGGCTGCTATAGGTGTTGGCCCAAAGCATATGCAATGCTTGATCAGGCCGGATCTATGCTTAACATGACTCGATATGAGATGTGGTTGTCATGTCGTTTCCCTATCGGTTTTCCACGGCAACACGGTCAAGTTGTTGCCTTTAAGACTCCTTTTAGGCCTTCAGGCATAGCTCGGGCCGACGCGCGGCTCCAAAGGGCCATAACGAACAGAATTATCAGGTACGGGAGCATGTCCAAGATGAATGGCGACACCGGCGCCCCAACGGTTTGCAGCTGCAACTGAAGGCCGATAGCCCCACCGAATAAGAATGCGCCGACCATGGCCCTCAACGGAGACCAAATGGCGAAGATCACCAAACCGACGGCGACGAAGCCACGCCCAACCGTCATCCCTTCCGACCAGGTATGAGTAAGTCCCAAGGAAAGTTGGGCGCCGCCAAGACCAGCCAAGGCCCCGCCCGCGGCGAGCGCCGCGATCTGTATCACGTGAGGATTTCTTCCTGCCGCGAACGCCACTTCGATGCTTTCTCCCACCGCCTTAAGGCTTAGTCCGGCGCGGGTGTAGTGCAAACCCAGGAACAGCAAGGGGCCAAGTACGTACGCGATGTAGGCCAAGATGTCCTGTTGGAAAAGCGCTTGGCCCAGTTTCGGTATTTCAGACAGCAGGGGAATCGATATCGGATTTAGTCCGCCGATGATGCTGTCCACATATCCCCTCCCGGCGTAGGCCGTGATCCCCGCCCCGAAGAGGGTCAGCGCGAACCCAGTGGCGAGTTGGTTGGTGTCGCGGTATATCACCAGGTAGGCCATCACCATGCTAAGACCGGCTCCCGCGGCCATGGCTGCGAAGACACCGACAGTAACGGAGCCTGTCTCCACGGTAACGATGAATCCAAAGCAGGCGCCCATCAGCATCGAGCCTTCGGTCCCCAAGTTGATCCGGCCGGCCCTCTCTGTGATCAACTCTCCGTAGGTCGCGTAAAGCACCGAGATGCCCGGGCCTACAGCCCCGGTCAAAGTACCGCCAAGTACCAGCCWAACGTCGCTCATTCTGCTTTGCGCTCCAATCGCCTAAACCCCAGAACGGAGAAGAGCACGAGTCCGATCAAGATCAACATCGCGGCTGAGGGGAGGTCGCCGCTGAATTGAAGGATGTCGCCACCCACRACGATCGCGGCGATCAAGAATGAGGTACCGATGATGGCGATGGGGTTGTGATTCGCCATCCAACTGGCCAGAAATCCCATGAACCCCAGGTTGTTGGATATTCCAGGACGCAGATGATGTTGGATGCCCGAAACCTCGCTCATCCCTGCGAGGCCCGCAAGCCCTCCGCCGACCAGCATGGCGATGATTATGTAGCGAAGGACCGGTATGCCCCGTCGCCGTGCTGCGTCTGGATTGCCGCCCACGGCACGCATGTTGGCTCCCCATCTGGTGCGGCTGAGGAAAAGATAAGTGGCTATGATTCCGATGATAGGTAAGACCAACCCCAGATGCAGACGGGTATCGAAGATAGACGGCAAGATCGACTCAAATTCGAAGTTTGAAGTGTAGGGATACCCGAATCCTGTTGGGTTCTTCCAGGCGCCAAAAACAAAAAAGTTAACAAAGAGGATCGCGACATAGTTGGACAGGAGGGTGGATATAACTTCGTTTACGTTCCGCCAGTGCCGCAGCAAAATGGCGATCCCACCCCAGATCGCTCCGCCCAAGAAACCGGCGATAGCCATGGCAGGTAACATCAGCCAGATGGTCCCGATATCAACGTACAACGCCACTCCCGTCGCGGCCCAAGCGCCGATGTACAACTGACCTTCACCGCCGACGTTTATCAGGCCGACCCGGGCTGGGATAGCAGCCGCCAGAGCCGTGAGAACGAAGGGAATCATCCTCACGCCGACTTCACTGAGACCCACCTTGCTCCCGAGGGTCCCTTCAAACATCTTGGTGKAGATCYCTATCGGGTCCCGCCCGATCACAGCGATGAATATGGCGAAGACCACAAACGCAAAGATGATGGCAATGACCGACCGCCCAGCCGGATGGTTGGTGAATGCGAATGCGAATCCTTGTGCCTGTTGTAGCGAGATTGGCTGATTCATGGGCTAGATGCTCTGTCCAGTCATGAGCATCCCAATCTCCTGGACCGATGCGGATTCAGGGGGGAACTCTCCGACGATATTTCCTTGGAACATCACCACCATGTGATCGCTCAGCGCCAACAGTTCGTCCAAGTCTTCCGACACGAGGACGATTGCGCCGCCCCGGTCGCGGTAGTCCAACATCAGCCGCCGGGTGGTCTCCGCGGTCACCACGTCCAGTCCACGGGTCGGGTWGTAGGCCATCAGCACCTTAGGAGTGGTACCTGCCTGGCGGGTCAGCTCCAACTCTCTGGCCAGGCTCACCYTCTGGACGTTTCCACCGGATAATTTGTCTACCCGCATGTCATGACCCRCTAGCTGCAAAGGGAATTTACTCAGCGCCGCGGCAATCTTCACCCGGATCGAACCAAGGTCCAGCCAGAATCCTCCATTGGAGTAATCAGCCAGTTCGCCCAGGACCAGGTTCTCATCCACCCGCATCTCGGGAACCATGGCCATATTGATGGGGTCTTCAGTGATGTAGCTGACCCCCGCSWCCAGTATCTTAGCCACTGACCAGCCTTTTACATCTTCGCCCAAGAGGGAGATCGTCCCACTNGTGTTTCTGACCATGCCCATCAGTGTTTCGCCCAACTCTTGCTGGCCGTTGCCTGATATGCCGGCAACCCCCAACATCTGCCCCGGCATGACATTAAAACTTACCGCATGCAGGCCTCTGGGGTCGTCGGGATTGCTGGTCCACACGTCCTTGAACTCGATGGCTGGCACAGTGGTGAAGTCGCTGGCCTGACGCTGATACGCTATCTTCCTCGAGTCATATTCGATCGCATCTCGTACCTGGGCTCTAGGGGGCAGTTCCACGATGTCGATACCCATCATCAAAGAAACTAGGTCATCACCCGAGATGCCCTGGCTCGGCCTGCTGGTGACTACGGCCCCGTGCCTGAGAACAGTGATTCGGTCGGCGGACGCCAGCACTTCCCGAATCTTGTGTGTGATGAACACGATCGCGTAGCCGTCACGTCTAAGTTCGTTGAAGACCTCGAACAGGCCCTCCACTTCATGGGGGGCAAGGACGCTGGTCGGCTCATCCATTATCAAGACTTGCGCTTTTGCCATGATGAGCTTGATCAACTCTACTTTTTGGCGTTCCCCCATGGTGAGATCGCTGATGCGGGCTGAAGGGCTCACATGCAAGTTGTATCTTTCAGAGAYTTCCTGTATCCGMCCAGCCAGTTCACGCCTGCTAAGGACCAACCCTTGATCGGGAAGAAAAAGGGCTACATTCTCAGTAACCGTCAGAGCCGGGATCAGCGCGAAATTCTGGAACACCATACCGATGCCTAGTCCTCTGCTGTCGCGAGGGGACTGTATACCAGCATCTGCGCCTTTGAATTCGATGACGCCATCGTCGGGCTGGTAAACGCCGTAGATGATCTTCATCAACGTGCTTTTACCGGCGCCGTTCTCACCCAGTACCGCGTGGACCTCACCGCCATAGATGTCTAGATCGATATTGTCGTTGGCGACCAAGTCTTGAAACCGTTTGGTGATTCCGCGTAGAGCGAGCAGCGGACGAGTCTCAGAGTCTGCAGGGATGCCTTGCTCTTGAGCGCCGTCGTTTGGGCCCAGCCGGTCCCTCTTTCCTGAGGCGCCGGAAAATATGCCAGACCACAGAGTGGTGATAGGCAAGCAGGCTTCYCCTAACCAATACAAATAAGCAACCACGGGCACCGAGTTGTATCTCGTCCCGTAGTTACGAATAATCGAGGWTGTTTATTATCATCGGTGCATGTTTCACGCATATGTCGCCGATGTAAATTTTTTGTTACATAGATCGGGAGAACCGTGGAAACCGCCYCAGTATACATGGCTGGTGATTTGCCCTCACCCCAGCTACTGTGGTTCAATCGTGCGCTTCCATGGTCGATAAATGTATAGGAATCTCACGCTGCGCGGATGCGAGATTCCACTACTAGACCAACTTACCTCAAGATTACCAGCCAGAGGMGAACGGTTTACTCCAGCAGGCCTTTCGATTCGATTTGCATATGCTGAGGGTGATACGGGAACGGGCCATCATCATGGATCCAGTGCCGAGGGTAGTTATCGTCGCACCTGAGGCGGATTCTCGTCCTCGCGCGCGCTACTTGCAGCAGAAATCCMATGGCCTCTTCATACCCATCGTTCTGTTGCAGATTATTCKGTCTAACTGAAACGGGACCAAATGTCGGCTAAGACCCCCATCCGCARGTGAACACAAGCCCACTCTCTGACTGTTCGTAAGGCGTACAATGCGTCTCGCGACTCACTGATGGAGAACAATCACAATGCCGTTTTACGAAAGGGGCCCCGTCCGCATCCACTACGAAGAGGTCGGCTCTGGATTCCCCCTGCTGATTCTTCCGGGTGGTGGGCTCAATTCCACCTTGGCATCTTTGGCTACGCCGTTCAATCCGATGGAAGCGTACAAAGACGACTTCCGCTGTATCAGTTCCGACCTGCGCAACGCCGATCTAGGCCARTCTAGCGGGCCGCTTGAGATTGACCGGCCATGGGACGCTTATTCCGATGATCATCTTGGGTTGATGGACCACCTCGGCATCAAAGAGTTCATGGTCATGGGATTCTGCATCGGCGCGCCGATGATTCACAACCTTCTCAGGCTGGCTCCGGAGCGCATCGTCGCTGCAGCGTTGATGCAACCAAGTGGTTTCAATCCTGATCATCCGGATGTTTTCTACCGGAACAACACAGAGCGCTGGGGTCCGCCGCTTTGCGAAAATCGTCCAGAAGTAACGATGGCCATGGTGCATGACTTCCTCACCAGCATGTACACCGACCGCGCCGACTTTGTGTTCACGGTCTCTCGCGATTTCGTGCGTTCGGTCCAGACGCCGTTGCTGATAGCGCCCGACGACGTACCCGCGCACCCCTATGCGGCTGCGATGGAAGTCGCCAGCCTCGCTSCGAACTCCGAGGTGACGATCTATCCCTGGAAAGATTCTCAATCGCACATCGACGACGTTGTAGAGCACGCACGGCGCTTCCTCGAGGATCACGAACCAATCAACGGTTAGGGATTCCGACCGCTAACTGCGTTCAAGACGATCAAGTTACCGACATGACATGGCCGGAGAGGTTGAGATGCTGGATGGCCCCATCCTTTCCATCAATACCGCAAGCACAAAAACGCGCAGTTCTTCAGCGGAAGTACCGGGCGTTTATATGTTCCTGGTGGAGGCGGAGGAGGGTCGAACCCGGCCTGAAACACGATTTGGCGGTGTTGGTAGTTGCTATTTGAATCTCTAATCGATCTATCACGGTTGCTAGGTTTCGTTAGACTCGCATAGGCGGGTCGCTAAATATCCTGTGGGCCGTTGTTACAATAGATTCGACGCCGACGCCAACGCATCGATTCCGCTATTAAACCAGACACAAAGGCTATGACCACCTCGTCTGAAAACAATGGACCGGCCACTTCGCCAACGATAGGCCCACCTAGGATCGTGATTCTGGGCGGCGGGTACGGCGGGATCTATACGGCGCTGAAACTGCAAAAAGCAGCCCGCCGAGGCCGTATCCATCTATCTTTGATCAGCGAAGAAAACTATTTCTTGGCCCACCCAATGCTGGCGGAGGTGGTCTCGGGCAGCATCGAACCTCCCCACATCGTGAACCCCATCCGGCGTATGTTGCCTCACATCGACTTCCACCAAGCACGGATCCAAGCCGTTGAGGTTGAGGGCCGCACCGTTGTCATCAACAAGCACGGAGGAAGCACAACCTACAACCGGATCCCCTTTGATCACCTGGTGATAGCCGTCGGCAGCCGCACCGACCTGTCCAGGCTGCCAGGAATGGCKGAACACGCATTTCCCTTCAAGACCCTGGGGGACGCCTTCTTTCTGCGCAACCAGTTGATCAGCGTGTTGGAAGAGGCCGAAGTTGAAACCGAGCCCCAGGCGAAGCAAGAGTTGCTGACATTCGTGGTTGCCGGGGGCGGCTACACCGGAGTTGAGGTGGCCTCGGAGATCAATTCTTTCACACGGGAAGCGGCCAAAAGCTACCGCCAGATAGACCCATCGGAGATCAAGGTTATCTTGCTGCACCGGGGCAGCCGGATACTGCCGGTGCTTCCCGATAGATTGGCCGAGTTTAGCCACCGGGTGATGGAACGCCGGGGAGTGGAAGTACGTATAGGGACTTCCATCATGGGGGCCACGGCCCAGAGCGCGATATTGGGTAACGGCGAAACGATCTCGACCAGGACGCTGGTGGTGGCATTGGGCTCAGCCCCGAACCCGTTGTTGGACGCGCTGCCGGGCGCCAAGGGCACCAGGGGCCGATTGCTGGTGGACGACACCCTTTCAGTCCCGGATTGCCCTGGGATCTGGGCCGTCGGCGACTGCGCCGCCGTGCCCGACGTTCGCACCGGCCAAACCTGCCCGCCCACCGCCCAGTMMGYCAKYCSCMMMSMMWGSSAMGTSRYSVKHRAYANYTCKSGCGKCSRYKWRSKSGAWGASKWKRCGCYSMTYSYCGCACYSGAATCTGGGCGTCTTCGTGCCCTTGGGCCGATTTTCCGGGGCCGCCGAGGTGTTGGGCATCAAGGTGTCGGGTTTCATAGCTTGGTGGCTCTACCGGTCCTTTTACCTGTACCAGCTCSCACGGTTGGAACGTAAGGTCCGAGTCGTAACGGATTGGACACTGGAGTTGTTCTTTCACCGCGACATCGTGCAGATGGACATCGCCAGGAGCCAGGGGATCTCCAGGGCGCATTACGAATCGGGACATACCATATACCGCCAGGGGGAACTGGCCCGCAACTTCTATACCATCTTGGCCGGCCAGGTAGAGGTGGTGCGCAGTGAGAACGGCGTAGAATCGCCCGTGGCCACCCTGGGCGTGGGCGAATACTTCGGTGAGGTGTCCCTGTTGCAAGGCGGCCGGCATACCGCWTCCGTGCGGGCCCTGGCCACCACCGACCTGCTGGTGATGAGCGGTCCCGATTTCAAAGCCTTGGMCGCTTCGTCCACCCAATTCGCGGAAACCCTCGCCGATGTGATGCAGCGGAGGCTTTCAGCCGGCCCCAGTGTTGAAACTGGGGTTGATGACGACTCAGAAATTTAGACCAAAGCCCTGCACCACAACTTCGCGGACGGAGCTACCGAGCCCGGCGTATTAGGACCGTTCGGTTAGAGCGCAGATAACTTGCGTTCGGCCACCGTTCGTCGCACTCTAATTTCTTCCCAAGGCCTTGTCYAGGTTGTAGGCGGCGCTGATCAAAGCCAGGTGCGTGAACGCYTGGGGGAAGTTTCCCAAGGCCTCGCCGCTGGTCCCGATCTGCTCTGAATACAACCCTAGGTGGTTGGCGTAACTGARYRYYKKKKSAAMYAYYAGCMGYSSTKWRYKYAGSYASTYMSKSYMRKMYYSTMSMSMMCGGSTMWYMGMYTCCACGAGCCAGAAGGTGCAGATGTTGAAACTCCCCTCTTCTCCCGCCAAGCCGTCGTCGGTCTTGTTGACGTCGTAGCGGAACACCAGGCTGTTGGACACCAACCCACCGTCTGCCGGAGAGCGGTCCATCGCATCCAGAGTCTTGAGCATCCTGGGGTCAGTTGGTGACATGAAGAAGACCAAGGGCATCAACAGATTTGAGGCGTCTAGCGTGTCGCTGCCGTACGATTGCACGAATGCCTGACGTTCCTCACTCCACCCCTTTTCCATGATCTCCTCGTATATCGCGTCCCGTGCGGCGTGCCACCGCGCCCGGTTGGCAGGGAAGGACCGCTTGTCCGCCAGCCGGATGGCCCGGTCGATAGCGACCCAACACATGAGCTTGGAGTAGACAAAGTGCTGCTGCCCGCCCCGGACCTCCCAGATGCCCTCGTCGGTCCGCTGCCAATTGTCTACCACCCAGTCGGTGAGCCGGCTAAGATGGGTCCAAAAATCGTAGGAGATGGGCGACCCGTATTTGTTGTAAAGATAAACCGCGTCCATCAATTCGCCGTAGATGTCCAGTTGAAGCTGCCCGTAGGCCCCATTGCCGACTCTGACGGGGCCTGAACCTTTGTACCCCTCCAGGTGAGTAAGCGTTTCCTCTTTCAGTTCGTGACGGCCGTCTATGCCGTACATTATCTGAAGGGAGCCATCTTCGTTGGCCTCCGCCGCCCGGGCCTCGATCCAGCCCATAAACTTGGCGGCCGCGTCAGTGAAACCGATACGCATTAGCGCGTACAGGGTGAAGGCGGCATCCCTGATCCAGGTGTATCGGTAGTCCCAATTGCGCTCGCCGCCGATGCTTTCGGGTAGACTGCAAGTGGGAGCCGCAACGATCGCCCCGGTGGGCTCATAGGTGAGAAGTTTGAGCACCAGCGCCGACCGTTCCACCATCTCCCGCCACCGGCCCCGGTAGGTGGACTGGGAGAGCCAATTTCGCCAGTAATCCACCGTATCCTCGAAGAGGTGYTCGCTCTCCTCCTCGGAAAACCTGAAGCCCACCTCCGCTTCGTCTTCTACCTCCGCGACGGAGAATGTGAGCGTTTCGCCCTCGTGGAGCGTGAATTCGCACACGACTCCGCTATYYTGTTGCACCAGGGGTAGCGTGGTGGAGAGTTGGATATTGATGGTGGGCGATAGGAACATCGCTCCAGACTCATTCAAGCGGACCTCGTGTTTATCCCGGGCGTAATTGGTAGCCGGGAAACATTCCATCCGGAGCGCCATGGTCCCCCGCACGATGTTTACTCTCCGGACCAATTGATTTACCTCATGCTCGTGCCCGTGATAATCCACCGGCATGAAGTCGACAACTTCGGCGACCCCGTCGTGCGACAGGAACCTGGTGACCAAAACGTTGGTTCCCGGCCAGTAGAGTTGTTTGTGGGTTGCCCCATCTTGGAYCGGCGCGATCTTGAAATACCCACCCTTCTTCTCGTCGAGGATGGCGCCAAAGATGCTGGGAGAGTCGAATTTAGGGCAGCAGAACCAATCGATGGACCCATTTAAACCGACCAGYGCGACGGTGCGCATATTTCCGACTATTCCGTAATTCTCGATGGGCTGGTAATSCAAAGCGTCCTCCTCGTACTGACCAGCGGTGGCCTCGCTCTACCTTAGCAAGATTGCGGGCCGCCGTAACACACCCAAGGGCAACTCTACATCCAGTTCCGGCCATGCCCCAGTTCGGGTCAGAACTTCGGCGCCGCTGTCGGTGAGCAGGACCGTGTCCTCAGATTTGGCGCCGGTGATGGTTGGGTTCCAAGCAAGCGCTTGGCCGTGTTGCAGGCGGTGCGCTGAATCCTGAGTGCCAAATATCTCCCGCCCGGCGTAGCCAGTGAGGCCTCCTTGGTGATGGAGTTCCCACTCTTGGAGGAATCCTTCCAAGGAGTACTGGTCCAAAGCCCGGGCGACCACTTCACCTATGGTAACCCCAGCCCGGCTCTCCAAGATGTATCTGGCGTCCACTGCGGCCACTGCCCGGTGCCGTTCCAGCAGATCGGAGTCCACCGGTCCAAAAGACACCATTCGCGTAAGGGATATGTGCAGGCCGTGGCGGCGGCCGGTCAAAGCGATCAGCATGGTTTTGCGCACCGGATTTACAGTGGGCAAAGGATGGCGATAGCGGGTGATTCGATCATCACCGCCTACCAGGTTGACCAGTGGCAATATATTCCTCTTCCGGCACTGATAGGACAACGCAGCCGCGATGTCCAGTTCCGTGTCTCCCGGTTCGAAACTGAGACARACCTCCTCCAGCGCCTGGGCCGCGTCTTGCCCCAAGCGCCGGTAACGTTCAATCTCKGGTGGCGACATGGTATAGCGAAGTTCATTGAATCCGTCGGGGACCTTCGGCAAGCCAAGTGCCCCGAGGTCGGAGACGGCTTTGGACACGTCGCACAGGCCAGCCATCTTTTCTCTGGCGTCACCATCCCGGTGCCAGGGCCAAACAACCGCCTCAAATGACAGCCCGGGCACCTCTTCTTCTTGGAGCCTGCGTACTTCGATGTTGTTGGTTAGCAGATAGGCCCGGTCCGGAACGACGAGCAGATACGCTTCTCCGGCGGCATCTCCCACGTAAACGTAGTTCTCGCCTCCGCCGGTCAACCAGGCGAAGTTGGCCTGGGAGTTTATCAGCAGCGCCTCTAAGCGGTTGCGTTGGAGCCACGCTCGTACCGACTCTAGTTTTATCTGGACCTCTTCGCGTCTGTTCATTTTCAATCCAGCTAACGCAGACGGATAATCTCACTATGGGRAAATATGTTGCCCACTGTCAGACCCAGGGTGGGACCGGCGTAAAGCGACGGCGGTACGCCGATGTCGGCCAGGTATAACTCTCCGACCTGGGCCGCCACGGCTGGGCCACGCAGTCCTTCCTTGGGCAAAGCCAGGGTCACCGTTGCCGTGGCTTTGATGGCCGGGTCGGAGACAACGCCCGTGGTRGTGTCCACGCCGGRCGGCGCGTCCAATGCGAGGACTGGTAYGGCCTTGCCCGTTGGCCCVCCGGATYAKGTCGGCGGCGSCGCCTCGGGGAGCGCCTTGGAGGCTATAACCRATCACCCCGTCGATGATCAGTTCCGGGCGTTCGGCGGAGTCCAGGCCGCCGGCTTGAGAGACATCCACCTGCATCCGGCGCAGAATYTCCAACTGGTGCGCCGGGACCGGGGKRAACTYATGGCCAGGCCGTGCGGCGAACACCGTAACTAGGGCGCCACGGTTGTGCAACCACCGCGCACAGACCAAGGAACCTCCGCCGTTGCCTCCGGTGCCGGCCAGGRCCGTGACTTTWCTGCKCTGCGGGTCGCCGTTAAGSAACCTGGCGCGGGCAAGGTCTGCCAGATTTCGCCCGGCGTTCTCCATCATCTGGACCAGGTCTATCTTGAAGTCCTCGATCATCGCCCGGTCCACCTCCCGCATATGGTCAGTGGTCAGATACGGCACCTCTCCCGCGAATATCTCGAATTTCGTGCCCGCTGGCCGGCTCACCGCATCCGTTCCAGGATGCRGTCGCCGACACGCAGGGAATTGGCGACGATGGTCAGAGTGGGGTTCACGGCGGAACTAGAGACGAAAAAGCTGGAATCAACCACATACAGGTTATCCAGGTCATGGGCCTTGCAGTCTAGGTCCAGCACCGAGGATTTCGGGTCGCTGCCGAAGCGAAGAGTCCCGTTCTGGTGGGCCACACCGGCCAGGGGGATCTTCTTGCCCATGTAGAGTGAAAAATCGAGCAGGCGATTTTCACAGCCAATGTCTTTGAGCATCGAACGGAGCTTCTTGACCAACCGCTTGTGCCCTTGGGCATTGTTCTCTTTATATCGCAAGACGATTTGGCCGCTGGAATTCACGGTGACTCGATTCTCCGGAAGAGGCAGGTCTTCGGACGTCAGCCAGAAGTCCAGAGATCGGCCTGCCACCTCTTCCAATGCTCGGCCGGGGACCAGGCGTGGTGCACTGTCCCGGAGCATGTCGGAGTTGGTTTTCCCCAACATCTGAATGTGACCCAGAGGATACTGCCAGTCGTCCGACCCGAAGTAATAATCGTTGATGCCGATGGTCTTCTGAAACACAGTGGGGTTGGGCCGCCGGGAGAGGGCCATCAGCGCCGAATTGTTGTGGGCCATGTAGTGGCGGCCGACCATGTCCGAGCTATTGGCCAGGCCCTTGGGGTGCCGGTCAGAGGCGGAACGCAGCAGCAGCGCCGCCGAGTTGACCGCCCCGCATGACACGACCACCACGTCGGCGGAATAAGTCTCTTGTTGGCCTTCCCGCTCCACCACCACGCCGGACACGGACCGGCCGTCCGCGCTAGTCTCCAAAGAGGTGACTTTAGCGTCGGTAAACAGGGTAACGTTGTCGTGGGCGAGAGCGGGCTCCACGCACACTACGTGCGCGTCTGCTTTGGCGTTCACCATGCATGGAAAGCCGTCGCAGGTGTTGCAGCGGATGCAGGGACTCAGGTGCCTTTGAGCTTCGTTGAGCATGATGCCCACCGGCAACGGGAACGGCATGTTTCCAATGCGGCGCAGATCGTCGGCCAGTTCTTGGATACGCGGTTCGTTGCTGATGGAGGGGTAGGGCAACGGTCCGCTGGCCCAGGGCTCCGTGGGGTCAATACCCCGCTCACCGTGCACCTGGTAAAGCTGCTCCGCCTCTGTATAGTAGGGCTCGAAATCGTCATAGGTCAGCGGCCAAGCCGGCGACACGCCGCCGTGGTGCTGCAGCTTTCCAAAGTCCTCACGGCGCATCCGTAGCAGCACCGCGCCGTAGAACTTGGTATTCCCACCCACGAAATAGTGCTGCCCTGGTTGAAACTCCTTGCCTTTGCCGTCCAGCCAGTTCTCGGCGTTGTTGTACCGGCCCTCGACGAAGACTTCTTTGGAGTCCCAGTTTTCTTTCTCCCGGTTCAAGTACCCGCCGCGTTCCAGAATCAGGACCCGCTTACCCGAGGGCGCCAACCTGTAGGCGAGGGTGCCCCCGCCGGCGCCGCTGCCGATGATGATCACATCGTATTGGTTCTCTTGCGCCACTTTATCCCGCCTCCATCGTCGGCCGCCGTTCGGCCAAAGGATTAGCTAGTTGAGGGGAGCCACGTCTATGTATGCCTTGATGACCGGTTCCCGTCCGTTTAGCAGGTCGAAAGCCTGTTTGTAATTGTCCAGTCCACGGACCGGATGGGTCAGCAATCGAGATAGCCAGCCCGGATACAGAGCCTCGGCCAGTGTCATGTCCTGTACCGCCGCCCGGTAATGCGCCGGCGCGGCATTCACGGTGCCCACGGCAACCTTGTTGCCCAACACGAAGCCCATGTTGATGGCGTCGGCTGGCACCTCCACTGTGCGGTCGCCGCCGGTGACGCTGGCCATCACCAGAACACCGTTCTTCCCCAGGGCCTGCATGGCCTCGAAGACCAGCGGCGAGAACCCGGTGGCCTCGAAGATAAGGTCGAAGGGACCATGGGCCGCCGCCGCTTCGGTGAGTGACATGTTGCGAGTGCTGAGGTAACGGGCTCCCAGGGCCTCCACCAAGTCGGAGTTGAGGTACGGTTTCTCGTCCAATGCCAGGGTCACCACATCCACGCCACGCAACCGCAACAAAAGAGTCGCCATCAAGCCGATCGTTCCCGCCCCCATCACAGCGGCGATCTTGGGATTCCAGATCCGCAACCGCTGTTGGATCTCGAAGGCCTGAGTCACACCTTTCTCAACGACGGTCATCGGTTCGGTCAGTACCGCTATCTCACGGATACCTGCGGGTATCTTCGTCAGAAATTCCGGGACATCCACATACTGCTCGGTGAAGAAGCCGTGCAACAGGTTTATGCCGTGTTCCTGGTACTCATCATCGGTGCTCATATCTTGCATCCCGATGGCGTCGTACAGGCTAGTCCCCGGACGCCTCACGCGGGCCACCACGTGATCTCCGGGCATCAACTCCGTGACCATCGTCCCGACCCTTTCGACCACGCCCAGCGATTCATGCCCGAGCACTAGAAAATCGCAACCTAGCGGCGGCGCGCCGTACTCCCCCGCCTGAATCTCCCTATCGGTTCCGCACAATCCGACTCGCAACACCCTGACAAGCACACCTCGGCCATCGGGCACATCATCGAGTTCGGGCGCCGGGAGTTCGCCCAAGAAAAGGCTCCCCGGTTTACGCGGGATCAGAGCGATCGCTTTCATTCGAGCCCCTATACGTCACGAGGTAAAATGGTCCGCCCTTCTCGAGGGCTAAATTTTAACAACACTTGCCTGAAGCGCAGTTTTTTGCTCCATCAGAATCTGCCCGGACATGTGGGATTGACGTGCAAGATCAATATGAAAGATTACGAACCAACCGCGTGACAGCGAGCCGGGCCGCTAGGTCCATCCGACGGCGCCGCCAGAGTTTTAAAACCTGCCATATTCGTTTTTGTCCGTTTGCGTTGATTGAGAGGTTCCCTGGCCCTTTGTCCACGAGCCATTATACGTACCACGGCACAAAATAGACGTTCCGATTACACCGGGGTCGCGTTTCTTCAACCTACTCCAACTCCGCCGACGATGACTCTTGCCGGAGGAGTGGGGCGTGAAGTGGGGAAGTCCTGTTAAACCAGACGCCCCAGACTCAATATGAGCCTGAGGCGTCTGAATCGTGTTGCTGGTGGAGACGGGGGAGAGTTGAACTCTAAACATCGCCCAACAGTCGCTGATGCACTCAGGGATCTCTCTATGGCCTTGGCCCGCCTGGCCAACACTCTTGATGAAGTCAGTCCGAATTTGTTGGAGCCATGAAATCAAGGTTTGTCACCCGACTGGCGTGCGGCCATCAACGACTAAATCAGCAACCTGCATCCACATATCAGCCACCAATCGATAGAAACATGCCATATCGGGGATAAAGCTTCTTCCAAACCCGCAATTAATCAAACAGCTAGTTGGCTAACCCCATTTCAGGACCCCTGCTTCTACGGCTTGATAAGTGCAGTGGTCCTTTTCTATCGATGCCTCCTAACCCACCAAAGAGTCATAGCGAAGCCTATTCCTCCAAATAGCACGGTCAAGCCAGATATCCCGCTTACGATGGTGACACACGTACCTATGGCTCCTGGGACAACGAATCCGCAAACACATAATGAGACTTTGACTAGTTTGCTCATTTCTTTCATATACGTCTCAGATCACGGGTCTTGTATTTGATCTCGTTCTCTTCGTGTTCAAGGATACTCATATGTACTCTTAGGCACAAATCTGAGACTAGAAAATACATATGGCCACGCCTGAYAATGATWTCCTACTAACTCTTAATCAGTAGGTCCRGGATTCCACCCACAAGGATGGTCCTCAGAAAATTGAGTACGAAAAAGTTCGTGACCATTTCGTGACCATTTACTGCAAAACAAAGCCCCCGATTGTAATGGTCGGGGGCTTTCTTATTAGACGAAATCAGGCGATCTCGTGCCTATAAACTGTCTGGCGGGAGTGCGCGGGAGTCGAACCCACCTACCCCGCTCCTTTCTAGGTGGGGTAAATCTATACCCTGCACCGGTATTTCCYCASSGSCRKGSSCYWSGTGMGMWTGGGTTATGCCMGGCAGTAGCGCCTAACAAAGAGGTCCACRTGGTGATAGACTCAACGCCTAGGTAGTGTTGCCAATTGGCAACAACGAAAAGCCCAACCGGGTGGCCTTAAAATTCGTGGCAGAACCCTGCGMAGTTAGTCGGGATTCGCCGCAGAGAGCGCCGAGACCGCAGTGTAAACAAATATAAATTTCCTTCTGCGCCCTCTGCGTGTTCTGCGGTAAAAAAACGTGCAAGCGAGGAAGTTATGGACATCGGCATATTTGTTTTTGAAAGCGATTCGTCCTTAGACCCGGCRGTGCTAGCCAGGCGGGCMGAGGAACTGGGGTTCGAGTCGTTTTGGGTGCCAGAGCATCCGGTGATACCACTCCAGACCAGTTCTCCCTACCCGTCTTCTCCCGACGGCATTATCCCAGACGTTTACGGGCGCATCGTCGACCCCTTCGTCGCCTTGAGCCGGGCTTCGGCGGTTACCTCCACCATCAAGCTGGGCACCGGTATTTGCTTGGTTCCCGAGCGCAACCCGCTGYTGCTGGCAAAAGAGATTGCTACCCTGGACCTTTACTCCGAGGGTCGGTTCATTTTCGGCATTGGGGCGGGCTGGCTGAAGGAGGAAACCGAGATCATGGGCGGCGATTTCCCCCACCGTTGGACTCAAACTAAAGACGCGATTYTGGCCATGAAGGAGTTATGGACCAAAGACGAGGCTGAGTACCATGGGACYYACTACGACTTCCCTCCAGTCCGCTCTTTTCCAAAACCGGTGCAGAAACCACATCCTCCGGTGTTCTTGGGYGGCAAGGCGCTAAATGCGTTCAAAAGAGTGGTTGAGTGGGGCGACGGGTGGATGCCAAACCATGCCTCGGTGGAAGAAATCCGGCAGGGCCGCGAAACCCTGAACCGACTTGCTAAGGAAGCTGGCCGAGACCCCTCCACGATCCAGGTCATGGCCTTTGGCATGTCGGGCCAGTATAGGGACAGGGAAGCCATCAAAGACCTGGAGCAGGCTGGCGCTAGCCGGGTGACCATCTGGCTGGACGACACCGAAAAGTCCGGCGCGTTAAGGGAGATTGAGGAAATCGCCCGGCAGGTGCTGGACTAAGACTCGGCAAACAAGAAAAAATAGCCCCCCACTTGGGAACGTTTTGCTCTACAGCACTGGGGCAATCCTGRAATAGCTGTCCGTCACCGGMGGCCCCAGACAAACTCAAAATGTTGTGGGTTTTGTTAGGTGCTAGGTTTCAGTCCCGTTTAGCCCCAATTTAGCCCCAATTTATTTTTGTACTGTAGGCACGGTTTTAGCCGTTAGCCTCAAAATCATGCCTGCTGTGGACTGCTATGCACTCCTATGCACAAAAAGCAACTAACTCTTAATCAGTAGGTCCCTGGTTCGACCCCGAGGTAGGCCACCATGAAATTAGGCAGCAAAAACCCCCTTCCAGTTTGGAAGGGGGTTTTTGCTGCGATCTAGAAATAAGAAGCGATGCTGAGTGTTTAAGCCACAACACCAGCAGATAAAGCCATAGATTCGACGAATTAAGTTAATAATTGGTCGGGGTGAAAGGATTTGAACCTTCGATCTCGTCGTCCCGAACGAAGCGCGCTAGCCACCGCGTTATACATTCGGCACATCCTAACTAGGGAACTGAATCGTCAACGTGAATCGCAGAGGAGTAATTGCGTACACGTTGTCAGGACGAGTGGATGGCCGAGGGCGCCCCGATATCAACTCCCCGACCCGGAACTCCAAGCCACAAACCTGGCCGGAACTATCTTGATCACCGGGCTTTGGTCTAGGTCCATCGCTTGATACTGGGGGTATTTCTCCCGGAGCATAGCGATGGCCAGTGCCCATTCCTCGCCCGACTCCAAAAGCCCRGCTTCTCCGGACACCATCAGATACTGGAGACGCGACCAGTCCTCTTCGTAGTGGTCCACGACCAGCGAGACCTGCGGGTTTGCCAAGATGTTCCGCACCCGGCGCAGTTGCCGAAGGGAAACGGTTTTGGGCTTAGCGTCCAGCACCGAGTAGATGGACTCGCCGTTAAAGACGTAGCAAACTGGGATCACGTGGGGTTGGCCGTTGGCATTGGCGGTGGCCAGGTGGCCGGTGCGCGCSGAGCGCAGAAATCGGTCTTGGGCGGGGGAGAGYTTGGCTACTGGAMTCACGGAGGTCTTTCGAAGCCTATAGCTCGCCGAGGAAGCCCTGGGGGTCCTCGTCGAACTCCAGGTCTTCAAGTTCGATGCGGGCGGCCTCTTCGAGATTGGCGTCGCCGTCYTTGACTAAATCCGTCAGCACCTTCTTGGCCAACGGCCCGCCGATCCTACCCAGAGCGCCTACCCCGGCCAGTTGGACCTCAGAATCGTCATCTTTCAGCAGCAGTATCAGGTGGGGGACTGCTTCCTCTTCGCCCAATTCACCACAGGCGTGGGCCGTCTCATAGCGGATCGTCGGTTCTTCGTTCTGAAGCTCCTGCAGCAGGATGGGCAACCAACCCACCTCGCCGGTCCGGCCCATGGCGAAGATCGAACTGGCGCGATAATCGGGGTCCAGGCTCTCGTAGGCGAAAGTGATGTGCTGGTTGATCTCCATGGTGTTGAAGGGGGCCAGGGCCTCCATGCAGCGCCTGCGAACATCCAGTGGTTCTTCTTCGTCCTCAAGGACCTGCATGAGGTTATCGTGGATCAACTCGGCGTCCTTGGCCAGCAACTTGCCCTCCTGCGCCAACAACGGAAACCTCCCCAGGGCGCTGGCGGCGGCCGACCTAACTTCCGAACCCTTGTCAGACCGGAGAACGTCCACTAGACCGGGAATCACCGAGCGGTCGTCATGCTCCCACAGGCCGTCCATGACGATCTGCAGAAGGGGYTCRTCATCGCCTTTGAGGCACARCTTGTAGATCGCCGTGAAGTCCAATTCGGGGTTGCCTTCGGCCAGTTCGACCATGGTCGAGGCGATCTCGCGCTGCCGTTCGATGGGGAGGGGGTACCAGGCTGCGGCAAACTGTTCCAATTCCTCTGGAGAGAGGTCCGATATCTCGTAGAAGTCGACGGCGGAGATGCGGCTCGTCGGGTCTGAAACGTTCTCGAGAAAGAATTCGAAAGACATTTATCTTCGGTCCTTAACCTGAGTTTCGGCGTCCGTTTCAGGCTTTAGGWTGGGCAGTGGGAAGCCCAGTCCAGGCACGTTTTTCAAGTATAGCATAGGAAAACCTGVCAGCCCCCCGCCCGCTTACAGTGACCGGCGCCGGGCCTTAGGGTCAGCTATCCCGGAMMSRYMKKKYMSCRACMNGTATCTCCAGCAGAAGGTCGGAAGCCGCGAGGCCGGCGTACCCCAGCCGCGATACGACCTGCCGTCCGGCCTCTCCGTGCAGGTACACTCCGCACGAAGCCGCCACGGCCGGCGCTAGACCCTGGGCCATCAGCCCGCCGATRATACCGCTGAGGACATCCCCGGTCCCGCCGGAGGCCATCCCTGGGTTGGCGAAGGACGCGACCCTAACCGTGCCGTCCGRCTCAGCGATGACGGTGTTGGCGCCCTTCAGCACCAGCGTTACGTTCCATCTTGAGGCGTATTCCCGCGCCACGGCCACCCGGTCCGCCTGGACCTCCGGGGTTGAAAGGCCGGTCAGCGTGGCCATCTCTCCAGGGTGGGGTGTGAGAGTCATGGGTCCCCGGCGGCGTTCCGGCCAGTCTTCGATTCGGGCCAGGTTGTTCAAGCCGTCGGCATCGACCAAAACCGGCAGTGCGGACAGCCCGGAACTCTCCTGGTTGAACAGCAGTTCTTCGACAAACTTAACTGTGCCATCGGACACGCCCAACCCGCAGCCGGCCACGATGTTGGTAAACCGCCTAGACCTATCGTGAAGCCCTTGGGCGGCCTGCGCAGAGACCCGTCCTTCATCGTCATCCGGCAGGGGTAGATGGATGGGCTCGGTGGACTTGGCGGCCGCGATGGGGTAGACGCACTCCGGGGTTGCCAGGGTGGTCAGCCCGGCCCCGGCCCGCACCGACGCTTGGGAAGCCAGGTAGGCGGCTCCCACATAGTTTCGCGAACCGGCCACCACAAGAACGTGTCCAAAAGTCCCCTTATGCGAGCCCAAGGGGCGCTTGGGCAGGTGTCCGGCAACCCAACTCCTGTCCAACAATTCCAGTTGGACCTCCGATTCTTCCTTCAGGCCGGGCGGGACCCCGATGTCCAGCACCCGCAGCTCGCCGGCATGTTCAGCGCCAGGAAAGTTGAGCAGCCCCACCTTGGGATAGCCTAGAGCGAACGTAAAGTCGCAGGATACGGCGCTAAAGTCGACCTTCCCGGTGTCCGGGTTGAGGCCGGTGGGCAGGTCCAASGCCACCAGCTTCGGAGGATCTTGGGCCAACCGGACGTTGGCCAAACAAAACATGGCCTCCTGGACATGTCCCTCCAACGRGCGGGCCCGGCCGGTGCCCAATAACGCGTCTATCACCAGGGCGGAYCGGGATAGCATCCGCTCAAATGGCTCCGTGCCGATTGCGTCTATCACGCGGACGCCGTACTCCAGGGCCAGGTCCATCTTGGGGTCAATTTTCGGGCGCCCGGCTACCACGAAGCACACGACTTCAGCACCCCAACGCCGCAGATGCCTGGCAGCCACCAGACCGTCGGCCCCGTTGTTGCCGGGACCCACCAGCACCATGAACCGCACGCCCGCCGCGCCAACCAGGCCCCGCGCCCCTTGGGCCACAGCCAGACCGGCGTTCTCCATCAGGRCATCGGTGCTGACCCCRGCCTTCTCCGAAGCCTGCTCGATGGCTGTCATCTGTGCGGCGGTTACGATCTTCATGGTGTTTCGTCACGCTGCGCGACCACAAAGGCGACGGCGTACTCGCGGGAGTGGGAGATGCTCAGGGATATCTCGCTCACCTGCAAACGCTCAGCCCGCTTCTGTGCCCGTCCGTGGAGTTTCACGCTGGGAGCGCCGCTTTCCGCGCGAACGACTTCGATGTCCTTCCAGCTCACGCCGCGGACTCCAGTGCCCAACGCCTTCATGGTCGCTTCTTTGGCGGCGAACCGGCCCGCCAGGTTCGSCGCCCGGCCACGGCAATAGGCGATCTCGTCTGGAGTAAAGATGCGGTCCAAAAAACGCTGGCCGTAGCGGTCCAACGTCTGTTTGATACGGGGAATCTCGATGATGTCGACGCCTGTTGTAAGCATCGTCCGCCCGAAAGTTCGAGTGGGTAGGTCAGTCTTGCCGTTGGTGSCCGGAGATTGTYAGGTTATCCAGGATCCGGGACACGGAATAACTGCGGTTCARCACGTAGAAATGGACGCCAGGGACACCGGAATCCCAGAGTTCGCGCACCTGTGCCGTAGCGTACTCCACGCCCATATCCCGGGCGCTGTTGTCACTCTCGGCGTATTTATCTAATAACTTGTCGAGGTCCGGTGGAATCTCTGAACCGCTGAGTGCCGTGAAACGGCGGACCTGAGCCGAGTTCAACACTGGCAGGATTCCCGGGATGATGGGAACATMGATTCCGCCGGCGCGGGCCCGCTCCACGAAATCGAAATAATACCGGTTGTCATAGAACAACTGGGTCACGAGGAAATCGGCCCCTTCGTCCACTTTCATCTTGACATATTTCAGGTCGGTATCCAGGTCCACCGAYTCGGTGTGGCCTTCTGGGTAGCAGGCGGCCGCCACGCCAAATTTGAAGTTGGACTTTACGTATTTGAGCAGGTCGGTGGCGTGCTGGAAACCACCCTCCACCGGTACGAATTCCGTGGTGCCCTTGGGCGGGTCGCCGCGCAAGGCGATGAGATTGTCCACGCCCTCGGATTCTAGGCGCTGCAACACCTCGTCGATCTCCTCTTTATTCTGGCCCACACAGGTCAGATGGGCCATYACTTCCACTCCGGTTTCATTTTTGATCTGGAGTGTGATCTCTTCGGTAAACGCCCGCGTCGAGCCGCCGGCCCCGTAGGTCACCGACACGAAGTCCGGACAGTACGCCTTAAGTTCGTCCATGGTCTCCARCACCGCCGGTATGCCCTCGGCGYTGCGTGGAGGAAAGAATTCAAAKGAGATRGGACGTGTYTTCGTCAGGATGTCTTTGATCTTCAAACTGGGTATCCAATCACCCCCGGCAGATCTGACCCGCCGGTGGAGTTATTCGTTGGTGAAGTACGCTGACCATAAGTGTGGAACGCCCCCACAGAGACACYGAATCATAGCATCGGCCTTGGTGGGTGTCGAACCAGCCAGGCTCAATCTTGCCCGTTGGACCAGGCTAGAACTCCGGGGTCCGCTTCTCGATAAATGCCTTGATGCCCTCGGCCGGATGGGGCGARGTGGTCAAGTATTGCGCGAATGTCCGGCTCTCCAAAGCCACCCCGTCTTCCAGTGACATTCCCATGCCWCGGAGCGTGGTCRCCTTGATCARYGCCAGGCCTTCRCGGCTCTTGGTGCGTAGCGGYCCCAGGATCTTTTCCAGTTCMTCGTCCAGTCCTTCCRCCGGGGCGGAACGCAGGGCCAGYCCCCATTCGACAGCTTCGGTCCCGGAGAGCCACTTGCCGGTGGTCARCAGTTCCATGGCCCGCTGCAGKCCCACGCGSCGGGGCAGCCGCTGGGTGGAGCCGCCRCCGGGTATCAAGCCGAAATTCACGTGCTGGTCTCCGATCCGGGCGTCGTCGGCCACCAGGGYCATATCRCAGGCCATCATCAGYTCMAGCCCGCCGGCCARSGCRAAACCGTGCACYACCGCGATGACTGGGAMKGGCAGGYTYTCRATCYKRYKGAGCAGGTCACTGACCTGGGCCAAATATGGCGGCAGTAGGGTTAAGTCAGCAAGTGTGGTCTGAAAATAGGCGAGGTCTGCGCCGGCGCAGAAGGCCCGTCCTTCGCCVCGTATGACCAGTGCCTTGATGGACCCGTCAGCGCCTACATCGGCCACCGCGTCCGCCAGCTCGGCTATCAACTCCGGGTTCAATGCGTTTAAAGCGTCCGGACGGTTTAGCCGGATGGTCGCCACCCGGTTTTCTTTCTCCAGTTTGATGTTGGTATACTCCACCGGACGCCTCCTMYAGCACGTTTGCCTTCAGYYCTAATATACCAGACGGGCGGCGACCCACCGATGACTGACGCCTAGACCATGGCCAAAAAACCAGAAGACAGTTGCAYRCTGAAGGTGCGGGTGCAGCCGAAAGCCTCRCGCAACCAGGTGGACGGCTTTGAGGATGRCACGCTGCGCCTGCGGGTCACKGCCCCACCCACCGAGGGCAARGCCAACGCCGGGGTGATYGCRCTGRTGGCAAAGACWTTGGGTGTTAGCAAGTCGCGGCTGGAGATAGTCCGGGGCCACGGGTCCAGAGACAAAGTCGTCGCCATWGACACATTGAGTGAGCAGGAAGTCCACCGGCGTATCGCAGCCGTGATTAAAGACTAGAGAAGGAGCCGGGGAGAAATGATGCAGGTCATGAACTTTGGTTGGGTCTTGAAAGACGAACTAGCCGGCTCCCAAGGTCCAACCAGCTTCGACGATCTATCYTTCCTCTACCACCAAGGCGTGCGCGCCGTGATACGGATGGAGGAGCGGACYATCGCGGCCAACACCGGRAAAATGGTCCACCTGGTGGACATGTTCGAACCGGTGCCTGACTTCACGCCACCCGAACCGGACCAGATCCAGCGGATGATCGAGTTCATCGACGAGCAGACCGAAGCCAGCCGGCCGGTGGTGGTCAGTTGCTACGCGGGAATCGGCCGCACCGGCACCGTGCTGGCCTGTTACYTGGTCCACCGGGGCCGTGAGCCAGCCGAAGCGATCACCATGCTTCGGGAACTACGTCCGGGGTCGATCCAGACCCCBGAGCAAGAAGCGGCGGTATACGCCTACGCCAAACTAGCCGGGAGCTAGGCCGCAACCGCGCTCTTAACTTTCTCTTCGCTGAAAGCCTGGATAGCTACTTCGTCGAAGGTCGCTCCGTGCAACACAGACTGGCGGCCGCCCGTCACGTTGACTTCGGTTAATTTCCCGCATTGCAGGCACTTCAAGAAAGCGCCGTATGCGTCGTTTTCCAGGGTTAGGTCGCCGTGGCATTTTGAGCAGCCTTTGAGATAAAACATCCGATGGTTCCTTCCGGGYRATGGGCTRTGCGAAYCKAGMTGGGCCGTTYTCCCGTATCTGTKTATGCAAASTWTGATGCCGCTATTCACTCCARGATTCCTCTGGTATATTCACACAAGTTCGCGGCTTCATATTTCTCTTGACGRAGGCCGCGCCGCAATTGTTCCCACTTAGTTCCCGGAGTTGACTAATTGGTCCAGATCAAACAGCGATTCATCGACGAGATGGTGGCCCACGCCAAGGCTGACCTGCCCAACGAATGCTGCGGCATCCTGGCGGGGCCGGACGGCCAGGTCATGAAGGCCTACCGCATGACCAACGTGGAGGCGAGCCCCTTCCGGTTCGTCATGGATCCCTTGGAGTTGGCCAATGTCGATTCCGAGGCCGGAGACAACGATTGGGAGCTCTTGGCCATCTACCACTCCCATACCGGTAGCGAAGCCTATCCGTCCGACACCGATGTCCGCATCGCCGGGGGTACAGCCGGCCTCTGGCCCGATGTCCGCTACGTGTTGGTCTCGCTKATGGACATGGACAACCCGGTCGTGCGGATCTTTGAGATTACAGAAGGAAYAGTCACTGAAGAGCCCCTCGAGGTCATCTGATCCGCTGGTTGCCAGCCGCTGTTATCTTCTTGTTGATCGCCGCTTGCGGTGACGCGACACAGACGCCTCCACCACCCTCGCCCACTCCCAGCGTCGTAGTTCGACCCAGCACCCCAGCCCTGATCGTCACGCCCACCCTGGATACTCAGTCCACGCCCACTCCCTTGCCTACCCGCCACCCGGACACCGTGCCCTGGGTGGAAGAACGGGTCGACGCGGTGGTCGCCCTGTACCAGCCCACCAAAGCGGGCGAGGCGCTGCTGCGCAGCYTGGACCTGCGCCAGATGGAGGGCGATCCCGGCTTCTTCGGCAGCTACGGATTCAATGAATGGGCCGGGGTCGGCGAAGCGTCGCCCATCGGCGTGATGCACGAGCTTGGTCATTCTTACTGGGGCGGCTTTCCGGTGGAGGGCCGGCCTGACCTTAGCTGGGATATTCCCGCGGACGGTGGCCTTTCCACGGCGATGCAGAGCTACCACCAAGACATTCTGACCTTCATGGCCCAGCCTCCGGATCAATTCGAGCTGCTCCGGCAGCGGCTGCGCAACCTCCCCGACATATCCAGCGAAAATACCGAACCCGTACTCCACAACTTGGAGGCGGACATGGCTTACAACACCGCCGGAAGCCTTAATCTGGTCCCGCCGATCTTGCGGAAATATTGGATCAGCTTCTTACCGGCCGGCCGGTTCGACGATTGGTACGGCGCCGCGGGTTGGTTCCAATCGCTCTCGCCGGATGAAGTTTCGACCGCGGGTAAATGGCTGGGTTTCGAGCATCTAGACCTTCGCCAGTACCCATCTCTGGACCCGGCAACACCGCCCGATGAGATGATCTTAACCGCGCGAACCGTGCTGGCCACAGAGGAGAAAGAACGCCTGCGCGACCTGGCCTATGGGTTCGACCTTCTGATCGGTGACCCACAAAAGGAAGAGAATTTCGAGTTCTGGCGCAGGTATCTTCGAGACAAAGTAACGCTCTACCGGGACCACCCCGATTATCTTGCGGCCCTCTCGATCTCCCGCGCGGGGCAACTGGCTTCCGCCCTGAAATTCCTGGCGGCGGAAGCTACCGGTTCCCCCGCCCAACAAGCTCAACACCTGGCAGACCAATTGGTTAACGAACCGTTCCTGGTCAACTTCCTTCCCGCCGTCGATAACGATGTCTTGGTCGAACTCTTCTCCAGCGGCGCGGCCCTGCCGGAGGGCAAGACCYTACAGGCGACGGCCAGTTTCGTGGAGCGCCTAAAGATCTTTGGCGCCAAGGTCGATTCCGTTCTTCATACCGGACGGACCGACCCTTCCAAAGGCGCTGCTGAGTTGGAGGCCTTCATAGCGGAGACTGGCTTCGACCAGAAAGATGACCTGCGCCTGTTCTTTGACCTTTTCCGGGACAGGAACCGGACAGTCGCCAAGAACGTGACGCTGGCGCTGTCCGACGAGACGGTCGGTGGGTTGATGGCGCCCGTCCCGTTCCAACTCAGGACCTATCTTGAGCCGTCAGAGTTGTTGCCCAAGCTGGRAATCACCTCCGCCTCCACCAACACAAAGGCCCTCCGCGTCGGTATCGCCGTATTGATCGACGAACCCTCTGGGAACTATCAGGTTGACGAACCATTTCTGGAAGCCCTCTACCAGGTGATGGCCGAGCGTGTCGAAAACGATGCCCTGGAAACTGCGCGGCTGATACTGGACTCCCCATTCCCCTTGGAAGGCATGATATTGGCCCAACCCGAGGCTGCGGCGACGATATTTAGCGGCGACATTGAGATGGCGCTGTTCTTGGCCACCAACAGCGATACTCTTCTGGCGTCGCCGTGGCGAATCATATACCGGCTGATCAAGGCAGACCCGTCTCTAGCGGCCGAAGTGTTGGCCGAATTCCACCGGCGCGGCGARTCGAGTCTGGTCGCCGAGTCCCTGGCCTATCTCGCWTACGACAAAGACCGGCAGGGATTATCGCCCCAACTGCCKRTCTCMCTGGAACAGGACGGYAGRTTCTTGAGCGCACTCTTRACARTTGAAGGTGCGCCATGGCTGGAGGCACGGCTAGGAGAATCAGTRGARCTGTTCCAGMMAAGGGTGRYRRMCGGMGARGTWAGCCMCGATTTYCTGGAACGCTACCGWGARACSCTRGAATTCGCGGCGGCTTTTCTCAGCGGCGGGGAMACGMGRACGRTCCTAACCGGGGTTATTCGCCGGGCGTTCGGGCTGTCCTGACCGGCTGGCTGGAGTTTGGGTCTTCGTCATCCTCGGTCCCGCCCACGGTTGCCACGACCACAGCTCCGGCTATGTAGGTAGTGGCCATCAAGGCCAGCGCCACATTCGCCACTGTCGATCCGATCCGGTGCCGCGCCATCACCAGCACGAATCCGGCTACCATGAGACCCACCGCCACGCCGCCGGCCACGAAATGCGCCGGTTCTGTACTATTGCCCAGGACGCCCTCGCGGAAGAACGGGTCGGCGTAGAACAAGATGGTGACGTTGAAAGCGCAGCTGCCGAAAAGCCCGGCCACTCCCAGGTCCATGGCCCCGATGCGGGCGGCCGCGATGGTCGACGACGCTTCGGGCATGGTCGTTACAAAGGACACCAACAATATACCCAGTGTGCTTGATGCGATGCCGGTGATGTCGGCAATCTCATCTGTGCTCCAGGCCAGGAAGAATCCGGCGATCACCACTCCCAGTGAGACCAGCCCAAACATCGCCCAGGCCTTCCGGAGAGTCATACCAGGGTCATTTTCCTCTTCGCCGTCGTCGKCGGCRGGCCGGTTCTTGTATACCCACCACATGCCCAAAACGAAAAAGACGATCAGGACGATGGAAGATATCCCTACCTCCCCTACGTTCGCCCCCCATTGAATAGCGCCGAAAAGGATCGCCGCCCCGGTCATGACCACCGCCACCACGATCAGATAGCCTTGCTCGGGYGCCACCTGCACCAGGAAGCGCTTRCCGCCGAAGGCCAACGCCACSGCAGCVAGAGTAAACATATTGAGCATGTTGGCGCCGAAGACGTTGCCCACGGCCAACTCGGGGTTTGGCGGGTCCAACTGCACGGCGGAGATGTTGGTGGACAACTCCGGCAGTGAAGTCGCCAAAGCCACCAGCAGACTGCCCACGAACAAACGGCCCCAGCCCGTCAACGTGGCCAAAGCATCGCCGTAGACCGCCAACTTGGCGCCGCAGAACATGACCAATACAGCGCTGGCCAAAAAGACCGCTATGGCAACCGTCAGTTCTCCGCCCATTCAGTTATCCTCTGCAGTCCACAAAAGTCCCTTCTCCCGCGCACGGGAGAAGGTTAGGATGAGGGTAAAGCCTACCCACATGTCAAAACTATAGAATCGAGCCTACCCCCCACTCTCAATCGCAGCAATGATCAGGTTSCCCATCTCAACGGTCGAAACGGGCTCGGTGCCCTCAGTTGCGATGTCCGCGGTGCGGGCGTTCTGCTCCAACACCTTGTCAACCGCACGCTCGATGGCCGCGCCCTCTTCGGTCAGGCCCAGAGAGTAACGAACCATCAGCGCCACGCTCAAGATCGAGCCGGTGGGGTTGGCGATCCCTTTGCCGGCGATGTCCGGGGCGGTCCCGTGGATCGGCTCGTACAGGCCGCCGGAGCGTTGCCCGGCCACCGGCACTCCGGCCAGGCTGGCCGACGGCAGAAGTCCCAAGGACGCCGCCAGCACCGAAGCTTCGTCGCTCAAGATATCGCCAAAGGTATTCTCGGACACGATGACATCGAAGCTCGCCGGCCGTTGGATCAGCTGCATGGCGCAGTTGTCCACCAGCACGTGTTCCAGCTCAACTTCAGGGTATTCCTCGCCCATCCGGTTTGCGACCATCCGCCACAACCGGGAGCACTCCAGGACGTTGGCTTTATCAACCGAAGTCAGCTTCTTGCGCCGTCCCATGGCCAGTTCGAAGCCCACTCGGACCACCCGCTCGATCTCGCCCTCGGTGTAGCGCATGGTGTCCTCGGCGACGATGCCGTTGGGCGTTTCACGCCGGCCCCTGGGCAAGGCGTAGTAGAGACCGCCGGTAAGTTCACGCACCACCACCAGGTCCACGCCCTCGATGATATGGGGCTTGAGGACGCTGGACTCCGCCAGCCACGGGTAAACCTTGACCGGCCGGATGTTGGCGAAAACGCCCATATGGGCCCGCATGTCCAGGAGGCCCATCTCCGGCCTGACCTTGGCGTCTGGAGAGTCCCATTTGGGTCCGCCAACCGCGCCAAAGAGCACCGCGTCGTTGGAGTCCAGAAGGCCCCTGGTCTCGTCGGTCAGAGGGGTACCGTGCTTGTCGATGGAGATCCCGCCAATGTCGCCATAGCTAAGATTGAAGCTATGACTGAAAGCCCGGCCCATGGCCTCCAAGACGCGCACGCCTTCGGCCGTCACCTCCGGGCCTATTCCGTCGCCACCCAATACGGCGATATTGAACTCCACTTGGTTCCTCCTGGCTATCTAAAACCGGATACTGTCATCGAACAAATGCCGAGGCCAAACCAGCCCTAGCACGAATCCCGATCCAGTATACCTAGAAACCAGAGGGCCGACAAACAAGGTGGCGCCAGCCTGGCAATGACCCCAGATTTGTTCTATCATCCCTGTGTCTAAGCGGAGAATCGGCAACGTATAACAGCGGGTTCCAGGCATGAATTTCAAGCGGTTTCTGAAGGACCTCCAGGATATCGTCGGAGAAAAGAACGTGGTGTACCACTCCGACGATCTGCTGGTTTTCGAATACGATGGTTCGGTGGACCGGGGTATGCCCGAGGCCGTGGTTTTTCCCAGCAGCACCCAAGAGATCAGCCGGGTCATCGCACTATCCCACAAAACCGGGGTCCCCGTGGTGGGCCGCGGCACGGGTACCGGACTCAGCGGCGGCGCCATCGCACCTCCCGGCGGCATCCAGGTCACCTTCACCCGTATGAACCACATCCTGGAAGTGGACACCGAGAATCGCCTGGCCTTGGTGGAACCAGGAGTTATCAACCTAGATCTGGACACCCACGTCCGCAAGTTTGGCCTACGCTACGCCCCCGATCCCTCCAGCCAGAAGGCTTGCAGCCTGGGCGGCAACATCGCCGAGAACGCCGGCGGTCCCCACTGCCTGGCCTACGGCACCACCACCAACCACGTGTTGGGCATGGAGGTTGTTCTCGAGGACGGTACAGTCATTAACCTGGGCAGTCTGGCCCGGGAGACGGTCGGCTACGACCTCCGGGGTGTGTTCACGGGCTCCGAGGGCACATTCGGCATCGCCACCAAGATCTCGGTACGGCTATTGCCGGTGCCCGAAGCTGTGCGAACCTTCCTGGGGATCTTCCCCGATGTCGAGACGGCCTGCACGGCGGTCTCGGCGGTGATCGAACACGGCATCGTCCCCGCCGCCCTGGAGATGATTGACGCCTTGACGATCCAAGCGGTGCAGAAGGTCAGCGACGCCGGTTATCCCGACGACGCCGGGGCCGTGCTGCTCATCGAACTCGAGGGGCTTCAGGACGAGGTGGACGAGATCGGCGAGGAGGTAGAAGCCGCCCTCTGGGAGACAGGCGCTACCCAGGTTCGGACCGCCGAGGCCGCGGCGGAACGGGAGCAACTGTGGGTGGGACGCAAGGGCGCACTGGGCGCGTTGGGGAGCATCGCCCCCAATTACTTCTTGGTCGACGGCGTGGTGCCTAGAACACAGCTAGCCCCGGTGCTGGGGCGGGTCGCCGAAGTCAGCAGGAAGTACAACATCCCCATCGCCAACGTGTTCCATGCCGGGGACGGCAATCTGCATCCCTGCTTGCTGTTCGACGAACGCCAGCCGGGCGCATTGGACAAGATCGTGGAAGCCGGGACTGAGGTGCTGCAGATCTGCGTGGATGCCGGAGGTACGCTCACAGGTGAGCACGGCGTGGGCCTGGAGAAGAAGGAACAGATGCCGTTGGTCTTTTCCGCGGAAGATATGGCGGCGATGGTGTTGGTGCGAGATGCCTTCGCGCCGGACAACAGCTTGAACCCCGGCAAGATATTCCCAGACGGCAAGAAGCCCAAGCCTCACGCCCACCCACCCGCTCACGGCATGCCGGCATAGCCGCCGGCACAGCCGGTTTATTTGGCACCGAACCGTTCTTCCGGAACCGACGCCGTCCGATTCGAGTAGGAGTATTCTTGGAGTCTTCCTTTGTTGATCAACTTGCTAAGCTGTTAGGCGGTAGTGCTGTTGTGCCTGGTGACGGGTATGAAGTTGATGGACTGACGCCTCAGGCGGTGGTGCGTCCGGTGGACCGGCTCCAGCTTGCCGAGGTCTTACGGTGGGCTTCGTCTGAAGGCGTTGGCGTGCTGCCACGGGGCGGCGGCACCCGGAACTGGTTGGGGAATGTCCCACAGAAGGCCGATGTAGTGCTGGACATGAGGGCGTTTGACCGGGTGTTGGACTACCAGCCCGCCGACATGACCGCCACCGTCGAGTCCGGGGTGACTTTGGCATCGTTGCAGGAACATCTGGCCCCGGGCGGCGAATTCGTTCCCCTAGAGGCGGCCCAGGCCACCCGCTCCACGGTGGGCGGCATCCTGTCCGTTGGCGCGGGCGGACCCCTGTCCTACGCCTACGGGCTGCCCAGAGAATGGCTCATCGGCATCGGCGTNANGTCMACKCNNARGGCGTGKMMACMAAGGCWGGCGGYAAGGTGGTSAAGAAYGTCACCGGCTACGACCTWRRYAARCTSTACACCGGCTCMTTGGGCACTCTTGGAGTGATCGTCGAAGCCTCGTTCAAGCTGTTGCCCAACAACCCTAACTCGGGGATGTTGCTGGCATCGTTCCCAACCCTCGCCGCATCGATATCGGCCGGCCGCAAGTTGATCCATTCACCGGCCGCTCCCATGGGCTGCCATAGCGTTACCTCGGGCGTCTCGCGGCGGCTGCAAGATTCCGTTCAAGCCGCGTCTCAAGACCTGGGACTGGGCGAAGAAGAGACCGCTCTGACCTTTGCCTTCTACTCGGGAAGGGCCCAGGCCACCGAACGGCGCATGGAAGAAGCGGCGGCCCTGCTGCTGGCGGAAGGCGCAAACGCGGTCCAGCGCCTCGACGGTTCCGCGGCCAACGGAATGCTGCGCTGGTTCACCGACGCTCCGGCGGAGATCAGCCCCAACTCTGTTCTGGTTATCAAGGTCTCAGTCCAGTCGAAGTCGGCCGCCCGGACCTCCGCCGAGTGCGGCGAGATTCTTGTTTCCGGCGAGAAGCCGGAGSAGATGGCCGATCCTGGATTCGGCARCATCCGGCTCTTCTGGCCTCCAGCCGAGGAAGAACCGTCCGAAGCTGATCAGTCGATCTTGGACGCGGTCCAGCAGACCCGGCAGATCGCCTCCCGGTACGGCGGTWCGGCGGTGGTGGAACATTGTCCCCTGCCGGTGAAGCGGCAGATCGACGTCTGGGGCGACGCTCCGGACAGTCTGGCCGTCATGCGCAGCATCAAAGACCGTTTCGATCCCAACGGGATACTGAACCCCGGCCGATTCTTGGGAGGCATCTAGTTGACCCAGCCCTTTATTGGATTCAGCGGCCCCGACGCGCCGGCCGAGTCAGACCTCTACCGCTGCGTCCATTGCGGGTTGTGCCTCAGCTCTTGCCCCACCTACGTTGAGACGGCGCTGGAGATGGAGTCGCCCCGGGGCCGCTTGGCCCTGATGAAAGCCGTCAACGAGGGCCGGGTGGAGATCACTCCCAGGATCGTCTCCCACTGGGAGGCGTGCCTGCAATGCCGCGCCTGCGAAGCGGTCTGTCCTTCGGGAGTCCCCTACGGCCGCATAATGGAACGCACCCGCGCCCAGGTCCGGGCCGCCGGTCTCCAGTCACGTGAATTGAAGCGTTTCAGCCGTTTCTTTCTGAACTCCGCGCTCCCGAATCCCAAGAAACTCAGGATGGGCGCGAACCTCATCCGACTCTACCAGCGGTTGGGCCTTCAAAAGCTGGTCCGCCTGTCCCACCTGCTCTACCTGCTGCCGGGCGGAATCGGGAAACTGGAGTCCCAGTTGCCTCCTTTGAGCAAGCGGTTCTTCGGACCGTCCGACACAGTCCACCCGGCCCAGGGGGCGAAGAARATGACCGTGGCGCTGCTGTCGGGCTGCGTCATGCCGCTCATGCAGGGGCCGACCATGGAGGCCACCGTGCGGGTCCTTACCCGGAACGGCTGCGATGTGACGGTGCCCCAGGSTMAGGGCTGCTGCGGGGCTTTGAACACCCATGCCGGGGACCTGGAGAATGCCCGCGCCATGGCCCGGACCAACATCGACTCGCTGATGGCCGCCGGGGTGGAACGGATCATCACGTCGTCCGCCGGCTGCGGCTCCAGCATGAAGGAATACGCGGAACTACTGAAAGACGACCCAGAATACCGCGCCAAAGCGGTCCGGTTCAGCGACATGACCGAGGACGTGACCGAATTTCTCGTGGGCCTGCCATTTCAAGCGCCGACGGCGACGGTCAACCGCAAGGTCACGTTCCAAGACCCCTGCCACCTGGCCCACGCCCAGCGCATCACCGCCGCGCCCCGGATCATCCTGAACTCCATCCCCGGCGTTGAACTGGTTGAGATGGAGAATTCCACCCTCTGCTGCGGCGGCGCYGGGATCTATTCATCGGTCCAACCGGCCCTGTCTCAAAGGCTCCTCAAGCGAAAGATGGTCAGCATCATCGCCACCGACACTCAGGAAGTCATAACCGCCAATCCAGGSTGCATGCTCCAGGTGGAGATGGGGTTCAAGTCCCAAGGGAAGAATGGCCGGGTACGGCATATCGTGGATATCTTGGATGAGGCTTATGGGCTGGAGTAGCGCCTGTCTGTCATTCYGGCGAAGGCCARAATCCAGATTAGTTGCCTTAGCCAACCGTTATGTACAACGAAGTTCCTGGATTCCAACCTGCGCCGGAATGACGGGGAAGGGTGACGAAGATATCTCAGCCCGTGAAAAGAAAAKGCCCGCTAGTTGCGGGCCTTTTTAATTTGACCTAAACCCTAAAGACTAACCCCTAGGCAACCCCAGCCCCCGTCCGGCGATGATGTTTCGCTGGATCTCGGAGGTGCCGGCGGCGATGGTGCCGGCGAAGGCGTTCATCCAGTTTTCCTGGACTCGGCCCTTGAGCGGCGCCCATTTGTCTTCCCGGCCAAGGGTGCCGTACATGCCAAGGATCTCCAGCGATGCCTCGGCCACCCGCTGCACCGTCTCGCTGCCGAAGACCTTGCTCATGGACGCTTCCTTGGTGGGAATCAGGTCCTGAGACTGCATGTAAGCCACGTTGTAGGCCATCAAGCGCGCTACCTCGCAGTCGATGTACCGGTCGGCCATCAGACTGCGCACCCAGGGAATCTCGATYAGGGGCACACCGTTGCGCTTGGTCTCTGTGGCGAATTCTTTCGTGTCGTCCAGCAACCGGCGCGCGGACGCGGAGTAGTCGATGCCCGAGCGTTCGAAGTCTAGCAGGGTCACCGCCACGTACCAGCCCCGGTCTTCTTCGCCCACCACGTTTGCCCTGGGAACCCGGACATCGTCGAATGTCACCTGGTTGAACTCGTGGCCTCCGGCCATGTTGATGATAGGCTGGACCGACACTCCGGGACTCTTCATGTCCACCAGCACGAAACTGATGCCGCGGTGCTTCGGGGCGTCGGGGTCGGTGCGGGTCAGCAGCATGATCCAGTCGGCGCGGTGGGCCATGGTGGTCCAAACCTTGGCGCCGTTGATAACCAGGTCATCGCCGTCACGCACTGCGCGGGTGCTGAGGGAGGCTAGGTCCGAGCCCGATTCGGGCTCGCTGTAGCCTTGGCACCATTGGATCTCGCCTTTGGCCACTGCGGGCAGGTGAGTCTTCTTTTGTTCTTCGGAGCCGTGAATCATCAGGGTGGGGCCAAGCATGCGGACGCCGAATATGTCTCGTCCGGGGGCCCTCATATAGGAGATCTCTTCGTTGAAGATGGCCGACTTTACCGGAGACGCGTTCTGGCCGCCGTATTCCTCCGGCCAGTGCATCGTGAGCCAGCCCCTCTCCGCCATCTTCTTACGGATGACGCCATTCAGGTCCCAATCGTCGTCTTCGGGATAGCGCCCGGCGCCTTCCCAAGGGTCGGGAAGCTCCGCCTTCATGAATGCCCGAAGCTCTCTCCGAAAGTCTTCGTCTTCGACCGTGAACTTGAATTCCACCGCGAATCTCCTAAACAAGTCCCTCTCGGGACCCAGAAATTAGATCGAAAGCTAACTGGTAACGGCTACGCAGGTTACAGTGCGTACGACGCCGGTGACCGTGTGGATATGGCCGGTGACCAGATCACCGACGACAGTCATGTCCTCACCTGACACCACTGCGATGATGTCATAGGGGCCTGTGACCACGTCCACCGTCGCGATCCCCGGTAGACCGGTCAGAGTGGTTGCCACGTCACGCGTCTTTCCAACCGCGGTTTCRATCAATAGATAAGCTTTGGTTGTCATGGTTTTACCTCTTGGGTCCTGYCGGCTTTTATACAATGGGCACCGGGCTAGCCGGGTGTTGAACGTCATTTTACGACCAGGCTTCTCGTGGTGTCAATTTGGCGCGAACGTGGCGTACGACTGATAAGACCCGGCTATAATAATTTCATATGTCCGAAAGAATGGGGCTACTCAAAGCGGGCGCGGCACAATTGAGCGTCGCCTTGTCCGAAGAACAACTGGRCCAGTTCGAGACCTACTTCCAAGAGCTGGCCGACTGGAACCAACGGGCCAACCTGACGGCGATCATCGAATACGAGGACGTCCAAGTCAAGCACTTCTTGGACTCGTTGACCATCTGTCTGACCGCCCGAGAACATCTGGCCGGCCCGGTGCGGGTTATGGATGTGGGCGCTGGGGCAGGGCTGCCGGGCCTGGCCCTGAAACTGGCTTTCCCTGACATAAAACTCGCCTTGGTRGAATCGGCAAAGAAGAAAGCCGCGTTCTTGCACCACATAGTGGAAAAGCTTGGCCTGGAAGACGTGTCGATCTACACCGGCCGCGCCGAGGAACTGGCCCGAGAAAAAGGCCTCAGGGACGCGTTCGATTTGGTGGCGGTGCGGGCCTTGGCCAAATTGCCGTTGCTGTTGGAGTTCAGCCTGCCATTCTGCAAGCCTGGTGGCCGGTTGGTCGCCTTGAAGCACGGGGGCGACTGGTCTGAGCAGGAGTCAGCAGCAAACGCCCTCTCGGAGTTGGGTGGTCACATAGAAAGAGTGTCCACGGTACTACTCGAGGGGCTGACCGACGACCGGATAGTAATATCAATAGTAAAGACCGGGCCGACGCCGTCGCGTTATCCACGTGCCGTTGGAATTCCGGGTAAGCGGCCTTTGTAGGCGAAACTTGGGCGACAAAACAAAARAGGCCCCGACAGCCGTCGGGACCTCTTTCGTTTTAGCTTGGTATCTGGGGTGTCTAGTTGGCCCAGATCACGTGCGTGAACAGCTTGTTGCCGCCGCCTAGGTCTAACTCAAAGAGGTCGGACCGGCCATTACCACCGGTGCTTATAGCCTTGCCCCACTGGCTGATGTCGTTTCCAGGATACCCTTACCTGCCGGAGGACCGCCACCCTTCTTGTCGCCGTCCTTTTCACCGTCGCCGGTCCCGTACATCACGGCCAACTGGTCATAATCGTGTTGGTTCGGATGCAGATTGGACATTGCACCGCCCGTTCCGACACCTTCAGGATAGTTCGTGTAATCCATACAGGTGCCCAGATTCGCATTGTCAAACGTCTCGYCTTGGTGGGCCAGCCYGAAGATGTGTCCCACTTCCTGGCACATCACCAACTGCCGCCAGGGCAYGTTGTTGTAGAAATCTTGTGCGTAATAGAAATCGTTAACCTTTACGTARCCCTTTGTGATCTGCTTGCCTTTGGCGATATAGATTCCGGCGATTCCCAGCCAATTGTTATTGGCGTAGTCGTAGTTGCAGATCTCGACCGCGCCCGTTGCGGGAGCGCAGTCCAAGTTGTTTGCAGCGCCGCCCGCGGCGATAGAGTTGTCGATGAAGTCTGAATCGTTCCAATCATCGTTGGCGGCCAGCAGGGAGGCGTCCCATTCTACTGAGTTGAGGTTGTCGCCAAGCACCAAGGCGGGTCCTCCGTCCGTGGGCCAAGCTTATTTGCCCCATTGGTTGTCGGCGCTTGCTACCAACGGCATAGCGAGCACCGCGATGGCTAACATCAAAAATGTTATAGGAAGTCGAATCTTTGGCATTTTATTACCCTCATTTTGGCGCTTCGGCGAACGTCCAGTCCATTCTAACCACAAGAATGGGGCCCATGGAGTGGCCTGAGTGTGCGGACCGGTCGAAGCGGTGTTCAGTATCGGAAATTATTAACATCGAATTGACTATGGTCAAGGCAGTTGCCCTCTTTTATGTAAATCCAGCCCGCCATTGCGAGGGCTCGTCCACGCCATTATGATTTACGGGACTCGCCGAGGCTGGCGAGCTTAAACAAAAAAGTAGGTTCAAGGGGGGCATCATGTCAGTGATGGTCACAGGCGGCACCGGCTTCATCGGTAACCGCATCATCCGCAAACTGCTTGACCGAGGTGAAGAGGTGGTCTGCTTCGATCTAGCCCCGCCCCGGACTAACCTGGAACCGTATCTGGACCGCATTAAGATGTACCGGGGCGACGTGACCCAACTGCCCCATCTGCTGGAGGCCATCAACACCAACAGTGTCCACAATATCATTCACATGGCGGCGCTCTTGCCACCGGACACCGAAGAGCGGCATCACTACGCCATGCAGGTCAATATCGGTGGCACCAACAACGTTTTTGAGGCGGCCCGGTGGACCGGTATCGAAAGAGTGGTCTACGCCAGTTCGATCGCTGTCTACGGCGTCCAGACTACATTCGGCGAGCGGCCCATCAACGAAGACGACCTGAACGACCCCATCAACGTCTACGGCATGACAAAGTCGGTGAACGACTTCTCGGCCAAGCGCTATATCGACCGCCACGGCCTGGACCTGGTCGGCGTGCGCATCTGCACCGTGTTCGGCCACGGACGGGTCACCGGCATGACCGGCATGATCGGCGGGCTCCTGATGTCCCTGCCGGCCATCGGCAAGCCGGTGAGCATGCCCTTCCACCAGGACGAACAATCGCCGATGATCCATGCCGAGGACGCGGCGGAGATTTTCGTCAGGGCGGCACTGGCCGAGAAGCTGAACCACCCGGTCTACATCAGCGGCGGCAGCATGTGTACCATCAAAGACATGGCCGACATCGTCCGCGAAATCATCCCCGACGCCCAGATAACCACCGGCGACCAGTTGGTGCCCCACGTCTACAATTTGGACAATAGCCGGATGCTGGCCGACATCGGGTATGAGATCGCGCCTCTGCGGCAGCGCATACTGGACCACATCAACGACGCCCGCACCGAAGCGGGGATGGACATCATCGCAGGGTGATCAGGTCTCTGGAAACTGGGTTATAATTGCCTCCAGCCTCGCACCAATAGAGAAGACCCGAGAGAGTTGAAATGAGTATCGCCATCGGATACATGCCCGGAGCCTACGGAGAGGGTGGAGAAGACCACGAATATCTTCGGAAGTTGGTGGAGATCGGCGATAAGCACGACTACGACTCCCTTTGGCTCAGCGACCGGATCGTTGGAGAGAAGTTCAGCCTCGAGCCCATGATGGCCTGCTCCATGGTCTTGGCTTACTCAGACCGATTGAAAGTCGGCACCAGCGTGCTGGCCCTGCCCTTGCGCAACCCGGTGGTGCTAGCCAAGCAGATCGCCACCCTGGACTACCTGTCCCAAGGGAGGTTCTTCCCCGCGGTCGGTCTGGGCCAAGAAGAGCCCGAGGAATACGAGGCTTGCGGCGTCAGTAAGGACCGGCGCGGCCCGCGTACGGATGAAGCCATCGAACTTATGCGTCGACTGTGGCAAGAAGAAAATGTCACCCACGAGGGAGAGTTCTTCAGTTGCCACAATGTGACCGTCACGCCCAAGCCGTACCTTCAGCCTTCGACCCCGGTCTGGATCGGCGGTAGGTCAGCCGCTGCCGCCAGGCGCGTTGGACGGGTGGGCGACGGCTGGCTGGTCTCCAGCGCCACGCCCGAGGAGATAAAAGAAGGTTGCGAGATACTCTTTGAAACAGCCAACGAGTACAACCGGGAAATCGAAGACGACCATATTGGCGTCTTGATGGGTTATTACATCTCCGACGACGTGGCGGACGCCACAGAAAAGGCCAGCCGGTTCGTGACCCGCCAACGCCCCGACGCCCATTTCACCGAGTTCACCGCGGTGGGCCCGGTGGAGAAAGTAGCGGAATACGTCCAGAACTACATCGATGCCGGCGGCTCCAAATTCGTGCTGCGCCCCATGTGCTCGGCCGAAGAGACCATGGACCAGCTTGAAATCCTGGGCGAAGAGCTGCTGCCCATGTTCCCCCTGAAGAAGTAGCCTTACCTGGGGATTCCTTTCTCCCCATGAAATTCTCCAATCTTTATATTGCCGCCATCATCTTTGGGCTCATTGGGGCCCTCGGCGGCGCCTTTGCCGGTGGGATTATTTCCGCGGCTGCCTGCGATGGCGGCCTAGAGTGTTTGGGGACGGCGTTCTTGGGCGTGGGACCGGAGGCGATCGTGGCGGAATCCTGCCTCATGACGTTGGCGGTCCATAACGTCAACAATGGCCGGGGGAATCTGCCTCTGACATTCCTGCCCACCCTAGCGCTGGCCGTGCCCATAACTTACGCTATGATGATGGGGTTCACGGCGCCGCTGGCGGTGCTATTTTTCCTGCTTCAGGCGTGGGTCTGCGTGAAGGTGCAACTCGCCACGGGAAGCAGAAGAAACGTGGGCCGCCGAGCAAGATTTGGCGCGAGATGAGTCGTTTAATGCCGAGGAACCGAGCGCCGCAGCCCTCGCGGTTTGCCGGGCTTTCCCGGACGCGGCGGGCGAGGACTGAAAGAAGGGGTGCCTTGGCTCGGGGCCCGTCTGCGGCCGTTGGACGAATCGGGCGAGGTGCTTCTTCCCAGAAGTTGGCCCGAACGTCTCCGGCTTTCCGCTTCACTGATGGGGGGGCGACCTAAGATCTGTCCTGGGCTTCTACCGTTCGAAGAGTCGGTGCGGGAAAATCCGCCAACCGGTTGTTCGCTGTGCCGGCCATTGGATGCACCCGTCCGGGACGTTCTGCCGACAGGTTGCTCGGAGCGCCGGCCGTTGGATGCACCGGTTCGGGGTGCTGGCGCAGCGGTCTGCCCACTCCGATTTCCGTTGTTCGAATCCGTACGCGGGTCTGACGGGGCGCCTTGCCCAGCCTGGCTCCCGTTATTCGAAGCGCCGTTTCTGCGGTTGTTGTTCTGACGGCTGTTCTGTGCATTATTCTGGCCGTTTCGACCGTTCCTGAGCCCGGAATCGCGGGTGCTTCGGCCCGACCGACCGCCGTTGCTCTGGCCCCCGGCGCGGCGCAGTCCCATCCGGTCTTCCCGGAATTGTTCCTCGGGGGTGAAGTCGCCGTAGTCGAATCCAGGCAGACGCCGCCGCTCGATCTTCATGCCCAGCTCTCTCTCGACCTCGCGGACCATATTGGCATCATCGGCCCCGGCGAAAGTGAAGGCCTCTCCGGTGTGCTCGGCCCGGCCGGTCCGTCCGATACGGTGCAGGTAGGTGTCGGCGGTATTAGGGAAGTCGAAATTGATAACGTGGGAGACTTCGGGAACATCGATGCCGTGGGCGGCGATATCGGTGGCCACCATGATGTCGAATTTGCCGGCGCGGAAGCCGTCCATGGCTTGCTGACGGGCATTCTGGGACATGTTTCCCTGGAGAGCGGCCACACGGAACGACTTCTTGGCCAGCTCCAATGCCAGGGTGCGGGCCCGGTGCTTGGTGCGGGTGAAAACCAGGGCCCGGCCGGTGGGAGTCTGCTGCAACAGGGCCAACAATAGGTCCCGCTTGAGTTTGTCAGGTACCGGGTACAGGGCGTGGGATACGGTCTTGGCCGGAGCGATGGCCCCGATCTGGACCATCTCTGGGTCCTTCAGTATCTTCACCGCCAATGACCGGATCTCGGCGGGCATGGTAGCCGAGAAGAAGAGGGTTTGCCGTTCGACTGGGACCTGGTCCAAGATGCGGCGCACATCGGGCAAGAACCCCATATCGCACATGGTGTCGGCTTCGTCCAGCACCAATATCTCTACCTGGGAGAGGTTGATGTCTTTCTGGCTCATGTGGTCCAGCAATCGGCCGGGACAGGCAACCACGATCTGGGCCCCACGGCGAATGCCGGCTAGTTGCGGCCCCTTGGAAACGCCGCCATAGATGGCGATGCTTCTGATGCCGAGGTGCTGCCCCAATTCCCGGAAAGCCTGCAATATCTGCTCGGCCAGCTCACGGGTGGGAGCAAGTACGAGGCAACGGATACCGCGTTTGGGAGGTGTCGTGGCTAGATGGTGAAGGATGGGCAGGGCGAAGGCCGCGGTCTTACCGGTGCCGGTCTGGGCCAGGCCCAAAAGGTCGCGCCCTTGTAGCGCGACTGGGATAGCCTGTTCCTGGATGGGGGTGGGCGTGGTATAGCCCACGGATTCGACGCCGGCCAGCACCTGAGGATGGAGGGAAAATTCTTGGAAACTCACTGAGAGGGTGTACTCCTTGACTGTATTACTTGACTGCTTTTCCGAGCCAAGTCACACTCTCAGGCCCAAGGTCACGGTCAAACTGATATGGCGGCATAACCGCGCGTTCCAGACGCACGTGTTACGAACTTAGTCGTTGCCTGATTCAGTATAACAGTAAATCCGCCATACAGGCACGTCCCGCGGGCCCTCCAACGGTCCCTTTTGGGAAATTCGCCTGGCCGGTGCGCCCCACAGACCCGATTGAGTGTTAATATCAGTTCCGGCGACAACACTCTCCGGAGGCAAGGCATTGGCTTACTACATGTACGTATCCATCCAGGAAGAAGACCGGATCGCGATCTTCAGCATGACCCCGAAGACGGGAAAGCTGAAGCATCTGGGCGATGCCGAGCTCAAGGGCCGCCCGGCGCCCTTAGCCATAGATCCCGACCGAAAATATCTATTCGCCGGCCGCCGCAAGGCCGACGACTTTGGAATGACCAGTTTCAGTATCGACCACAAGACCGGCGGTCTTTCGCCCATCGGCTCGATCCCATTGCAGGGAGACCCGGTCCATATGTCCACCGATAAGACCGGCAAGTTCCTATTGTCGGCCTATTATTATCAGAAGACCGCCGCGGTCCACAGGATCGGCGATGACGGAGCTCTGGCCGACCCGCCCGTGGTCTGGCGCGAGACCGACATCGGGGCCCACTACATCCAGACCGACCCCGCAAACCGGTACGCCTTCGTCCCCCACATCGCTGAGGGCGCAATGACGGGCGCCAACGCCATTTTCCAGTTCCGGTTCGACGAGAAAACCGGCACGCTGACTCCACTATCCCCGACGCGGACCAACCCAAGGGAGCCCGACGGACCGCGCCATATGTGTTTCCATCCGAGCATGGATTTCGCCTATTCGTCCAACGAGCAGGGAAACAGCGTGACGGTCTATACCTACGAATCGAGCAAGGGCAACCTGTACCCCATTCAGACGATCTCAACACTGCCAAAGGGGTACGACGGCAAGAACTCCTGCTCCCAGATCCAAATCACGCCCGATGGGAAATTCCTGTACGCGCCGAACCGTGGCCACAACAGCATCGCCGGCTTCCGGGTGAGTCCAAACAACGGCCATCTCTCGGCCATCGGCCAGACACCCACCGAGGCGGTGCCGCGGGCTTTCAGCATCGACCTCCAAGGGAGTTTCCTCTACGTGGCTGGGTTGGAGACCGGTAAACTGGCCTCCTACCGAATCGACCCAGACACCGGGAAGTTGGACCCAGGGAATGTCTACGATGTAGGCAAAGGCCCGATGTGGGTGCTGATCACCGAGTTTTAGGGACAGACTTCGCCAACGCGGTCATGCCCAAAGCCTAAGGGGCCAACCAGATTCGCAGCACTCCGTCATCCCGGCCGACGCCCAGGCTGATACCGCCGTCGAGATTGACCGACGCCAAGTTGGTCGCCGCCTTGCCGCCAACCGGCGTTTGCCAGGCTATCTCGATGCCATCCGCGGTACGTCGCATAGCCGTAAGATCCGTGAACGATTGATCGAAGACCACCAACTCGGGCTGTCCGTCGCCGTCCAGGTCGCCCGCAATTCCCATGTCCAGGTTTCGCGAACCTATGGTGTGGGATGTAACGCCAGCCTGCTGGGCCACCAGGTTTAGGGATTCCCCGTCCAACCGGTAGAACCCGGCGATGCCGCCGATGTGGGGCGTTAGGACCTCGGCCAATTCAAGTTCCCCATTTACGCCTAAGGGCGCCACAGCAATCTGGTGCCGCCAGCGGTTGCTACGGCCAACCGCTGGACCCGCAGCCAGTTGATCGCCAGACTCGGAATAAACGACGACCTGAGCTCCCTGTTCTGAGTCGCTGATGGTGACGATGATCTCCCGCCTGCCGTCGCCGTTCAGGTCGGCCCAGATGGGCGAGATTCCCTCCACCACCCGTTGGCCTGGAATGGAGATACGTGTCACCGCTTTCAATGAGGGATGGGTTTCCAGCAGTGTAATTTCCGTTGCCTCCAACCGGTCTCCGGCGATGCCGTGGGGGTAGTGGGAAGATGGCTTGGTGAGCAGCAAGACGCGTTCTTGTTCATCAATCAGCAACCTGGCGTCAGGCAGGGCGTCCACCGCCAACCGGCCGGCTTCTGAGCCGTTTTGCCAGACCACCAAATCGCCCTCGGAATCAATGAACGCCAACCGGCCCGGTCCGCCCAATGGGACCGGATGTGTCAACTCAGATGCTCCGCCCAGAGGTGCGGCCAACAGGTAAGCCTCATCTCCCGCCACCGCCAGGGCCGCCGGAGCCCCGGCTGGGAGAGATGCTGAGGTGATATCCATGGCCACAGCGCGTCCGCTCTGGACCAGAAACGCCTGCGTTGTGCCGTCTTCCAAGGCGACTGCCCATACACTGCCCGCCCCAAATGGGGCTGCCACCAGCCAAAGGGGGACGCCCGATAGCTCGATATCCAAGGTTACACCACCGGGGATCGCCCCGGCCCTCCACATAGCGGTTTCCGGAAGGCTGCTGGTGGGTATAGGCAAAGATGGTCGTCATTGAAATCGCCTTTGGTGGGGTAGGTGTTGCCGCAGTTTACGGCGGTCTTGTGGCGCTGGGAGAACCGCCGCAGGCGGACGCTGCCAGCAGGAGGACCGTGAGGACAGCGACAGAATGCGCGGGGCGCTCCGCCCATTTCTGGACCTGTTGAAGTAAACCAGCGATTAGATTCAGTTGTCGCCCCGGATGCCGGTCTGTAACCGGTAGGAACTGAGGGAAACGATGCCGGTCACCGCCCCAACCCCGGCCCCAAGGGCGGCCCCTTGGGCGGCGAACTGGGGAACGATGGCGGTGATGATGGCCCCTGCGGCGGCGCCACCGGCGACGGCGATCACCAGCCCGGCCAGCAGTTGCGCCACGGCGCCTAGCTTCAGCCACCGCGCCAATGTTGTCGCCCCGATGGGAGCTCCGGCGCCGGCGAAGCCGCCGATCACCGCGAGAATGATAGACACCACGGATGCGATCGCCGGTGAACCGGTATTAAAGCTGACTCCGCTCGAGTCGCCGTAAAGATCGATGGCATCGATCAATGCCGCCCCGATCTGCACCGAGTGGGTTAGGCCGTAGAGTATCCCGATACTGACCCCGATCACCATGGCCGAGATAAGGCCCGTTCGTACCGCATGGTCAAGGTGCTGGGGATCGACGGTGTTCGGATGCAATTCTGAATCACCAACGCATATTACCCAATCAGGTCCGTTCTGATTATAGCGTCTGCCCATCGAAACTCAGGCGTACGGTCTCTCGTCACCAACTTCGTATATGTTCGGCCCGGTATTCCTTTGGCCGGCGTAGATTCCACAGGCGCCTGATCGATGAATGAAAGCGAAACGCGCATCAACCGGCTGGTGAGTGTGTCTCTACGCCGTTGCTATAATCAATCGACACGGCGCGGGTGATCCCTTCCCGGCGGCTGCGAGGTCAATGTTGCATCTCCCCATTTTGAGCGGACGCCTAAAGATCAGTTTGCTCGTGTTCCTTGTGGCCATGGCCGCCGTGGCTTGCGGTGAAACAGATGCTCTGTTGACCCAGACGCCGGCCGTAACCTCCCCTCCGGGGACCTCCGTACCCGATACCGTCATTCCGGCCACTTCTATCCTACCCTCGCCGGCGTCACCGACTTCCATCCCTCCGACGTCCAGCCCGCGGCCGACATTAGAAGGAGGACAGGCAACTCAAGTTCCTACGGTTGTTCCAGCACCTACCGCCACTCTCCAACCGGCGCCGACCAATACGCCGATGCCGACGTTCACGGTTTCCCCGGTGCCGACGCCCACCGTAACCCAGATGCCTTCGCCGACGTTTACGCCAGAACCGACACCGACCAACACCCCGAAACCCATTCCGACTGACACGCCGGAGCCTACCCTTACGCCGACACCGGCGCCCACAGCGACACCGACACCTATTCCCGGCCCGACGCCGACATCGAACCAGTTGCCGTGGACCTATGAGCTCAGCGAATCCGGCGCCACCGTCAACCACGTGGACATCAGCGCGAATGGCTTGCATATAGTGGCGGGAACGTCGACTGGCAAGATACTCCGGTTGACCGACCAGGGGCTCTTACGTTGGGCATTCGACGGCGCCGCCGCCGCACCCGACGGCATTGCCCAGCGCAGCGTCACCGGCCTGGCGATCGACTTGGATGGAAACCGTATCCTGGCCGGATTCACCGACGACCCAGGCGCCGAGACCGCRGCCGGCGTCTTGCACATGCTTGATGACCGTCCAGTTACTTTGTGGTCGGTCTCCGTTGGGGGACCTGTTATCGGGGTGGACCTCTCCGATGATGGAAGCCGCATGATGGCCGGGTCCGCCGACCGGAAAGTCTCCTCGTACAACATGGATGGCGCTGTTAGGTGGACGGTCGAATCTTCCGATATCGAGGGCCAACCGGCGAACGTGGCCGCGGTTTCAGCGGACGGCTCACGCGCCGTGGCCGGGGACCAGACTAACCAGGCCTACCTGCTTAACAMCGATGGAGCAAAGATCTGGGTTTTCGACGCGGACGGCGCCATCAATGACGTTGCGGTTTCCACGTCGGGCAACAGAGCTGGGGTAGGTACTGCCAGCGGCAGCGTGTACGTTTTAARCAACCAGGGCACGGTGGTCGGACAAGTATCCCACCCTGAAACTTCTATCCTGGCTTTGGCCACTAATTCCAGCGGCTCCCTTATTGTCGCTGGGACCGCAGATGGAAGAGTTTTCGCATTCGACGGCCAGGGGGTCATGTTGTGGGAGGTGTTTTTGGGTGGGTCTGTTTCCAGTGTGGCTGTGAACTCTGCCGGAACCAAGATCGTCGCTGCGTCCGGGAATACTATCTATCGATTATCGAACCAATAACCCCAACCGGGAGAAGGTCCATTCTTGTTACCGAAGTGCAACAAACAGTGGTAAGTCATGTCGATTTCGTCTTACGCAGCCATAAGACAATCTGRAAAGCCTCATAAAAGGTTGACAYCATGAATCCAGATAAATTATATTYTGGYTCACCCTGCATNAAAAAACAGCGGTGGTCTTTGATGAGGAGCCACAATGCTGGCGGGAAAGGATAAATCTGGAGGAGGCAACCCGATGACAAAGTTGCGGAAGTTCACATTTCCTATCTTGATCGGCATTCTCTTGCTGGTCTTGGCGGCGTGTGGCGGCGACGACGAAAGCGAGACCGCGAGTCAGCCCGCCGCAGGCAGCCAAAGCAAGTCCGAACTCGTTTCCGAGGGTCTCAGTTTCAAGTTCCAATACGCCTGTATCAACAGGACCCTCGACCCCTGCGAGCTACTCGCATCCGAGGGTGGGATGGTTGAAAAGATCTTTCAGCGGACCAACGGGCAGATAGATATTCAAATATCTTCCTTCCCGGAGTTGGGTCTGGCCGGTCCTGATACCCTGCGATTGGTCGCGGACGGCACTCTTGGGATGGTCGAGATCTATAGCGGCTACATCGGAGGCGACCTTCCGATCGTCGATGTAGCCAACCTTTGGGGCGTTATTGGGGACATTGGCACCAACTGGAGGACCATCGAAGCCGTGCAGGGCCCAATTCACAAAATTATCGAAGAACGGTCCAACGGCATAGTATTGGCCGAAAGCTATTACGGCAACAACTACTACTATGCCGCAAAGGCCCTGCGGAGCCCGGACGATCTTAAAGGGCTGAAGATCCGCAGTCACAGCACGGTGCTGGGCGACCTCATCAACGGCATGGGCGCCGATGCCCAATTCGTGGCATTCTCAGAGGTCTACACGGCGCTGGAACGCGGCATCCTTGACGCGGCCGTCACCTGCGGACCTTGCGGCGCTGGTCTGCGCTGGTTCGAAGTAGCCGATTACCTGAACGGCCCCATCATCTCCATCGGAGTCACCTATATCACGATTAACAAGGACCGTTGGGAGGAGATACCGGCCGACCTTCAGGCCATCATGAAGGAAGAGGCAATGGCGCACCAGGCTGAGAACCGCCGACTGATGGAGGATGTCTGGGATCCGTTAGGGATCACAGAGAACGTCGCCGGCGGCATGGAATTCGTCGAGTTCTCCCAAGAGCTTAAAGACGCTCTTAAGCAGGCTTCGATCGACGTGGTGATTCCCAACTGGGTAGACCGCAACGGCGGACCCGGATCCGAAGCCGTAACGATGTTCAACGACTTGGTCGGCCCAATCGTTGGTGTCACAATTGACGCTAACGGCAAAGCAATCGCCGACTAAAGACAGCTTGTTCAGCTAAAATCGGGCGACTATAAAGCATCCATCACGGCTGTTTTGGTCGCACGACATGGAATCATTGGGGGCATCTTCGGTGGAATTGAACTAAAAATTCCACCGAAGGTGCCCTTTTTGATTTTTACTTCAGCCCGGTAAGGGTGGCCTCGACCGAACTTTGCTCGTTTCGATACTCCGGTCCTGAACGAAACATGCACATCGCATCGGACTACGGACCCAAACAGCGAATCGTCAGTCCTGACCGTAGACCCCAGTATCATCATGAGAGGCGTACTGTTGGATTTGGGTGCGATACAGGCTGTCCAAGGTCAGAAAATAGTTACGAATTAAGTTCTCTCGGAAAGTTGCTGGTGTCAACGCTGCAACAAGAGGGAATCATGATTAGCGAAGATACTTGTCACTTGCCTCCGAGCTTTGAAGCAATTCATGATGTATTCTCTATCTCATTTGATCGATATCAAGCAATCTTCACACCTTCGGTAATGCAGCAAACCATTGAGCGAATTATCATGGGTACAATCCTTCCGGAAATGCACCCGGTTTTATGGACCAAGTATCGAGGGGAAATCGCCGGTCTTCTTCCTGCTGTTGTCAAAACCGTAGGTAACAAGATAAACGAAGGAGCGCGAATCGACACGGTCAGGCTCGCTATCTTCTTGCACCAAATCGCTAAGGGAATCCCGACGATAATGGAAAATCCAGATGACGATGTTGCAAACGCCGAATTTGGATTAAGAAATAATGCTGTCATCGATTTGGCGGCTGAAGATACCAATCGTTATATTTTGGGTAGTGCCAGAGTCGGCCGCAGGCTTTGGAGCATTAACCATCTGCGGAGCACAGCCTGAGTTCTCGCATTCCAATCTGCCGCGTGGCTGTCAACTTGGCTGTCATAATCGAGAAGATAGAAGTGGGCCGTGCGGGGGTCGAACCCGCGACACCCGGATTAAAAGTCCGGCGCTCTGCCAACTGAGCTAACGGCCCATTGTGAGGGTGGACGAGGCGGGGAGCCTCGACTGAGATATTGTATCACCCGCCCCTGCGTGGGAACACACTCGACACGACCCACCGGCCATTGGTCCAGGCACACTTTCTCCGCACTAGCCCTCCCACGTAAACCCGGCTGTGCCGGTTGCACATTCCTGTCCAAATGTGGTACTTTGCCGGCGTAAACCAACTCAGTATTTGGAGAAAGATGATGGGTTACACACCGAGTCACCTGGGTCATGTGAACATTTATGTAAGGAACGCTGAGGCTTCGCGCCAGTGGTACGAGGACGTCTTGGGTCTCCACACCTACGACTTCCTGGCTGGGCGGGCGGCATTCATGACGGCAAACCTGGACGAGTCCCACGAGATCGCGCTGATGGAAGTCGGCGCCGACGCCGAAGGCCCACACAAAGGCCAGGTGGGCCTGAACCACATGGCCTGGCGCATGGACACCCTGGCCGACCTGGAAGACTTCTACAACAACCTGCACAAGCATGGCGTAGAGATCAAACGGGTCTCCAACCACAGCCTGTCCCTGGGCATCTATATCGAAGACCCCGACGGCAACGGCATCGAGGTTTACTACGAGACCCCGCGTAGCGAGTGGTACCGTCAGGAAAAGCTCTTCATGCACGGTGACCGCCCCGAGGTCAACTTCCCCGGACCCTGGGAAAAAGAACTCCAGCCCGACGGCGTAGCAGCCAAGAGCTAAACACCCCATAAGCAAACAAAAAAGGCCCCGATTCATCGGGGCCTTTTTAAATGAGCTGAACGCCGAATGCCCCGATTAATCGGGGTTACGAAACCACAGCTATCGCCTCAATCTCGATCAGCATGTCCTCATGGACCAGAGCCTTGACCTCCACCATCGTGCTGGCTGGATAGCCGCTGGTGAAAAACTCGGCCCGCACCTTATGGATATCGGCAAAGTGCCGTTCCAGGTTGGTCACGAACACCGTGACCTTCACCACGTCGTCCATGGTGGCCCCGGACTCCGCCAGGACAGACTGCATGTTCTGAAGCACTTTGCGGGTCTGGGCAGAGACATCGCCCACGCCAACCACGCTGCCGTCCAAGTCGCGCGCCACCTGACCTGAAACAAACACCATCTTGCCGGCCGGGACCTCCACTCCCTGGGACATTATCCCGCCGGGCGCCGATACCTTGGAGCTCTGAAGGATCGTCTTAGCCATTACGGCCCTCCCAAATCAATTCGATTTATTGCTGGAAGAATCAGCGGCTTACCGCCAGTTTGCGTCGGTCGGATAGAGGTTCATGCTGCCCCGGGCCGAACCCTGGATACCCTCCACACGCCACTTGTCGGCGGCTTTCTTGAACACAGCAAAGTGGGGCGCCTTCAGGTGGTCCTGGAAGGCCGCCTCGTCTTTGTAGACTTCATAGAGCCAGATGCGGTGGTCGTCGTCAGCATCTTGGACCGCGTCGAACCGYAGGCAGCCAGGCTCGTCTTCATTGGCCCCCTTGGCGTCCACCATCAGCGCTTCCAGGAACTCGTCCCGGTGTCCTTGTTCGATCTGAATAGGAACGATCACTACATACATATCTTCTCTCCGAATTCTGATTGCCTCTGATGGCAGGCGAATATTACGCCCTTTATGGCAACGGGGCAACGGTTAAGGGGCCGCGGGCGCCGGGCGTGATACCATCTCACCGTTCAGCAGAGATAATCGTATATTAGAAATCCCCAGGGCCCGAGTCACGGAGGTACGGCCATGCCAGCGAGAACTGGAGCGGAGTACATCAAGTCYCTCCACGACAACCCGGCCGAGGTCTATCTGAACGGCAAGAGGGTCAAGGACGTCACCACCCACCCCGGCCTGCGCAACGGGGTGCAGACCATGGCCAAACTGCTGGACATGCAGCACGACGTTAAACTTCGCGACGAGATGACCTACGAGTCSCCYACCACCGGCGACCGTGTCGGTCTGTCGTTCCTCACCCCGCGGACCATCGAGGACCTGGAGCGGCGGCGGGTGATGATGCAACACTGGGCCCGGACCACCTGCGGGATGATGGGCCGCAGCCCCGACTTCATGAACGTGAACATGATGGCCATGGCCGCAGCCGGCGACTACTTCGCCCAGAACCGGCCCGAGTTCAAGCAGAACATGCAGAACTACTACGAACTCATCCGCGAGAACGACCTGGTGCTGACACACACGCTGCTGAACCTGCAACGCAACCGGGCGCCGGGCGCCACTCCCCTGGAAGACCGGACCGACATCGCCCTCTCAGTAATCAAAGAGACCGATGCYGGAATCATCGTCCACGGAGCGCGGGTCCTGGCCACGCTGGCCCCTCTGTCCGAGGAGATCGCCCTCTATCCGACAACCTCCCACATGCTGCCGGACAACGCGCCAAGCCCCACGTCCTTCGCCTTCGCCATCCCCTGCAACACCCCTGGCCTCAAGTTCCAATGCCGGGAGAGCTTCGACCTCAGCCGTTCCCATTTCGACCATCCCCTGGGCTCCCGCTTCGAGGAGATGGACGCCGTGGCCTTCTTCGACAACGTGCTGGTGCCCTGGGAGCGGGTGTTTCTCTTGGGCGACGTTGCTCTCTGCAACAACATGCAGCTCGCCACCCACCGGCACCTTCACGCCGGCCAACAAGTTGTGACCAGGAACGTGGCCAAGTGCGAGTTCGTCTTGGGGCTGGCCAATCTCATGACCGAGACTCTCGGCTCCAACGACCAGACCCAGGTCCAGACGATGATCGCCGAGATCATCGAGAACCTGGAAGTCACCAAGGCCTGCTTGCGGACGGCGGAAGTGGACGCCAAGATCGACGAATGGGGCGTGATGTGTCCTTCCGAGCTGCCCCTGCAAGTGGCCCGCAACATGTTCATCCGCATGTATCCCAGGATGGGCGAGATACTGCACCTCCTGGGTTCCAGTAGCTTGATGGCCTTGCCCACCGAGGCTGATATGGAAGGCCCGCTGGCCGAAGACATCAGCCGCTACCTGGAGACCGATACGTCGTCGGCCAAGGACCGGGTGCAGTTGTTCCGGCTGGCCTGGGACGTGAGCTGCAGCGCCTTTGGGGCCCGTCAGATACTCTACGAGCGGTTCTTCCAGGCCGACTCGGTGCGCAATGCCGTGATCCTATACAACATGACCGACCGGGAACCCGCCAGCAACTTGGTGCGGGAATTCCTGGCCCAAGATTAAATATCTTAAGTAAGGRAGTTCAGATGTCAGAGCCACGCGTGATCCGAAAAGAAGAAGTGGAAACCGTGCAACGCGCGCCGGGCGTSTCGGTTGCCAGYAGCGTGACCAAAGAGGTGGGCGCCACCGAGATATCCAGCGGCATCACCACCTTCCAAGCTGGGACYTCCAACACCAYCCACTTCCACAACGCCGAGGAGTCGGTGATCGTTATCGAGGGTGAAGGCATCTTAATGATCAATGGAGAAGAGAACTATGTGCGGCAATACGACGCCGCCTTCATCACGCCGGGCACTCACCACCGCCTGATCAACACCGGAGAGGAGCCCTTCAAGATCGCCTGGTCCTACGCGACTGTGGACGTGACGCGGACTTTGGTCGATGAGTAGGGTGGTGCACCGAGRGCGRTCGGCCCACGCTCGCTMATCCTGAGCCTGTTGAAGGACCTGGCAATGGGTAACAGCGTTCAGCTCCCCTGCCTCGCCCACATACCTGTCATTCTGAGGAGAGCCGGAGGCCGACGAAGAATCTGCCAATCACCGCCTTGGCAGACCCTTCGGCTTCGCTCAGGGTGACACCGGCGTAGCGCTGTTGCCGCCGGAAACTAGGAATGATTAACCATGAACCTACTCCACATAGAAAAACCCTTCGTTAGYCTGCTCAGCGGACTGCTGCCACTGCCCTGGTGATGAGTGGTGCCGGGCCTGCTCGGTTTACTGGGGGGTTCCTCAGCCGGGCTGGCCTTCGCCCCTGCGTTGCAGGTGCTGACTTGGCCCTTCTTGGCGGTGACCTTGCTCATGCTGGCGCGGGGCTGGTGGCTGGCGCCGTCCCACGGCAGTTGGTGGGGGCCTGCCTGGAAGAACCGCGCCACCTMCACCCTGATCACAGCGACAGTGTTGTCGGGAACCCTCTGGGGTCTGCGGTTCGCCGGCGTGTTGGGTCAGAGCCCGCTGTAAGGCCTAAATAGAGCATCAGACCTCTGACTTGGATTCCGCCAAGTCGTCCGCTTCCGACAACTCCGGGTCTTCCACATGATCTGGTTGCAACGCCGAAAAAGTCATGGCAGCCAGCACGATGCCCATCATCGCCAGGAATGCGTATCGGAGTCCCAGAGTAAACGCATGGCTAACCCCCTGAACGTCACCACGCACCGCCTCCAGGCTGGGCTCGAAGCCCTGAGAAGCCATGGTGGTGGTTACGATGATGGTGGCGAAGGCGATGCTGGTGACATTGGCGGCGTTCCGCACTAGGTTCAAGAAACCGGACACCACCCCATACTTGACCTGGGTAACGGTGCTCATCACCGAGCTGGAGTTGGGCGAATAGAAGATTCCCATGCCGGTGTTCATCAGCATCAGGGCCGGGACCACCATGAACAGGGAAGAGTCCTCGGTGACCCGCGACAAGATCATTAACCCCGTCGCCGAACACGCCAGCCCACCCACGGTGAAGGGCCGCCGCCCGAACCGGTCGGAGAGCACCCCGCTCACCGTCCCCAATACCGCCATGCAAAGGGCTCCGGGCACCACCACAAACCCGGCCGTTTTGGCGCTATAGCCCAGAACGTTCTGCATGTAAAACGGCATCATGAACAAGACCGCCGACGAGCCCAAGAACGTCAGGAACGCCGCGGAAACGCCAAAGGTAAACGTCCTGCCTTTGAACAACCGCAGGTCCAGCATCGGAGCATCCGTGCGCAGTTCCCACCAGATGAACGTGACCAGCATCATGACCGTCGCGCCGAACGCAACGATGATTGGCGGGGAAAGCCAGCCGGCCTTATTGCCAGTGGTCAAGGCCAGCATCAAGGACACCAGTATCCCGGTGGACAACGCCGCGCCCCACCAATCGAACCGGGTGCCGCTGGTCTCTTGGACCTCTGTCCAGCCCCGCATCACCCATGCAGTAGCGGCGATCCCGATAACCTCCAACGGCAGCGTCAGGAAGAAAACCACCCTCCAGCCGAAAGCATCAACGACCACCCCGCCGATGGCTGGGCCRGCAACCGCTCCCACGCCGACCATGGTCATGAACAGTCCGATCGCCCTTCCTTTTTCGTTGGCGGGAAAGGCGGCGGTGATGATGGCCATGCCCGTTCCCTGTGTCATGGCCGACCCAACTCCTTGCAGGACACGGGAGGGGAACATCATCTCCAAAGCCGGCGAAAAGCCAGACAGCGCGGCCCCGGCGCCAAGCACCACCATCCCGATGATGTAGATCTTCTTGCGGCCGACGATGTCCGAGAGCCGCCCCATGGGCAGAAGCAAGGCGGCGATGGTCAGGGCGTAGATGATCACCACCCACTGGATCGTGGGCAGGTCGGTATTGAACTCTTCGGCGATGGTCGGCAGCGCGACGTTGACGCTGCCATGGTCGACCACCGAGGCGAAKATTCCGATGGCCAACGCGCCGAATACCCAATATTTGAAATTGGGGCTTTGCGTCAGGCCAGTTCCTTTGTTCGAACGGGGGTTGGCTAAGCCGGGGGTGGGGTCGGTCGAAGACATATCAACCTAGATTACTTCAGTTTCGGACGACGTGCCACACCTGTGGCCCAGGGCCCGACCGGGCACGGCTGTTGTATCATTGGGTGCCCGCAGGGAATCGGCGAACCTAACAATCTGGAAACCGGGAGGCCCAAGTGTCGAGAATACCTACAGCAAGCAGAGAGAGCGTGCCCCAAGACCAGGTGGCCGCCTTCGACGAAATGGTCAGTCAACGCGGCAGCGTGCCGGACATCGGGCCCATCTCCGTCATGATCAACGTGCCCGAGATCGCCAAGCGGGGCGAGTACTTCAGGGCCTACATCCGCGGCGACGAGTCCAGTTTGCCCGCCAACGTGCGGGAACTGGCCATGATCCTGACCGCCCGGGAGATGGATTGCCAGTTCATCTGGAACGCCCACGCCGCCTTTGGCCGCCAGTCGGGCCTGAGCGACGAACTAGTAAACAACCTGCGCGACAAGAAAGACCTCCCCACATTGTCTGCCGAAGAGTCAGCGGTCATCGAATATGGACGAGAGTTATTCCGGATCCGCAAGGTCAGCCAAGCCAACTACGACGCGGCCTTCTCCCTGTTCGGCGTTCGCGGCATGGTGGAACTGACCAACCTCATGGGCTACTACTCCAATCTAGCCTTCAACATCAATGCCTTCGACGTCGGCCTACCGGACAACATCACGGAACTGCCGCTACCCGTCTAGAACAAAAAGCCCCCCTTTCGTAAAGGGGGCTTGGGGGGATTTTACCCCCGTACAAAGCGCGAAGTTTGGCTCGATGAGCGCCAAAAATCCCTCTAGCCCCCTTACGAAAGGGGGAAAGCAACCTTTTATGCTAAGCTTGGCTTGGAAGCTGACCATTCACGGAGTGAGCCATGGCCGAGGCGCCCAGACTTGAAGATGCAGTGGAGTTTGCGGAGAACCCGGAGCCTCGATGCCCGTGCGTGCTGTTGCTGGACACTTCAGGCTCCATGCAGGGCGCACCCATAGAGGCCCTGAACCGGGGCCTCAAGACCTTTAAAGACGACCTGATGCGCGACCCTGTGGCCCCTAAACGCGTCGAAGTGGCCATCGTGACTTTCGACAATGAAATAACCGTGGTCCAAGACTTTATCACCGCCGACCGTTTTGAAGCCCCCACCCTGGAATGCCAAGGCATGACCCACATGGCCGCGGGCATCAACACCGCCTTGGACTTGGTCCAGGCGCGAAAGGAACGCTACAACGAGTCCGGCGTCCCCTACTATCGTCCGTGGGTGTTCATGATTACGGACGGACGGCCCCAGGGCGAGATGCCCGACTTCGTCGACCTGGCCGCCCAGCGCATCCAGGAAGAAGAGGCCACCAAACGAGTGGTGTTCTTCGGCGTGGGAGTTGAAGGGGCCGACATCCCGCTTCTTTCGGAGATTGTGGTACGTACCCCGATGCGGCTCCGGGGCCTCAACTTCAACGAACTATTCGTCTGGCTTTCCCGCAGTATGCATGCGGTCTCCGACTCGAAGGTCGGTGAGGCAGTCGCGTTGCAGCCACCCGGTTGGACGGTCCCGGATTGATCTCCAAGGGACTGCGCTGGCTAAGGGGCGGCCGGTCCGTAAGCCAACGGTTTCCCGAGGGCCTCGCCCCTTGGCGAGTGGTTGGCGCTTCCATCACCGGGTCATCCCATCAGAGGTTCGGTGAGCCCTGCCAAGACGCCGCCGGCTGGGCGCTGGGCCCGGAACGCTCTCTGATCGTGGCGGTGGCTGACGGCGCAGGGTCGGCAAAACTGGGAGGAGAGGGGGCCCGCTTGGCCATTTCGACGGCCATAGATCATCTAACCGGCCGCCGGTCTCTGGGCTCAGGCGAATCCCACGAAAAAGACCTCATCGCTGCCTTGGAACGCGCTCGTTCGGCCCTGGCATCCGAGGCAGAAGACCGGGGAGTCGACATCCGGGAGTTGGCGACCACGCTGATACTGTTGCAAGCCACTCACGACTCCGTAACCGCGCTTCAGGTGGGCGACGGATCGGCGGTGATTGAAGACAACCAAAATGGGATAACCGGTCTGACCAAGCCCCAGGTCGGTGAATACGTGAACGAGACCATATTCATCACCGCCGAAGACGCGATGGACCGGGTGGAGACAACGACCCACCTCGGGGCGCCGTCTGGCGGCGCAGTATTCTCAGATGGCCTGCAGTTGTTGGCGCTTAAGATGCCTGAAGCAACGCCCCACCCACCATTCTTCGAACCCTTGCTCCGGTTCGTCAGCACCGCAACCGATGCCCAGGCGACAGGCGAAGAGCTACGGTCTTTTCTGGCCTCGCCCCGGGTGACCAGCCAGACCACCGACGATCTAACTTTGGTGCTGTTCTCGCGGGACGATAACCTGGCGGCCAACCAGGACAGGAGCGGCTAGGTTTGGCTTTCCAGCTAAAGCGGGAATCCACCGGCGAACGTTTGGTCTCCACTGGTGAA
>NVWX01000035.1 GCA_002746355.1 Dehalococcoidia bacterium | reverse complement strand
GGATCGAGCGGACTCACCTGACCGAGGAAATGGAGCGGCAGCGGGAAACCATGTCCACCCTGGAGCAAGGACAGGTCGCAGTTACATCCTTGAAAGCCCTGAGAGAGCATATGTGCGACCGGCTGGACTCGGYCACCCCGGAGGACCGCCGCACTGTCCTGGAGACCCTGGAGACCCGGGTGACGGTCGGAGTTGGCGGAGCCCTGGAGGTCTCGATTGGCATCCCCCAACAAGYGGCCGATTGTGTCCAGCGGACCCACGGCCAATAAGGAGGCGCGCCCTGCTGCTCGTGGCACGAACCCCACCACACTTGAGCACCTGCCGATTCGGCATATACGGAAAGTTCTTGGGCCGTACGGGTCTTGCCGATACCCGGCTCGCCGGCCAGCATGACCAGCCGTCCGCGGCCTGCCACCGCGTCGTCCATGGCAGCCCTGAGGCCGGCCATCTCGCGTTGCCGTCCCACGAATATCCTACCCGTCTGTACTGGTTGGGTCATGCCAAATCCGCCACCAAGTTTTGGAGGCATTCTACACTGAAAGGGGAATACCCCGAAGGAGAACTAACGCGAATCAGCCGGCATCAAATCACGTAGGGCCGAAGGTTCCCTGTGCGCAACCCAGTGACCGGGTGGAACTGTTTGGAGTGGAGGGCTTTTAGGAACTCGGCCTCGGTGTTGACCTCGTCGGCGAATTCGGTGAGGAACTTGCCCAGGCCGTGGGTCGAGTGGGCGTCGCTGCCCCCGGTCACCGGCAGTTTCAGCAGCCCGGCCACCGCCATGGCGAAGTCGTTCTCCCGGTCGATCGTGCCGCCGTTGGCCACCTCTACGGCGTCGGCCAGCTTGAACACGGGATGGTCCAACGCATCTTCCGGCTTCTCTGGCAAAGGGTCGGGGATGGACTGGTAGATCAGGGCCCGGCTGCGGCCCGCGCCGCTGAGGACGCCCCKGAAGGGATGGGCGGTGATGACGTAGCCACCGGCGGCGGTGGCGGCCTTACGCAGTTCGGCGGCCTTGTTGTACCCCGCCTGGTAGCGGTCCATACCGAAGGCTAGCATGTGCCCGAAGTCGGTCTCCACTTCCATGGCGCGGATCAGCACCACGTTGTGSAGRCTGGCGAACYGYTTGAACTCGTGCCGGTCCCAGGGRCCGGAGTGYTCKGTGAGRCAGAGSCCGCGSAGNSCCRAGNCGGTCSGCYTCCARGATCARGTCTTCGGGGGTCAGGCTGCTATCGCTGCTGCCTTTGGTCGTGTGTATGTGGAGGTCGAATAATCGGGCCATGCGTAGCTGTTAGCTCTCAGCGGTCAGCTATCAGCTAGCCGCGAATGGGGTGTGTCCAAGTCTAGCCAGGGTTACGGATTTCGTCAACGCCGTAGGGCCGTCACTTCTGGTTGAACGATGTTGCYTTTGCCAGTTCAGGGAATCTGTCGATGGGTAGCACTTCGCCGGTCTCCTCAAAGTGGGTGACGAGCTGGCGAATGGCGTCCGGGACCGGTCTGCTGGACTCGGTTGCGGCGTCGTAGCCCACGTAAACGGTCTCTATGGATGTCAACAGTCGGTCGCTGCCTTCGGGGTAAATCTCCAGATTTAATATCAGGCTGGTAGTCCCGATTTTTGAGATCCGGACGTGGAGTTCAATGATCTCGTCCACCTTGGCGGGCGCTTTGAACTCCTGRGTGCTCTTGACCACCGCKAAATCGAAATAACCGCTCTTGGGAATGATGTAAATGGCGAAGCCCAGGTTGCGGTAATACTCTGCCTGCCCGATCTCCAAATACCCAAGATAGGCGCCGTTATAGACGATGCCCTGGGCGTCGCACTCCATCCAGCGGACTCGCACCGTAGTCATAAACTTGAAATCGGATTTTGCCATCGTTGATTGAGGTCTACTCCGGTTTTTCGGRCTGCTTGTAGCCTAGCGTTCCCAGGTATTTCAGATCCTCGGGACTGAGGTCGGCGGTGAGCAGCATGTCGGGCCGGCGATCCAGGGTCCGCTGCAACGATTGCTGCCTTCGCCATTTCTCGATGTTGGCGTGGTGCCCGGATAGCAAGATCTCCGGCGCCTCCATGCCCTGAAATTCCRCGGGCCGGGTGTAGAGCGGGTGCTGGAGCAGCCCGGACGAGATGGAGTCCTCAGCCACGTTCTCCGGCGAGCCGATCACCCCCGGCACCAGCCGTGACACGGCGTCTATCAAAGCCATTGCCGGAAGCTCGCCGCCGGTGAGAACGAAGTCGCCAAGGCTAATCTCCCGCGTAGCTAGAAAATCGGGGACACGGTTGTCAATGCCGGCATAGTGGGCGCAAATCATGGCGATAGCCGGCTTTTGGGCCAATTCTTCGACCACCCGCTGGGTCAGCATCTCGCCYTGGGGCGTGAAGAGGATGACGGGTATATCTTCCCGCTCAACCTTGGAATAACGCGACAACGCCGCTTCAGTGGCCTCAAAGACCGGCTCCGGTTTCATCACCATGCCGTGGCCGCCGCCGAATTGATAGTCGTCTGCAGTGTGATGCGGGTCGTGGGAATAGTCGCGGATATCGGTTACATCGATGGACACCAGATCCCGCTGCACCGCCAGGGCCAGCATGCTGTATTCCAGGTGGTMCCGGAAGGCGTCCGGGAACAAGGTCAGGACATGAAAACGCATCGGTCAAYGATACARGAAAATWTCGGTAGGCCGATCCGTGTCGTTTGTGGYTTGTTGGCTTACCAGAGGCTTAGTCCCCCACCGCCTGTGGGTCTCCCACCAGAAGGTTGTCGATGTAGGCGACTCCGCCCTTCATCACCATCTTRATCAGGTCCTTGTTTCTAAGGACGCTGATGTCTTTCAGTGGGTCGCCGTCCACCACCAGGAAATCGGCGTACAGGCCCTTCTTCACGGTGCCGAAATTCTTTTCTTGGCCAACGCACTCGGCCGCCCAGCCGGTGGCGGTCTGGATGGCCATCATGTTAGATAAGCCGCGCTCGACCATCAACTCGATCTCCCGGGCGTTGTCGCCGTGGACAAACCCGCCGGCGTCGGTGCCCGAGGCAACCTTCACCCCGGCGCTGACGGCCAGGTGGAGGCTCTCCTGGTGGATCTGCATCAACTGCTTGGTCCGCTCGACGATATGGGGCGCGCTGATGGTCGAGTGAAATTCGTAGACTTCAAAGGTCGGCGTGAAGAATGTGTTGTGGTCGGCCATCATCTTGGCCAGGTCGGGGTCTTCCGCCAGGTAGCAAGCGTGCTCCACCGAGCCCACACCGGCCTCGATGCACATGCGCAGTCCGGGTCCGCCCACGGCGTGGCACATGGTGAATTTCTCTTGGGACCTGGCTTCATCGACCAGAGCTTTGACTTCGTCCGGGCCGAAGGCGATGTCTTTAGGACCATGTCCCGAACGGGAACTGGCCCCTCCGGTGGTTGCGAATTTGATCACATCCGCACCGACGCGCACCAACTCGCGGACCAAGGCGCGTATGGCCTCCGGGCCGTTGGCCACGCCGTCCGGGTGCATGGGGTCGGTGATGAACACGTTTCGGTGGCCGGACGGAGCAACYCKGTCGCCGATGCCGCCGGTGGGCGAAACGATGGCGATTGAGGTTAGCAGTCTGGGGCCTTTGATTAGCCCTTCGTCCACCGCGATCTTGAACCCGGCGTCCAACCCGCCGGCATCGCGGATGCAGGTGTAGCCCGCTGCTAACGACTCTTCGATGGCCTTGGCTGTCTTCAGATGATGCACGGAGGCCGGTTCCTGGATCTCCCACCGGCTGTCCAAGGTGTAATTCTTATGGGCCAGGTGGTCGTGGGTGTCGATCAAGCCGGGCAGCAGAGTGAGGCCGGTCAGGTTGATCTCTTCCGTATTCGGCGGCAGCGTGACAGCCGCTCTGGGGCCCACGTCGATGATCCGCTCGCCGTCGATCAAGATGGCAGAGTCTTTCAATACCGGACCGCCGGTACCGTCGATGATGTCGGCGCCGATCAATGCTTTCATGGCCTACCTCGCTAAGTCGTGGGTGGATGCCTGGGATGGGCAGATGCTAGTCAAGCGGTGGGGAGGTGTCAAGGGCTCCCGGAATTTTCCGCCGAACACGGCTAAAGATCTAGCTTTTGGCCTGTTTTCGCTAAATCTGGCTGCGCCAACAAGGCCAACCGTATCCAAGCGTTGGCTATAATCACTCAMTACGGGACGCTCCCGTTGACCGATGTGGCATCAGGCAAGAAGCAGGTTGCGTGGGATGGGCGGATTGCGACATAGCCTACCGGCAAGAATCCTCGTGTTAGCGCCATTGGCTCTGATGTTGTTGCTCATCGGATGCGGATCGAGCGCCGACAAGATTACGTTCGTTTCAGAGGTGGACGGCGACGCCGAGATCTACGTGATAGACCCCGACTCAGGCGAGGCCACGCCGCTGACCGACAACCACAGCAGCGACACAGACCCAGTCTGGTCGCCGGACGGCAAGCAGATCGCCTATGTATCCGATGAGTCGGGCGACCTGGAGATCAACGTTGTCGATCGCAAGGGCGAACTCACCAGCAGGTTGACCAACATACCTGGCGACGACCTAGCCCCCCTCTGGTCCCCAGATGGCGGCGAACTGGCGTTTATATCCAACCAGGACGGCAACGCCGAGGTCTATCTGATGACCACAGAYGGCGGCCGGCCGGTCCGGATCACCGCCGAGGAACCCGATGACCGCATGGGAGACTGGTCTCCCGACGGAGTCTGGTTGGCCTTCGCCCGTGGCGGTTCCTCCGACGAACGGGGCCTGTGGCTGCGGAACCCCGACGGCGTGAACCTGGTCCACCTGACGACTGAGAACGACTTTGACCCGGTCTGGTCTCCCGACGGGAAGGAGATCGTCTTCGTCCGTGATTTAGAAGGGAATCTGGACCTTTTCCTAGCCAGCCGCCTCAAAGACGGGACCTGGCAGGATGAAGTGCAACTGACGCGCCTGACCCAGCACGAGGAAGACGACCTGGCGCCGACCTGGTCGCCCAACGGCGACTTCGTGGCCTTCGTGTCCTTCCGCGACGGCAACGGCGAGATATACATAATGGAATCGGACGGCTCAAGGCAGTTACGGTTGACCACCAACGGGGCCGACGATCTCGATCCAGTCTGGTCACCGGACGGAAACCGGATGGCATTCGTCTCTCACCTCTACGGACCCGGCGAGATCTTCATAATGGATGACGACGGCGGGAACCAACGCCGCCTGACGACCAACGACGCCGAAGATTATTCCCCTGACTGGTAGGCCGCGCAGCGGCGTTTATTCAAGCGACGTTTGGTAGCCGACTATTCAGATGCTACACTTTCCAGGCTTGAATCAAACGGGAAGAACACCATGGAATACGCCGATATCGCGCCGATGATGGGAAGGCTTTGGTCGCCTTTGGCGGCCGTCACCAGCCATTGGCAGGGCCGCGACAACGCCCAGATGGCGGTGGCCATCTCCGCGGCGTCCATCGTGCCCGATCGTCCCAGGGTGATAGTCCAACTCTATAAGACCAATCTCAGCCACGACATGGTGCTCTCCAGCGGGGCTTTTGCGCTGAACTTCCTCCGGGAAGACCAGCTTGAGTTGATCGGCGACTTCGGCCTTGTATCAGGCAGGGACCATGACAAACTGGATGGCGTGGACCGGATCACCGGAACATCGGGCAGTCCGTTGCTAACTGATTGCTTCGGGTACCTCGACTGCCGGGTGATCAACGCCATGGACGGCGGCGATATGACCTGCTTCCTCGCCGACGTCGTAGACGGCAAGACCTTGTCGGAAGGCGAACCGTTGTGGTGGCGGGACGCCCGCCGTAAGCTGCCCCCGGAGTTGCTAGAACGTTGGGAGCAAAAGCAATCGTCAGAGATAGCAACATCCCGCAACACCATGGACAACATCGCCCACACCCCCTGGCAGCCAAGGGCATGATATGCGCGTGTAGTCCCTTCTCCCGCGCACGGGAGAAGGTTAGGATGAGGGCGATAGTTATCGGGAAATCAACCGAGACTTCAGCTCACATCCTGCCCTCACCCTAGCCCTCTCCCGTGCGCGGGAGRGGGGATTGTCGCCAACAAAAGAATARACAACAAACATGGAAGAACTCCGCCCACATATAGAAAAGATCCACGCCACACCCCATAAGGCAGTGGTGGCGGTGTCCGGCGCCGGTACTCAGGCCGTGGCYTGGCTGTTGGGCGTGGCCGGGGCGTCGCGGACCATTCTGGAAGCCTTGGTGCCCTACGCACGGGAGTCGATGAATTCATTCTTGGGATTCGAGCCCGAGCAGTCGGCTTCGGCGCAGACCGCCAAAGACATGGCCAAGGCCGCCTACAAGAAAGCCAAGTCGCAGCTTGAAGACAACTCTCCTCCCGTTGGGCTGGCCTGCGCCGCGGCCATCGCCTCCGACCGGCCAAAACGTGGCGATCACCGGGCCTATGTCTCGGCTTGGGACGAACATGGCAACACGCTGTACTCGCTCAACCTGCACAAAGGACTGCGCGACCGGGCCGGCGAGGAAGAACTGGTCAGCCGGCTCTTGGTCCACGCGCTGATGCTGCTCTCGGGTCTGGATTCCGATGTCGAATTGGGTCTGACGCMCGGCGACGCCCTGGACGTTGACCGGGCAGAACACCCGTCTCCTATTTCTCAACTCCTCTCTGGCGACGCGGACTGGRTCGTGGTGCGGAATGGGTCCATGGAAGTGGAAGGGAAAGCGCCGGACGCCCTGCTGCCGGGTTCCTTCAGCCCGATACACCARGGTCACCGGGGCCTTGCCGAGKCAGCAGGGAAGATCTCCGGGGCCGAAGTTGGGTACGAATTATCGGTGACCAACGTGGACAAACCTGACCTAGAAGAATCGGAGATATTGAAACGGCTGGCCCGATTCGAGGAATCCGAAATCGCCGTGCTCACCAGGGCTGAGACCTTCTTCAAGAAGGCGCGGCTATTCCCAGGGCGGACCTTCGTCGTRGGGTGGGATACCGCCATCCGCCTGGTGGCCCCCAGGTACTACGGCGACGACACCGACGCCATGATGATGGCTCTGGCGGAGATGTTGGCGGCCGGAACCGGTTTTTTGGTAGCGGGCAGAGAAGACCAAGGCGTCTTTAAAACACTGGATGATGTGCGGGTGCCCCAGGGCTTTCAGGCCCTATTCAAGGACATCCCAGAGGACCAATTTCGGGAAGATATATCATCCACCCAACTTCGGGCCAGTGAATCGGACTGATTCACCGGTTCGAATTCACTAAGTGGCGGCGTCGGATTTCGTTGACACTCATCGGGGGMCGATGATATATTTTGCGCATAAGTCGAGTCTAACCAAACCAACCCACCGGCAGACTGCTAACCCTGCGGTGGTGCTTATTTTCCCTCACCACGCCAATGGAAACTTTTAGCGCCGAATTGTTCACGGAGAATTGGACTGCGGTGGCCTTATCCGCGGTGGTCGCGCTTATGGCTATCGGTGGAATGTTCTCCGCCTCCAGGYTCCTCTCCGCCCGGCGTCACTCTGAAGCCAAATTGACCACTTACGAGTGCGGCATCCCGCCYACTCCGTACACCTGGTCCAACATCAATGTCCGGTTCTATATCTTCGCCATCCTCTTCCTGATATTCGATGTCGAAGCGGTCTTTCTTTTCCCTTGGGCGGTGATCTTCATGCAGGAAAAGATCAACCAGTCCAACGTCCTTCCTTTCTATGCAATGATGATGTTTCTGGGTGTTCTCTCCTTCGCCATAGTGTATGCCTGGAAAAAAGGRGTACTGGAATGGCAGAAATAATCATGGGACCCGGCAATCAGCCTGGTCCCAGTTTGTTTGACCAGGCGATCGGCGGAAAGTTGCCTGGCATCATTACGGCTTCTACCGACCAACTGTTCGCCATGGCCCGCAAGTCTTCCCTCTGGACCCTTTCCTTTGGACTGGCCTGTTGCGCCATCGAAATGATGTCGACTTACATGGCCCACTACGACTTCGACCGCTTCGGCGTTGTGACGTGGCCGTCGCCCCGGCAGGCGGACGTGATGATCGTCTCGGGGACCGTGGTCAAGAAGATGGCCGAGCCGATACGCCTGCTCTACGAGCAGATGCCCGAACCTAAATGGGTGATCGCCATGGGTAGCTGCGCCACCAACGGCGGGCCCTATTACCGCTCATACTCGGTGGTGATGGGGGTTGATCACATAGTCCCGGTGGATGTCTACGTGCCAGGCTGTCCGCCCCGCCCCGAAGCGCTTTTGTACGGCATCGTCAAGCTCCAAGAAAAGATCATGCGGGACGCCGGAAAATAGTGCCAGATAGCCAAGACAACGAAGAGAACATCGAGCCTTCGGAGCAGCCATCTGAGTCAGAGGAGACGCCGGTGGCCGCCGGGCAGGCGGAACCTGAACCTGAACCTGAAGCCGACCCGCTGGCCGCGCTGACCTCATCAGGAAGAGAACTGCTGGAAGTTTCCTTGGACGTTCTAAAAGACCTTGCTCCCCAGGCCGGCGCGCTGGACGATATCCCTCAGGTCAGCGTCGAAAAGGTGCATACGCTGGAGGCTTGCCGGCTGATCAAAGACGACCCGCGRATCTCCGCCAAGATGCTGCTCTGTCTAGCCTGCGTGGACTACTCAGAATATTTCCAGATGGTCTATGTGTTGCAGTCCCTGGAGCCGGAGCGCACGTTGGTCCTCCGCACCGACGTTCCCTACTCGGATGCCACCGTCCCTTCCGTGACCTCTGTGTGGCGGGCCGCCGATTGGTACGAAAGAGAAGCCCACGACCTGTTCGGCGTTGACTTCGACGGTCATCCGGACATGGCGCCTTTGCTGCTCTATGAAGGTTTCGAGGGGTTCCCCGGACGCAAAGAATTTCCCTTCAATGAATACCAGGAGTTCTAGACAACAAATATGGAAACCCAGGAAACTCAGGATTCGGTGGTCCTTAAGGCCACGGTCGAACAAGGAGAAAACAGGTACGTCGTTCGGATAGACGACCTGGACCTTGAAGGCGTGGGCGAAACATTGGAAGCGGCCCAAGATGACCTGATTCAGATCATGCGGGCCTGGATAGAGACCCATGACGGCACCAACTCCCTGAGTAAGGTCATGGCCAATGCTGGGTATCCCGGTGTGGATGAAGAGACCGAGTTGCAACTGGAATTTGTCGAGGCGGCGCTGTCAGCCGACGGCGAGTGAACGTGGCGAAGAAGKCGAAACCCACCAAGGCGGCTCCCTTCGACCGGGTTGTCTACCAGATCGAGGAGNCCCGGGCGGGCGCCGTGTACGAAGCGACGTGCCCAGAGTTGGTGATCACCGCGTTTGGCGACACGGCGGAAGATGCGAAGAACCTGCTGCGCCGGCAGGTGTCGGAGTATCTTGAGGACTGCGAGAAACTGGAGATATTGGAAGAGACACTRATYGAGGCCGGGTTTTATAACAACGGCGAGGTCTGGATGAGCAACGAAGTCGAGCCCGTCCCAGACCCAAAGATCCGGTACTTTGGCANNNCNNCNNNNCCAGCCCCTAGCCAACCAGTAGAATAGATATGACACAGATGTCTGAAAATCCACCGGCAGGACTAGTAGCCGACGCCGAGCCGGTTGAGATGCTGCTGAACATGGGACCGCAGCACCCTTCAACCCACGGAGTATTTCGCATGGTCCTGTGGGTGGACGGCGAAAAGATCGTGGACATGGTGCCACATATCGGCTACCTGCACCGGGGGTCTGAGAAACTGTGCGAAGGCGAACAATACGCCCAGATYATCACGCTTTTCGATCGGATGGATTATATCGCCAAYTTCAACAACGAGCAGGTCTACTGCCGCGCTGTTGAGAAGCTGATGGGTCTGGAGGTCTCCGATCGATCGGAGTACATCCGGGTCATCCTCTGCGAACTGAACCGTGTCGCCAGCCACATGCTTTTCATCGCCACCATGGGGCTGGACGCGGGGGCTATGACCCCGTCCATGTTCTGCTTCCGGGGAAGGGAGCGCATCCAGGGTCTCTTCGAGTCGGTTTCCGGCGCGCGCATGATGCACAACTATTTCCGCATCGGAGGCTTGAAAGAGGACGTACCGGACGACTTCGTCCAGCAGGTCAGAGAAGTCCTGGAATTGGTTAAGAAAGACACTGAGGAATCAGACAAACTCCTCAGTTTCAACGAGATATTTCTGGCGCGGCTGAAAAATGTGGCAGTGATGTCCGCTGAGGACGCCATCGACTACGGCCTCACTGGACCCTGCCTCCGGGCGTCGGGAGTCGACTACGACGTGCGAAAGGCCGCGCCGTAYTCGGTCTACGACCGGTTCGATTTTGACGTGCCCATCGGACTGGACGGCGACTGCTGGGACCGGTATTACCTGCGTGTCCAAGAGATTTACCAGTCCATCCGGATCGTCGAGCAGGCGCTGGACCAACTTCCGGAGGGAGAGGTTGTCTCTTCATTGGGGCGGCGGCTTATCCGCCCACCCGCCGGGGAGGTCTATGTTAGGGCTGAGAACCCCAGGGGCGAGATCGGCGTTTACCTGATCAGCGACGGGACCGACAAACCTCACCGCATCAAGGTCCGGCCGCCGTCTTTCTGCAACCTATCGGCTCTGAGACATATGATGAAAGACGCTTGGATTGCCGACTCCGTGATTATTTTAGGCGCTCTGGACATCGTCTTGGGCGAGGTGGACCGCTAATGCCCGCCCCCATCGTGTTAGCCATCAGCCTCACCAACTTTATCTGGTTGGTGGTTGCGCTCTTTATCATGTTCAGCGTTCTGTCGGGCGTGGTGCTGTCGCTGACCTGGCTGGAACGCAAACTCCTGGGACGGCTCCAACTGCGCCTGGGTCCCACCCGCACCGGCCCCATGGGCTTGTTGCAGCCAATGGCCGACGCCCTGAAACTGATCCTGAAAGAAGACATCATCCCGGCGTCGTCAGAAAAAGCCCTCTTCTGGGTCGCGCCGATCATAGTCGTGGTTTCGGCGTTCATGATATGGGTGACGATACCCGGCACCCAGAACGCCGTGATTCAGAACCTGGAYCTAGGCCTCTTCTACGTCATCGCCTTCTCGGTGGTGGGGATCTTAGGTCTGGTGCTGGCCGGCTGGGGTTCAGCCAATAAATACGGCACCTTGGGCGGGCTCAGAGCGGCGGCCCAACTGATCAGCTACGAGATACCCATAATCATGGTGGCCATCTCGGTGGGGATGCTGGCTCAGTCGCTGGACCTGCGGGAAATAGTCAACCAACAGGACAACTACATCTTCTTTTTGGTGCAGCCTCTGGGTCTGGTTATCTTCTTCATCGCGGGCCTGGCCGAGGTCGGACGGACGCCTTTCGACATCTACTTCGCCGAATCAGAGATCGTCGGCGGGCCCTTCGTTGAATACAGCGGCGCTCACTGGTCGGTCTTCTTCCTGGCTGAATACATCAACACCTTCGCCATCGCGGCGCTCACCGTGATTCTATTCTTCGGCGGCTGGTCCGGACCGGGGTTGTCGGGCGATTGGGGAATAATCTGGTTCCTGTTCAAGGTCTACCTGGTAATCATGGTTATCTTCTGGGTGCGCGGCACCTTCCCCAGACTCCGAATCGACCAACTCATGGCCTTTGCGTGGAAGGTCATGGTGCCCCTGTCATTCCTGTCGGTGGTCATGACCGCCGTGTACCAGTTCTACGAATGGCCGGCTTGGACCCTCACAGCGATGTCTTCGGCGGGTCTCTTCGTGGTCGGTTACGTGATCTACAAACGCACCACCGCGCCGTCCCAGTTGGTGGCCGAAGTGCGGAAAAGGCAAGAAGCCTTGGAAGCCCAGCGCCGGGCCCCGGCCCAGTCGGAGGCGGACTAGATGTTTAATAGCCTGAAAGGTTTGGTCGTTACTCTGGTGTCCACCATGAATGGGCTCCGGGCGCCGGTCACCCGCCAATACCCGGACACCGGCAACGCTCTGACCGGGAGAATCAGTGAGCCCACCCCGGTGAAAGACCGGTTCATGGGATTCCCGGCTCTGACCTGGGACAATGAGATTGGCGAGCCGTTCTGCACCAGTTGCATGGTCTGCATCCGCCAATGCCCCACCCAATGCATGACGTCGGTGATGAAGGACAACCCCCTCCACGAAGAGGGGAAAAGTAGCCGTAGAAAGATCGTCGATACGTTCGAGATCAATCTCAACCGGTGTATACTATGCGGCATCTGCGTGGAGGTGTGTAACTTCGACGCGATCGTGATGTCTCACGAGCACGAAATGAGCACCTTTACCCGCAACGGCGACCGAGTGGACCTGCCGGCGTTGCTGGAGATTGGCCAAAAATTCCAGAAGGATACCGATTGGATACCGCCAACGAAGCGGGTCAAAGCCYAGAAGGGCGAAGATTCTGGGGCCGTTGAGGCTACTGCTGAGTCCGACTAGGGACCTGAGACGATATGCCGAGACGAGAAGACGAAAGRCTACAGAACCTCACTGGGCGGCACCCTGCGGCTTGCACCTGTCAGGACTGCACGGACCGGTTCTTAAAAAAGAAGAAGATCAAGCCCGCACGGAAGAAACTGGGATCCATGCTTGGGARCGGACGCGCGCCGGCTGAAAAGGTAACCAAGCACCCGGCCGATTGCACCTGCGCCAGTTGCGTTCTGCTTGGGTCTTTGGAGAACCTGCCGGAGTTGGAGCACAAGCGCGGTGGATTCCTAAAGAGGCTGTTCGGAAAGAGATAGGTCCTCGGCATACTCCCGGGTTAGCGCGATCAATCAAGTGATATAAGGAGCCGCCGATATGGTGGCTCGTATTTTGGAAGGGCCGGAACGGGKGAGAGTTTAATGGCCGAAAAAACGACGGCAAGCGGGAGGCGTACCGCCTAGATGGCTTGGTTCGTTTTCATAGTGGTGGCGGTGTTCACTATCGGCGGGGCATTGGGCGTGGTGGTCACCCGCAACGTAGTTCACGCCGCATTGGCGTTATTGGTCTCCCTGGTCGCCGTCGCCGGTGTCTACCTCGTCCTCTTCGCCGAGTTCTTGGCCCTTGTGCAGGTGCTGATCTACGGCGGGGCGATCATCATCGTGCTSCTCTTCGCCATCATGCTGACCAGGAGCGCCGATTACCCACGCGTCACGGACAACAAGCAGTGGCCCCTCGCCGCTCTGGCTTCTCTGGCTTTCCTGGGCGTTCTTGCGCCGTCATTCCTGATCAACCGAGTGGAAGGGACCGAGTCCCAGAACGCCTCGTTCACCGGGATCGGCGAGTCCCTATTCACCACTTGGGCAGTCCCGTTCGAGATCGCGTCCCTGGTTTTGTTGGTGGCATTGATCGGCGCGATTATCATCGCCCGTTCCGACGACGGCGAGGAACAGGGCTAGTCGATGGTCGATCTGGTCTATTTCCAGCTATTGAGCGCGGCGCTGTTCATCATCGGCTTATACGGCGTGATGGCCCGCCGGTCCGCGGTGCTCATCGTGATGTCCATCGAACTGATGCTGAACGCGGTGAACATCAACCTGATCGCCGCCGCTTCCCATATGGAAGGCACCGGGAATTTCGCCAACTTCGACGGTCAACTGATYGCTATCTTTATCATCACYGTGGCCGCGGCGGAGGTTGGGTTGGCCCTGGCGATAATCCTACGAATTTACCGTAATAGATCGACGGTCAACGTCGATGAGATCAACTTGATGAAATGGTAGATACCAAACTAAACATGACTGTCCGCCGGGCGGCTTGCTGATGGAGTGGGCCTGGCTCATACCGGTATTCAGCTTCGCCGCCGCGCCGATGATYGTGATATTCGGCAGATTCCTACCGGGTAAGGGCGCGATATTGTCGATTCTGGCGATAGGCGGCGGTTTCGCGGTCTTCTGGTTCGTGCTCGATTCGTGGCTGGGCGCCAATGCCGGCACCAGCGGCTGCTTCACCAGTGAGAACACCGGCATGCTCACCTGCGACTACGAACGCAGTTGGTTCAATGCCGGGGTGGCCGGCGCCGTGGGCAGCGTCAGCCTGCATTGGGGAATCCTGATYGACCCGCTSACCATCGCCATGCTGGGCCTGGTGACCTTCGTAGCCCTGATGGTYCAGGTTTATTCCCTGGCCTATATGAAAGGCGACCCGCGCTTCGGCTGGTACTTCGCAGTCCACTCCCTGTTCGCCGCGGCCATGCTGACCCTGGTGCTAGCAGACAACTTCCTGATGCTCTACGTCGCTTGGGAACTGGTTGGTATCTGCTCCTACTTGCTGATCGGATTCTGGCACGAGCGGCCGGCGGCCCGGGAAGCGGCCAAGAAGGCCTTTATMGTCACCCGGATCGGCGACGTTGGCCTGCTGATYGGCATCCTCCTCATCTGGCGGGAAGTGGGCACGTTCTCCATGCTGGATGCCTTCGAGGCGGTCCGCACCGGCGCCATGAGCCAGGGAGTGACGACAGTCGCCGCCATTCTGCTGTTCCTGGGCGCCATGGGCAAGTCCGCCCAGGTGCCATTCCACGTTTGGCTACCCGACGCCATGGAAGGCCCAACCCCGGTCAGCGCTCTGATACATGCCGCGACCATGGTGATCGCCGGCGTATTCTTGGTTGCCCGTACATTCCCGCTCTTCGAAGCCTACGACGCTGACCCATTGATCGTGGTCGCGATCGTCGGACTGGTGACTGCTCTTGGCGCCGCGACCATAGCCCTGGTGGCCACCGACCTGAAGCGGATATTGGCCTAYTCGACCATCAGYCATCTSGGYYTGATGATGCTGTCCCTTGGCGCCTTYGGYTATACMGCSGCCATMTTCCAYCTGATGGCCCACGGCTTCTCSAARGCKYTSTTGTTCYTRGGRGCCGGCAGCGTCCTSCACAGCACCGAGTTCCAAGAGACAGGCGAGATGGGCGGCTTGAGAAAGGTCATGCCGGTAACCGCCATCGTCTTTTCCATCGGCGCGTTGTCCCTGGGCGGCATTCCGATACTGGCTGGGTTCTGGAGCAAGGACGAGATCTTGGTGGCGGTCAACGACAACCGCAACGTCACGTTCATCGTCTTGACCCTGTTTACGGCCCTGCTCAGCGCGWTATATATGGGCCGCGCCATGTTCCTGGTGTTCTTCGGCCCCTTGAAAGATCAGAACAGCCACGCCCACGAATCGCCCATCTTGATGACCTTGCCGATGATTCTGCTGGGTGTTCTGGCCTTGGGATTCGGTCTGATCAGCTTCAATTGGCCCGGYAGCTTCGGCGGCATCGGGACCTTCATATTCTTCGGGCACGGAGAATCGTTCCACTTCGAGGTCTGGCTGGGCGCTCTATCGATCATCATGGCGGTTGGTGCATTCATCGCGGCGTATATGATCTACGTCCGGAATAGCTTCTCCTTGGAAGGCGTCASGGCCCGCAATTCCGGGTTCTTGAAGATCGTGGAGAACAAGTATTACTTCGATGAGGTCTACCAATGGACCATCGACCGGGTGGTGCTGGTCTTMTCCCGTTTCATCGCCTACTTCGACCGCGCGATCGTGAATGACATCATCGTTAACGGACCCGCTGATGCGACACGGAAGTTCGGCATCCTGATCAGGCTGCACGTGACCGGCCACGTTTACACCTACACGCTGGCGATGGCCATCGGTTCCGTGGGGCTGGGCCTCTTCGTCTGGTTGAGGGTGGTGTAGACGATCATTCTCYCGTGTAATTCAGAAATCAATGGCGTTTTTGCCTTTCCGGCGATCGGCGGGACGCAATGAACGGGTTCGATGAAGTAGCCCTGCTGTTGCTGATAGTGGTGCCCTTGTTCGGCGCCGTTGCCATGATGTTCATGCCCGGCGACGAAAGCGAACAGACCTGGTATTTCGCCATCTTCATCGCGGCCATATCACTCGCGTTGTCCCTGGTCATCTTCGTCAATTACGACTACAACCTAGGTGGTTTCCAACTCTCCAACACTTACGAATGGCTGCCGGGCCCGTTGGACATCAATCTGTCCTTGGGTATCGACGGCATCTCGGCGCCCATGGTGCTGCTGAACGGCATCGTATTGCTCGGCGGGGTGTTGGTATCCCAGACTGTGAAGTACCGCACACGTGAGTTCTTCGTGCTGCTGTTYGCCCTTTCCGCCGGGGTCTACGGGGTGTTTGTCGCCCGGGACCTGTTCTTCCTGTTCTTCTTCTACGAACTCGCCGTTCTGCCCATGTACCTGCTCATCGGGGTCTGGGGCAGCAGCACCGATTTCGGCACCTTCCTGCGCACCAAAGAATACGGGGCCATGAAGCTTCTGATCTACCTCGTTGCCGGAAGCATATTGGTCTGGATCGGTATCCTGGCGCTATACGTGGMGGCTTCGGACCAGGGATTCGCGACGTTCTCGCTCGATGGCTTGGCCCAACTTGCCAGGGACGGAGAGTTCGACAGCAATTTCCAGACATGGGTGTTCCCGTTGTTCATGGTGGGATTCGGTGTTCTGGCGGGCCTCTGGCCGTTCCATACCTGGTCGCCCGACGGACATGTGGCGGCGCCCACCGCGGTGAGCATGCTCCATGCGGGCGTGCTGATGAAACTGGGCGCATACGGCATCATCCGTGTCGGTATGTTCCTGCTGCCGGAGGGCGCCGACAACTGGATGCCTGTATTGATCACATTGGGCACGGTAAACGTCCTCTACGGCGCGATATCGGCCATGTCTCAGAACGACCTGAAGTACATCATTGGCTATTCCAGCGTCAGTCATATGGGTTACGTGCTGATGGGCATCGCCACGCTCGATAACGTCGGCGTGGCCGGCGCGGTTTTGCAGATGTTCTCCCACGGCATCATGACAGCCCTCATGTTCCTTCTTGTCGGGGCGATCTACGAGCGCACCCACACCCGGGACATCAACGTGCTGAACGGACTGGCCAGCCGGATGCCGGCCAACACTTTCTTCTTCGCCATCGCCGGACTGGCGTCTTTGGGCCTGCCTGGACTAAGTGGGTTCATCGCCGAGTTCTTGGTATTCACTGGGGCGTTCCGTACCTACTTGCCTTTGGCCATCCTGGCCGTCATCGGCGCGGCGCTGACAGCGATCTATATATTGCGTCTATTGGCCCGTACTTTCATGGGTGAGGCGGACGAACGCTGGGCGGACTTGCCCGACGCCAGCCCTGTCGAAATGTCGGTGGGCGGGGCATTCGTTGGGATATTGATCTTTGTCGGAGTCTGGCCGGACCCGTTGCTGCGGGTGATCAACGTTGGCGTCTCGACGATTCCGGGAGTGTAGCGGRMAGTGAACGGTCTATCCGACAACATTGAACTGCTGACACCTGAGTTYGCGCTGGCGGGCTTGGCGTTCTTGGTGTTCACCGTGGACCTGTTCCTGCCGGAGGGCCGGAAGGGAATAYTGGCGTGGCTTTCGATCGCGGGCCTTATCGGCCTGATCGTGCTGTCCCTGGTCATGTTGTGGGACGAACAAGAATCGCTCTACGACGGCCTCTTAGCGGTGGACGACTTCGCTCTTTTCTTCAAGGTCTTCTTCTTGGGGATGGGCGTGTTTATCATCCTCAGCTCCATGGACTTCGTGGAGCACCGGCTCAAGCATCAGGGCGAGTTCTATGGCCTGCTGCTGTTCTCGATCCTGGGAATGAACATCATGGCCCAGTCCCGGGAGCTGTTGACGGCCTACATCGCTTTGGAGCTGCTCAGCTTCAGCCTCTATGTTTTGGCGGCCTACGCCAAAGACAGTGCCAAGTCCAATGAGAGCGCCCTGAAGTACATCATCGTCGGCGCGGTGTCTTCGGCCATCCTCCTCTACGGCGTGAGCATGGTCTACAGCACCTTGGGAGTTACCAAGTTCGAGGATATCGCCATCGGACTGGCTTCGGCCTCCGAGGTGGCCCCGGCGCTTTGGGTCGGCGTTGGCCTGATCCTGGTAGGGCTGATGTTCAAGGTGTCCGCSGTGCCATTCCACATGTGGGCGCCCGACGTTTAYGAAGGCGCGCCCTATCCCGTGACCGCTTACTTAGCCATCGGTTCCAAGGCTGCCGCATTCGCCCTGATACTCCGGTTGGTTATGGAAGGCTTCGTGCCCGCGGCCGAGCGCTGGGAGCAGTGGCAATTGGTCTTCGCCGTTTTGGCCGCCGTCACCATGCTGGTGGGCAACCTGGTGGCCCTGGCCCAAAAGAACTTGAAACGGCTTCTGGCCTATTCCAGTATCGGGCACGCCGGGTTCATCCTGGCTGGGATAACCGCGCTTTCCACCAACTCGGACCTTGCGTCCAACGGTGTGATGTTCTACCTGGTGGGTTACTCGATCACCAACATGGTGGTTTTCGCGGCCTTGATCTCCTTCTTYAACATGACGGGCAAGGAGATGATCGCCGACCTCGGCGGGCTGGCCRACAGCCAACCGTTCCTCGCGGCGTGTCTGGGTATGGGGCTGTTCTCTTTAGCGGGACTGCCGATCTTCGCCGGGTTCACCATGAAGTTCTACCTGTTTACGGCGGTGGCGTCCGAGGGTTTCCTCTGGTTGGCCGGAYTGGCGATCTTCAGCAGCCTGATYGGGCTGTATTACTACCTGCAGGTCTTGCGTCAGGTTTACATCGAGCCCACTCCCGCTGGCGATGACGGCGGCGACYTGTTGACTGAGCACCCCGCGTTGACACGGCGTCCTTCGCTGTCGCTGATCACCGTGCTGGGGACCGGCGCCGCAGCGATGATCTGGTTGGGCGTCTATCCCCGGCCCTTGATCGAGGCGATCGAGGCTGCCAGCCGCGCCCTTGTGGGTTGATCTCTGCGCATCGCGGACCCACCGCCTGGGGCGAAACCGGGCGGTCTGATATAATTACCGCTCTCTCARAAACCCGCCYATCAGGCGTRWTMTTMNGGTAWTTAAGGCTAAYTACAGATGATAATCTCAGTGATCGGCAGCAGTAACCCAGCGACCAGAGAACATGTGGAGCTGGCGGAAGAGGTCGGCCGTGAAYTGGCCCGCCGGGACATCATGGTGGTCTGCGGTGGACTTAGCGGGATCATGGAAGCTGTCTGCCGGGGCGCCAAGTCCGAAGGCGGGACGACCATCGGCATCCTGCCGGGCCGGGYGGCGGCCGAAGCCAATAGCTACGTGGACATYCCCATCGTCACCAGCATGGGTTATTCCCGAAACGTTATCGTGGTCCACACTGGCGAGGCGGTGATCGCCGTCGGCGGGGCCTATGGGACGCTTTCTGAGATCGGCCACGCCCTCAGCGACGGCATCCCTGTGATCGGCCTGAAGACCTGGCCGCTGACCACCAACGGCGATGGCACCGACATCGCCGGAGCGATCATCCAAGCCGAGAATCCCTCTGACGCCGTGGACAAAGCRTTGGCCGCGGTGGCCACAAGCAACCACCACCATTAGATCCCAGGCTCAACCAGATACTTTCAACTAAAGGATTTTATGAGCAGCGCTAGCAACGGCGTGACAATCACCGCCGTCCGRGGCCGCGAGACCTTGGATTCCAGAGGCAACCCCACCGTCGAAGCCGAGGTCGTTCTTTCAACGGGCTTGGCTATCCATGCCGCCGTCCCGTCGGGGGCCAGCACCGGCAGCCACGAGGCCGTGGAACTTAGGGAYCGCGACMCCTCCCGTTTCAACGGAAACGGCGTCCTGAAAGCCGTAGCCAAYGTGAACGACATCATCGGCCCGTGGCTCGTCGGCCGCTCCCCCATGGACCAGGCCGCGATCGACGCCGGGTTGAACGAACTTGACGGCACAGACAACAAGGGCAATCTGGGGGCCAACGCCGTATTGGCCGTGTCTTTGGCGGTGGCAAAGGCCGCCGCCGGTGTGAGCAGCCCCAACGGCTCGCTCTGGCACTACCTAGCCGCGGGCAACCCGGTCACGCTGCCGGTCCCCATGTTCAACATCCTGAACGGCGGCAAACACGCTTCCAACTCRGCTGACATCCAGGAGTTCATGGTCATGCCGGTGGGAGTGAACAGTTTCTCCGATGCACTCCGCGCCGGAGCGGAGATCTACCAGTCGCTGAAGAGTCTATTGGGCGCGGACGGCCACAACACCAACGTTGGCGATGAAGGGGGGTTCGCCCCCAGCCTGCCCTCYAACCGGGACGCTTTGGAGATGGTGCTGAAGGCGGTGGAGAAGGCGGGCTACACCCCCGGCAAGGATATACATATCGCCCTAGATGTGGCCGCCTCAGAGCTGTTCAGTGACGGTTTGTACGTTTTGGAACGCGAAGGCGTGAGCCTGACCCCTGTTGAAATGGTGAAGCTGTATCAAGAATGGGCCGCTGAGTACCCGATAATCTCTATTGAAGACGGACTTTCCGAGGACGATTGGGCCGGTTGGACCAGCTTGCACGGWGTGCTCGGCGACTCAACCCAGATCTTGGGCGACGACCTCCTGGTCACCAACATCACCCGTATCAAGAGGAGCATCGACGAGAAGTCCAGTAATGCGGTGCTCCTCAAACCGAACCAGATCGGCTCCCTCTCAGAGACTCTGGCAGCACTCCAGATGGCGCGTGGCGCAGGGTGGGGCGCGGTCATGAGCCACCGTTCCGGCGAGACCGAAGACACCACGATCGCCGACCTGGCGGTCGGCTGGGACGTGCGTCAGATCAAGACCGGCGCCCCGGCCCGGTCGGAGCGCGTGGCCAAATACAACCGGCTGCTGCGCATCGAGTCCGAATTGGGCGATCAGGCCCGTTACGCGGGAGAATCGGCTTTCGACTATCTGGGCCGGTCTTAGCCCATCGCCTCGCAATCCGATGTATATCCCTCAATAGGGGTAAATTTCTCTTTCCAAGCGCTCTGGCAGCGGGTATCATGTACCCGGCATTCTGGCTTATCGACATAACGTTGCGATGATTTCCCATGCCGCTACTCGCGAATATATGGGCCGCGTCGCGAAGAATAGTTAAAAAACCGGAGGTGGAGCATGGTTACTAGGATCGGGATAAACGGTTTTGGCAGGATAGGGAGATTGGTGCTGCGGGCCAATGAGGGCCGCAACGCCGGGAAGGTTGAGGTGGCTGCCGTCAACGATCTGACCGACGCCGAGACCAATGCTCATCTGCTGAAATACGACACGAGCTACGGCCGCTACCCCGGCAAGGTCGAAGCCAACAACGGCGACCTGGTCGTGGACGGGCGCAGCATCAAGGTCTTCTCGGAACGAGACCCGGCCCAGATTCCATGGTCCGAGATGGGCGTGGACCTGGTCATCGAGTCGACCGGAATCTTCACCGACGCCGACAAAGCCGCCGGCCACATGAAGGGCGGCGCCAGCAAGGTTATCATCTCCGCTCCGGCCAAGGGCGAAGACCTCACGCTGGTGTTGGGCGTCAACGATGAGATGTACGACAAAGACAAGCACAACATCATCTCCAATGCCTCCTGCACCACCAACTGCTTCGCCACCATGGTCAAGGTCCTCAACGACAGCTTCGGCATCGAGTACGGCTTGATGTCGACCATCCACTCTTACACCAACGACCAGGCTATCTTGGACCAGCGCCACGGCGACCTGCGGCGCGCCAGGGCAGCCGCGGAGAATATCATCCCCACCAGCACCGGCGCGGCCCGGGCGGTGGGCTTGGTCCTGCCGGAACTTAACGGCAAGCTGAACGGCGTGGCATTCCGCGTGCCCACGGCCACCGGCTCCATCACCGACTTCACCGCCATGGTTTCCAAGGATGTAACCATCGAGGAGATCAACGAGGCCTACATCAAGGCATCCGAAGGCCGGATGAAGGGCATTCTGGAATTCAACGACGAGCCTTTAGTCAGTTCCGACTACAAGGGCAACCCCCATAGCTGCATCATTGACGGATTGTCCACCATGGTCATGGAGAAGAGGATGGTCAAGGTCATGGGCTGGTACGACAACGAGTGGGGCTACTCCTGCCGCACCGCCGACCTGGCTGCGATGATGGCCGAGAAAGGCATCTAAGCTGAGAATCCATCCGTAAACCCAGACGGGGCTTTTGAAAGCTCTACCGGAAGTTTAAGAAGTCCCCCGTCCCCCATTCTCTTGGGGACGGGGGACTTCTTTATACGCGAAGAAACCAGGCGCACCAATATAATGGTCTAGGCACACTCAAGGGGACATCCCATATTMGACAATGGCGTTGAGGACTGGCTTTGKCCTTTAGGTCCGATCATTTTCTGACTTTCGGCGGACGCGTCACCTGGGTTTTCTATGTGTTGCTGGTCATCTTGGTCGTCGCCCTCGCGCTGCGGCTGAAYGGCATCAACTGGGACCAAGGCTTTGCCTTCCATCCGGACGAGCGGGACATCTACATGCGCTCGGGGTGCATGTACGAGCTGCTTACGGACTCGCCCGGCGCAAACGACTGCGGCTACCTTAGAGGGGAACCCGATGCTCAGCCGGGTCTGCCGGGCATCGGCACGCTTTTCGATAAGGACCGYAGCCCCCTGAATCCACATTGGTTCCCCCTGGGCAGCATCCTGATCTACGTCATGGTCTTCTTCCGCTCTATCGTCGAGTTGTTCACCGACATCAGCGCCTTGGATATGCGGTATGTTGGCCGGCCGCTTTCCGCATTGGCCGATGTTGGGACCGTGTTCATGGTTTTCCTGTTGGGCCGGAAGTTCTATGGCAATGGAGTGGGCCTGCTGGCCGCCGGATTCACTGCGCTGGCGGTGATCCACATCCAGAACAGCCATTTCTTCCGTCCCGAGACCTTCTCCGTGCTTTTCACCCTGGCCAGTTTCTGGGCCATGTGGCGAATGTTGGAGCGGAAACGATTACGGGACTCGGCAATCTTGGGGCTGTTGCTTGGCCTGGCCATCGCGCCCAAGATCAGCCTGCTGCCGATCTTGGCGCCGTTGTTMCTGGTCTATTGGTACCGCGTCTTGGACGAGGTCGACGGACGTTGGTCTGAGATCACCCCGGAGCTGGTGCAACGCATCTTTAGTCACGCCTTATTGGCGGGAGTGATCGCGGCGGGGGTGTTCATCATATCGGCCCCGTACGCCATCCTAGACATCGCAGCGTTCCTGGGAGACCTGGGCGCGCAGACGCGTATGGCCCGGAACGCCGGACTCTGGCCCTTCACCATCCAATACGTTGACACCCCGGCGTTCTTCTACCAGATCCAGCAGTCATCGGTCTGGGGATTGGGCATCCCGTTGGGGATCGTCGCCTGGGCATCCATCCCGTTCACCGCGGCGGTGGCCGCTTTCAGCAAGACGACCCGCCGGGCCGACCTGTTCCTGCTTGCCTGGGTTGTGCCCGGATTCATCTTCTTGGAGACCTTCGAGGTCCACTTCCTGCGGTACGTCTTCCCACTGATGCCCATCATGATCATCATGGGTTCTCGGATGCTGCTGTGGATGKTCTCCGCCTACCGTCCGCTGCAGGTTCACCTGGTATACCAGCGGTTCGACCCGGCGCGCTTCTTGCCCGGATTCGCCATCGCCATGGTCGTGTTCGTGGTGGCCGCGACCGGTTTCTACGCTCTGGCGTTTCAGAAGGTCTACGCCGAGGACCATCCGGCGGTCACGGCGTCGGAGTGGATCAACGAGAATGTGCCCCGAGGCACGGCCATCGTCAGCGATAACCACTGGGACGAGTTCGTGCCAAACCTGTACTCGTATAACGTCTGGCAGTTCCCGGTCTATGACGCCGACACCCCAGAGAAGATGAACAYMCTGGCCGGCAAACTKGCCTCGTCKGAATACGTGGTCTTCTACAGCARYCGCCCCTAYACCAGCGCCGCCCGYGACCCGGARCGSTTCCCGTTMAGCAACCAGTATTAYCAGGGCCTGTTCARYGGMCGGCTGGGWTACGARCTGGACCGGGAGTTCACCAATTACCCCGAACTTTTGGGAGTGGCCTTCCGCAACGACGCCATCGGCCGAGCCGGCCTAGAACAGCCAACACCGCTGAATCCCGGAGATAGCCCGTCCATCAGCTTGGACCTGGGCTACGCCGACGACAATGCCGTCGGCTACGACCACCCGCGCKTGCTTCTATTCAAGAATACGGCGCACCTGACGGAGGGCGTCATCCGTATCGGACTGCAAGCGAGCCAGCCGGTGTCCGAAGACCGTTCTGTTGGTCTATTGCTCTCTCCGGAGGACCTGGTCTCCCAGCAGGAAGGCGGGACGTTCTCCGACATCGTGGACCGGGATAGTTGGACCAACGATGTGCCGGTGCTTGCTTGGCTGCTGGTGGTTGAGTTGGTCTACCTCGTGGCCTTGCCGTTCACCATGTTCATCTTCCGTCCGCTCCCAGACCGTGGGATCATCTTAGCCCGCATCTTTGGGCTGTTGGCGGTGAGTTACATAACTTGGATCACGGTGTCGTTGGGGCTGATGGACYTCTCGCGGTCGGCGGTCTATCTGGGAATCCTGGTCGTGGCCGGATTATCGGCGGCTACCCTGGCTTTTAAATGGAGRGAGATAAAGGAATTTCTCACGGAGCATTGGCGGTTGTTGCTCTTCGGTGAGGCACTTTTCTTGGTGGCGTTCCTCGGATTCGTCTTGCTGCGCTATGCCAATCCTGACCTTTGGCACCCGTTCCGGGGCGGCGAGAAACCCATGGAGCTGGCCTAYYTSAMYGCGGTKRTYCGMTCSACCWCYCTRCCGCCMTTCGAYCCYTGGTTYKCCGGCGGCYWCCTRAACTACTACTACTRKGGCTACTTCGTGATCTCCGGCATCATCCGCGTCACCGGCATCCTGCCCACCACGGCTTTCAATCTGGCCGTGCCAATGTTCTTCGCCCTGACGATCACCGGGGCCTACACGTTGGTCTACAACCTGGCTGAGGGAGTCCGGCAACGGCGGGCGGCTGGGCGGGAAATCTTGGTACCGGGTGTCGGTGTTCTTTCGCCCATGAGGTTCGGCGATGAGCCCACGCAATGGAGGAAATGGGTCTGGAATCCCGTTGGCGCGGGGGTGACCGCGGGCCTGTTCACCGCGGTGGTCGGTAATCTCGACGGCATGGTCCAGATCGTCCAGAACACCTGGTACAAAGTGGTCGACAGCACCCCATTCCCGGCCTTCGATTTCTGGCGCAGCAGCCGTATGTTGCCCAGCATGGAGAATTTCGACCCCAACCCCATCGCTTTCTGGGTGCCCGATAGGATCCCGGGAATCTCAGACGTATCTTTCCACATCACCGAGTTCCCCTTCTTCACCTTCTTGTTCGCCGACCTCCACGCCCACATGATGGTGATCCCATTCACCCTGCTGGTGATCGGGCTGGGCCTGAATCTGGTGATCGGGTTGAGAGACGGCGGCTGGGTTTGGACCGTCGTATCGGCGGTTGCCTTGGGTTTGGGCCTGGGGTCGCTTTGGGTGGTGAATAGCTGGGACTTCCCGTCCTATCTGATCCTCACGCTGGGTCTGCTCTCGTTGGCGGTTTATTTCACCAACGGGTCCCAGACCGAGAAATTCGCTTTGCTGGGTGTGTTGGCGGTGGAAATCGTGGCTGTAAGCATCCTGGCGTTCCTGCCCTTCCATCAGGCCTACGAGACGTTCAACAGCGGTCTGGATGTGTCCAAGTGGCGGACCCCGGTTGACCGGTTCCTTGGCATCCACGGACTCTTCTTATTCGTGATAGCTTCGTTCCTGCTCTATCAGGCCCGCAGCACGCTGAAAGAACTGGTCTGGAGCTTCGGCGACCGCGACTATCAGGTAACCGTGCAAGGGATCGCCTGGATGAGGGTCTGTGTTGCGGCCGTGGGTCTGGCCGCAGTCTTCTTTGCCGCCGCCGGGTTCTGGAATGTGACTTTGCTGATGGTGTTCCTGGCCTTGGTGGGGATCGTCGCCTGGAACATCTTTGCTTCTAAGAATGAAGAACGCGCCTACGAAGTGGTTCCCTTGTTCCTGTTGAGTCTAGCGCTGTTCATCGGCATCGGAGTGGACCTGGTCCGGGTGGAAGGAGACATCGGCAGGATGAATACCTTCTTCAAGTACTACTTGGAGATTTGGGTCCTGCTCAGCATAGTCGCGGCCTACATGTTGTGGCACCTGGGGGCCTCTGGGTTCCTGCGGCCGAATATCGGACTGCGGTCGGGCGTCTGGATGGCCGTGCTGGCGGTCCTGATTGGCTCCAGCCTGGTCTACACGGCCCTGGGCAGCCGGGCGCGGGTCTCCGACCGGTTCACCGACGGCCCATCGACCCTGGACGGCACGGCATACATGGCTGCGGCGGTCCACCAAGAGCAGGAGCAGCCGTTTGAACTGAAATGGGACCAGGAAGCCATCGAATGGGTCCAAGACAATGTGAAAGGATCTCCGGTCATCTTGGAGGCGCACCTGAGTCAGTACCGGTGGGGCGCCCGGTTCGCCAACTACACGGGACTGCCCACCGTCATCGGCTGGCCGTGGCATCAGATCCAGCAGCGCACGGCCTATTCTTACGCTATCACGGACCGGGCGCAGGATGTCCGGGAGATGTACGAGACCACCAACGAAAAAAGGGCCCTGGACCTGTTGCGCCGGTACCAGGTGAAGTACGTGGTGGTGGGCGATCTGGAGCGGATTACCTACCCGGGCAAAGGTTTGAACAAGTTCGAAACCCTGGGCCGGAAAGTTTTCGAGAACCAGGGGACCGCCATCTACGAAGCCCGTTGGAACTGAGGCCTTAAAGGGGAGCCGCAGACCGGTGCGGGCGGTTGTCAAGGCTTTAAGCAGGCAGATTCCCACCGTGATTGGGCCTGATTTGACATAAAGGCCAATTTTGGTTAAAGTATAAAAACATTCTTAAATAACGATTATCAATCGTTCAACAATCAGAGAATGTTGGAGGCTCTGCTTAGGAAGTAGAAGCCATTAAATAAGACGGGTGCACGGGCCTCGTGCCTTAAGTGTCAGGACCACCGTGGGGGGCGTTTACCGGGTGGACCGACCGTACAAGGCCTGTCCCGGTCGGCCCTTCTCCAATCGGTTGACCAGCTAAGAAGTGTTGTGTGTGGTGTTTGGGTTTCTTAGCAATGCCGCTGGAGGAGGGCCGACGTTTTTTCCGGCAAGTTTTCAAATTACCAAAAGGCCGCTTTAAGGCTTTGGACTCCACCGGGGATAAGAGCCAAGGACTCGCAGCATACTGATYGGTTCGGACAACGCCGCCAGCGCCTCTTTCATGGGAGATTCCTCCCGGTGTCCTCCGCAATCCATCAGGAAGATGTACTCACCCAGATATTGCTTGGTGGGCCGTGATTCAATCTTGAAGAGATTGATATTACGTTTCTCGAATTCTCTCAAAACCCTGTAGAGCAGTCCTGGCTCGTCGTCCTCAAACGTAAATGCCATGGACGTCTTGTCCTTTCCGGTGGGCGCGTGGTCCGACAGCCCCAACACAGCGAACCTGGTTACGTTGGACGCGACRTCTTGAATGCCCTGGTCCAGTACGTCCACCTCGTTCAATTCCGACGCACGGCGCGGCGCGATGGCCGCTGCCGGAACGGTACTGGCAAACGAGTCCGATACCGCCGATGCAGTGCTGAGGGAAGCCATCTGTTGGGCCTGGGGGTAGTTCTCCTCGAGATACGTCCGGCACTGGGCCAATGCCTGTGGGTGCGAGTAGATCACCTTGATCTTGGACGGCACAGTCCCTGGTTTGGCCATCAGGTAATGCTCTATGGGAACGACTACTTCGCCCTTGATGAACAAACTAGGCTGGCTGATCAACAGGTCCAGCGTAAAAGTAACCGAGCCTTCCAGGCTGTTTTCGATGGGGACAATCCCTTCTTCCAATTCCCCGGAAACGACCGCTTTGCCGACACCGGTGATCGTCGGGTAGGGGCGTAGCTCGGCTGACGAGTCGTAAAGGATACAGGCTTCTTCAGTGTAGGTGCCGGACGGGCCCAGGAAGCCCAAGGTGCGGGCCATGGCTACACTCCCGTCAGGATGTCGTAGAGTATCTGCTCTTCGCCCTCTGGCACGACCGCCACCAGTTCATCTGAGGGTTCCACCACTGACCGGCCGGTGGGTAGGGTGGCCCCGTTTTTCTTGACCATCAGGGTTATGAAACTGTTCGGGGGAAGCTCGATCTCATTGAGCGGTTTGCCGATGATGTTGGCGTCTTCAGGTATGGAAACGCTGACTAATTCCATGCCTGGTACGCGTAGGTTCATGAGGTGCACCAACGGTCTTCCCGGGACCCCTTCCTCCAGGCTGGCCAGCACCAGATGGGTGGAGTTCACCACCACGTCGACGCCAATCTCATGGAAGATGGGCTCGTTCTTAGGGTCTTTGATCAGGGCCATGGTCCGGGGGACTTGGAAGATATGCTTGGTCATCTGCGAGATGACCAGGTTGGTGGCGTCCGCCCCAGTCAGACTCACGACCACATCGGCCCGGGCGATGCCGGCGCGCTTCAGGGTGGCCTCGTCCGTGCCGTCGCCCAGCAAGGCCACGCTGCCCAATTCCTCATTCAGGAGGTGATAACGCTCCGCGTTCTTCTCTACGACGACCACCTCGTGTCCACCGGCAATCAACGCCTTGGACAGATGGTAGCCGGACTCGCTGCAGCCAACGATGACTACGTACATCAGGCGATCACTACGTACATCTAGTTCTTAGGATTTTCCTTCTATGGCCTGGCGGACATCCTGCAGCAGGCCGATTGAATAGCCTACCACTTCCAGACCCAGGGCTGCATACATGACCTGTAGTTGGGGGTTGCCCAGATGGCACACCACTTTAGGGACATTGAATATGTGCTTGGCGATCTGGGCAACCAGGATGTTTTGATGGTCGTCGGAGGACATGGCCAGAAAAACATCGGCATGGTCGATGCCGCCCTCTTGGAGATAGTCCTGCATCATGGGTTCCGCGGTAAGCACAACGCGGACTCCGGGGAGGGTGGCCAAGCTTTCCAGGCAGTCCCGTTCGCCGCCCAGTACCGTGATCTCCTTGCCTTCCCCGGCGAGATCACCCACGAGGCTGGTGCTGAGCCGGTTACAACCGAAAATCAATACTCGCATGGTCTAATCCCTGGGGAAGATGGGGGACGGGGCCTGTTCCCGCCAGAACATCACCTGGCATGAGGCGTTGTGAAAGATATAAGACGCCGTGGCGCCAAAAGTGCAGGACCCGAACCGGCGGTTGTAAGGAACGCCCACGATCAGCAGGTCCATGAACCGGTCTTCGGATTCCAGCACTATGGCGGRTCCGGCCTGCCTTGCCCGCAGGAACCGGGCTTGGAGGCCTTTGTACTTCTCTTCGGAGGCGATGGCTTCGATGCGGGCCAGGATCTCCTCGCCCTTGTTGATGTCTTCGGCGATCTCAGATTCCAAAGACARYTCCARMGGRACCTCKATCACGTASACCGCGTGRAGTTCAGTYTTGGAYTCCCGCGCCATYTGGCANNNCNGCCNNMAYSKRMRWKYGCNGTNTSANYTRYMGTKCNYTGSCRYYMASAGSMRYYWKGMKTYYWWTCGCATNNARYCGSRYASCGNMCTNMAYCGSSYKACATRGGNTSRMYCASGANSRKWYWTMCMCARTYMGYRGMCNATAATCAATGGCAGATTATACGAGCAGTGGTCACCCAATACAATAAGATTTTTACGAATCTAGGACGGCGTTGAAAAACGGATTGCAGAGCCTGTTTTTCGGCCGTTGGTTGTGGTCTGGATATGGTGGTTCCAGACGCATTACATTCAGACGGATTTTAGTTTGGGCAAAGTGGCCGATCAGGTCAAGCCGCCAGCGCGGGTAGATAGATGATTCTTGCGATCAAGTGGATTGTCTGTATCGGAATCAGGCGCCGTTACGGTGGGAATGACGCTCGTTTGAAGYCGGTTCGAGATGCTTGGCGATCTCTGAAATCTTGCCTAGATTTTCGTTGGTCGCCGCCACGATCAGAACGTCGCCGGCCTTGATCTCTTCATCCTTGGCCGGGTGGAGGAAGGATGTCCGCCCCCGGCGAATGGCCAGTACGGATATCCCGTGGCGGTCCGCTGTTCCGGCCAGTCCTGCCTCCTCCAATGTGTGACCCAGCATCTCTTCAGGCGGCCTTAGCTTGCTGATGCCAAAGTCGGGCACGATGGGCANGTAATCGATGACTCCGGTATCGAAGCCAACGTGGGCGGTGCGCCGGGCGCTTTCCGCCTCGGGGTAGACCACGCGGTCCACGCCAATCCGTTCCAGGGTGGAACCGTGCAGTTCATTGGCGGCGCGGGCAATGATGAAAGGGAYTCCCATGCTCTTCAGCAGCACGGAGACTAGGATGCTGGATTGGATGTTTTCGCTGCCCAAGGACACSACGCAGACGTCGTAATCGGCGACGCCCAGTTCTTTCAGGATGGACTCATTGGTGGCGTCGGCACGCACGGCGTAGGTGGACCGGTCCAGCTGTTCTTGGACCTTCGCTTCATCAAGGTCGATGGCCAGAACGTCATGACCGCTCTGAAAAAGCTCTTGGGCCAAGGTGGACCCGAACCTGCCGAGACCGATCACACAGACTTGTTTTTTCACAGTTTTTATCCCCTGGTAAGCCTATCAGCCTATTTTAACGCTTTCTTGGGCAAAGCGGTACACCTCGGTATCGTCTTCAGTGGCCAAGGCCAGCGCCAAAGCCACCGGGCCCAGCCGGCCCACATACATCAGCGTCATGAACAGGATCTTTGAGGCGACTCCGGTTTCAGCGATGATCCCGGTCGAAGCGCCGGTAGTRCCGAAAGCCGATACTGTATCGAAGATGATGTCCAGGAATGGAATGTCCGGTTCAAGAGTCGTCAAAACCGTCGCTGACACCACTATGAACGCGAAGCCGAGAACCGCGACGGTAAGGGCTCGGTGTAGTTGCGATTGGTGAATCTCCCGGCCAAATGCCTCGGCGTGGGGACGGCCCTTCAGTGACGAGATCACGGCCGCCATCAAGACAGCGAATGTGGCGACCTTGATGCCGCCGGCCACCGAACCGGCCGCGCCGCCGATGAACATCAGGCCTGCGAACGTGGATTTCGTTACATCCTTGACCTCGCCAAAGTCCATGATTGAGAAGCCGGCCGTGCGGCCGCTGACCGAACTGAAGATGGCCCCCATGACCTTGTCCACCCAACCGAAGCTGCCCATCGTTGCCGAGTTATTGAACTCGGCCAGGAACAGGACACCCGCGCCCAATACCCACAGTAGGATGCTGGTCACGAGCACGAGCTTCGTCTCCAGGGAGAACCKGGATATTCGACGTTTCCGGGACACATCCACCACTAAGACCCAACCCAAGCCTCCAAGGACCATCAAGACAGTCATCGTTATCAAAAGGCCGGGGTCCGAGAAGAAGCGGGCCACGCTGCTTCCGCCCGGCACTTCCGGGATGATGTTGAATCCGGCGTTGTTGAACGAGGAGACTGAGAGGAACGTTGAATGCCACATGGACCGCAGGGTTCCCRTTCCATCGAGGGCGTCGATCTGGAAAAAGATAACCACGGCGCCCATCGCGTACAACAAGAACACAGCGCCGATAACAGTACGGCCGATGTGGCGCAACCCGCCCATCTGGTCCACCCCAACGGTGTCGCGCATCAGGTCGCGGGTCAAAAGCCGTTCCTGGAGGGTTGATCTTTGGCCGATCAGCAGCAATATGAAAGTGCTGATAACCATGAAACCCAGCCCGCCGACCAACATCAACRCGAAGATGATCGCTTGGCCAAAGACAGACCAGTAGGTGCYGGTTTCTACAACCGTGTGGCCGGTAACGGTGACCGCCGAAACSGAGGTGAAGAATGCGGTYTCCAGTTCGGTGAACCCGGAGCCATTCTGAGCTATCGGAAGAGTCAGTAACCCWCCGCCAGCCGCAATCAATAGAGCGAATCCCAGGAGCAAGATCGTGGTGGTGCCGAAACGAGGCTTGTTCTGTTTGGGCGGCTCGACTTCGGCCACTGTGGGCCGCAATTCCCGCCGCCTCCGGAGCCTGATGATGTTGTCGACCGGCCTGCGCCGGCGTCTAAATGCCATCTTTAGCGCCTAGGAACTCAGCAAGTAACCGTCCGCCGAGACAGCGGTTGGTAACTGGCAAAATGAAAAGGCTTAYGGAATCTGACAAGAGTAAGGAATCCATGAAAAACGTGTGGAAAACGTGGGGAAATCTCTTCAAGAAGAAGCGCGACACGACCGAAGCTGTATATCTAAGACCGTATTTCTRAGAAGAATATAGGAGTAGTTAGAATTTTAGAATTCGCCCATACTTGTGTCAATGAACCAAAAGGGCCTGTTCCACTGAAATCAGATAACTTGGAYCTTTTCATTTCGTGCCTAGAACACCGTATATGCTAATATGATGCTCACGAGAAACGTCGGCCTTGATACGGAATCTGCCGGCGCCCCGGACTTGAGGAGACCATAGATGACCAGCAGCCCCCGGCAGGTYGAAYTGGCTTTCGACCCYGYYGCGATCGAYMGCAAATGGCAGGCRCGTTGGGAACAGGACGGCCTGCACAAGGTGTCCGACGACGACCCCCGCCCCAAATGGTACGAGATGACCATGTATCCGTACCCTTCCGGCGACCTCCACATCGGCCACTGGTACGCYTTGGCCCCGGCGGACGCCCACGCACGGTTTCGGAGGATGCAGGGCTACAACGTGCTCCATCCAATCGGTTTTGACGCTTTCGGTCTGCCSGCTGAGAACGCGGCCATCATCCGTGGCATCCATCCCTACGAATGGACGATCARCAACATTGAGAATATGCGCCGCCAACTACGGTCCATCGGCGCGATATACGACTGGGACCGGGAAGTTATCACCTGTCTGCCCGAGTATTATCGCTGGAACCAGTGGTTCTTCCTGAAATTCTTTGAGAAAGGCCTGGCCTACCGCGCCAAAGCCCCCGTGGTCTGGTGCCCTTCGTGCCAAACTGTGCTGGCCAACGAACAGGTGATCAACGGGGCYTGCGAACGTTGCGGTACGGAGATCACCCGCCGCGATCTGGAGCAGTGGTTCTTCAAGATCACTGAGTACGCCGACCAACTCCTGGATTTCACCGGCCTTGAAGAGTGGCCGGACAAGATCCTGACCATGCAGCAGAACTGGATCGGCCGCAGCGAGGGCGTWGAGATMRSCTTCGACATCTCCNMGKCNTGGCYTSGARGAGAARGAGRTAYSCACSTTCACCACCCGSATMGACACSATMTTYGGTGTGACGTTCATCGTGCTAGCCCCAGAGCATCCATTGGTGCCTGGGCTGACCACTGACAACAACCGTGAGATTGTTGRAGAATACATCAGCAAGGCTCGCCAGACCTCTGAGATCGACCGCCTCTCGGYCGACAAAGAGAAGACCGGTGTGTTCACCGGCAGTWACGCSGTSAACCRCYTGAACGGCGARCRKGTKCCSRTYTWYATMGGCGAYTACGTTCTCACCACCTACGGCACCGGGGCGGTTATGGGCGTTCCAGCCCACGACGCCCGCGACTTCATATTCGCCCGGAAATATAARCTGCCCATCCGGACCGTCATAGCGCCCATCGAGTGGGACGGCAAGGACCTTCCGGACGCCTACCTGGGCGATGGATTCATGACCAATTCCGGGGCTTACGACGGTATGACCAACGATGAAGGCAAGACAGCCATCGCCGTTGACCTAGAAAAGAAGGGCTGGGGAAGCARGACCGTCTCCTACCGCATGCGCGACTGGCTGATCTCAAGACAGCGTTATTGGGGCACGCCAATCCCCATGATCTATTGCGACGCCTGCGGTGTGGTGCCGGTGCCTGAATCTGACCTCCCGGTGTTGCTGCCCCAGGACGCCGATTTCAAGCCTACCGGCGAGTCGCCGTTGGCTACCAACCATGATTTTGTCCATACCAAGTGTCCCAAGTGCGGCGCCGACGCCCGCCGGGAGACCGACACCATGGACACGTTCATGGACTCGTCTTGGTACATGATGCGCTACTTGGACCCCCACAATGAYGACGAACCGGCGGATCCGGGCCTGCTCCAGCGGTGGATGACCGTGGACCAATACACCGGCGGAGCTGAGCATGCGGTGATGCACCTGCTCTATTCCCGTTTCTTCACCAAGGGCATGCAYGACATGGGTCTGATCGACTATGACGAGCCTTTCTTGAGGCTGTTCAACCAGGGCGTGATYCTGGGTGGGGACCACGAAAAGATGAGCAAGAGCCGGGGAAATGTGGTCAACCCGGACGATTTTGTCGGCAAACTCGGGGCCGACGCCGTGCGCTGTTTCCTGATGTTCATAGGCCCTTGGGACCAGGGCGGTCCGTGGAGCGATGTTGGCATCAATGGAACAGCCAGATGGCTGAACCGGGTCTGGGACATAGCAACGCGCGACGTGAATAAACTGGGCTCTAACTCGGTTGACGCAGACACGGTGCGTGACACCAACCGCCTGCTGCACCAGACCATCCGCAAGTGCCACGGCGATCTAGACCGGTTCAAGTTCAACACAGCCATCGCTTCCCTGATGGAGTTGACCAACCACCTGAACAAGGTGTGGGCCGACGGCAGCGTCGACGCCAAGACCTGGCTGGAGTGCACGAAGAGCCTGTTGCTGCTTCTAGCCCCAATGGCCCCCCACATGACTGAGGAGCTTTGGGAGATGAACGGCCACCCCTACAGCATCCATCAGCAGGACTTTCCCACCTGGGACGACGGCCTGGCGGCCGAAGACGTCATAACATTGATCTTGCAGGTCAACGGCAAGGTGCGGGACAAGATCGAAGTCGCCGTGGGTATCGAAGAGAGCGAGGCCCAGGCATTGGCTTTGGCCAGCCCCAGGATACAGAGCTACGTTGAAGGGAAGTCGGTGGCCAAGACGGTCTACGTCCCCGGCCGCTTGGTCAACGTGGTGGTCGATTAGTTCCTCGCGGTCCCTGGTTTCTTTACTAGACTTTTACTCCAGTGCAGCCGGTAGGCTTATGAACGTCGAAGAGATATACCTTCAGTTCACCGATGGCGCCTCCAGTGGGGCGGTTAGGGCCGGMTGGGTCGAGYGCTATCTCGAATCGCCCATAACATTCTGGTGCATCCTCCACGCTCCCGCCGATGCCRAAGACCCGATTAACGACCAGATGCAGTACATCTTTGACATCGGCAATAACCACCAAGAGCGGGTGAACGACCGGCTCTATCCAGGTGGTATCCAAGAGCGATTCGCCACCGAAGAAGAAGGCTTCCGCCGTTCCTTGGAGATAATGTCGGAAGGCGGGACGTTCATCAAGAATATGCCCCTGGYCTGCTGGCCCCAAGGGCTTACAGGACGCCCGGATGTTCTGGAGAAAGTCGAAGGCGTGCCTTCGGTTTTCGGCGATTTCAGCTACCGGGTGGTCGAGATCAAGTCGGCCCGCCGCCTGCGGGAGTCCCAGATATTKCAGGGCGCGTTGTACAACCGGGYCCTGGGCCTGGTGCAGGGCTACGAACCCTTGGAATTCCAGATGGTCAACGGCGACATGGACGTTATCCCAGTGGCCATGGTTGAAGTTGACGAACGCCTGGACGAGGTACTGGCTGAGGTCAGAGAGATAATGGGYGGAAAACCGGTCGATTTCTGCTACGGCGTGGCTGGCTGGCCATGGACTTCGTACGTTGACTCCAGGGCAATAGAGGCCAACGACGTTTCTCTCATCACCGGAGTCGGCGCCTCGGTCCGGACCAACTTGGTAGAGGCGGGCTACGCGACGCTACAGAGKATCGCCACRGCCAATGAGRCCGAACTCGTTAAAGTGAGGCGCATCGGAGCGTCCACGGCCAAAAAGATYGTCGTGTCCGCCCAAGCGCTACAGGGCCAGAAACCTCTCCGAAGGGGCGAACTTGCAGAGATACGRAGGGGCAAAACCGAGGTCTTCTTTGATTTCGAGGGCGCCCAAGACCAAGACGAKCTGGATGGCCAGGAGCTGGTCAATTACCTCATCGGAGCGGTCCACCGGACGCCAGGAAACGAGGGCGAATACACCGMATTCTTCGCCGATACCTTCGACGCCGARGGCGAGAACCTAGTCCATTTCTTGGAGTGGGCCGATTCTTTGGAAGACCCCATCTTCTACCATTGGCACCACTACGAACACACCCATCTCACGAAAATGGTCGAGCGGCATGGGGTAGACCCAGAGTTGGGGGCTGTGGTGTTGGACCGATTAGAGGACCTGTCGCCTTGGGCCACAAAAGGGTACGCGTTYCCGGCTTATGGGGAAGGGCTAAAGGCCATTGCCAAATGCCTCGGATTCCATTGGGAGCAGGATGATGTGACCGGCGTCGGGTCCATGGACCTATATACGAATTACGTTCAGTCYGGGAGCACTGATCAAGTATCCAAGGAAAAGATCGTCGTCTACAACAAGGACGATTGTTTTGCTACCATGCACATCTACGATTGGGTCATGGCCCAACAGCGGTGACCCCTTCGTTCAATCGACCAAGTATCCCGATTTCTACTGCAGATGAGCAGYTTAGAGTAACGAACAAATGACGACCACAGGCGGAAATAGCGSCACAGGCAGCTTCTATGGTATAGGAGTCGGCCCGGGCGACCCGGAACTGTTAACCATCAAGGCCCAGCGGAGACTTCAGAGCGTAGCGGTGATCTGCTTCACCCAACTAGACGACGGGACCGAGAGCTATGCCCTTGGCGTGGTCCGCGGGGTTCTYGATGCGGCTAAGCCTGAATTCCTCGCCATCACCATCCCCTCGGACGAYGACACGCCGGTCAGTCCCCAGACCTGGGCGGACGCGGCCAAAGAGATCGCGGGCCATCTGGGTCGGGGCCGGGACGTGGCCTTCATCACCGAGGGAGACCCCATGCTCTACAGCGAGTTTTTCCAGGTGTTGGAGAGCGTCAAAGCGGTTGTGCCGGCCCTGGAGGCCGAGGTTATCCCCGGTGTTTCGTCCGTGATGGCCGCAGCGGCCAGTTCTGGAATGCCCTTGGTCACCCACGGGCAGCGGCTGACCATCCTGCCCAAGGTCTACGGTATCGACGACTTGCGGGAGGCGATCACCAACTCAGATACCACCGTGCTGATGGAGGTGGACCGTGACTTGCTGCAWGCCTTGGCCAATCTGGAGAAACTGGGACTCACCGGCAAAGCCACCTACGTTCGCCAGGCAAGCACCGCCCGCGAGAACGTGGTGGAAGATATCTCAGAACTAGAAGCCGAAGACCTCGACTATTTCTCCCTGTTGATCATCCGGCGCTAGGCGAACCAGTTGTCATCTTCCGGCCATCCGACGARAAGGTTATGGACGAGACGAATAATTCCCCTGATCCAGTCCCAGGGCAAAGCAGGCACGGTGACGCCACCTTTGTTGGTCGAAAGCGTGAGTTAGAAACGCTCACCGCGGCGCTAGAAGACGCCGTAGTTGGACGAGGCCGGGTGGTGATGCTGTCTGGAGCCCCTGGGATCGGCAAAACCCGGACCGCCCGGGAATTTGCGGACCTTGCCGAGGCAGATGGCGCCAAAGTGATGTGGGGCTGGTGTTATGAGCATCAGGGCGCACCGCCTTATTGGCCCTGGGTCCGCTGGACACAATCAGCCACCTGTTGGGGTATGCCAATCGAGACCTCCAGGATTCCGCCAACTCCGACCGTCACCCGGGTCTCCAGGGTCTCCAGGACAGTGCGGCGGCCCTCCGGGGTGGCGTAGTCCAACCGGTCACGCATATGCTCTCTCAGGGCTTCCAAGGATGCGACGGCGGCCTGTCCTTGCTCCAGGGTGGACATGGTTTCCCGCTGCCGCTCCAATTCCTCGGTCAGGTGAGTCCGCTCGACCCGTAACAGGGCCGCGTTGCGGTCCAGTGCTACCTCAGAGACCGCACCCCGCAACCTCAGGGCCACCAACTCGGTCTCCCGGTGGTCAACGTCGGCGAGGCGGCGATTAAGTTTCGCAATCTCGCGCTCGGCCTCAGCCCCCTGGCCTTCTTGACCATGCACTCGCCGGTCCATTTCGGCCTGGAAGATATCAGGGTTTCCCAGGAAATCGGCAACCTCGGTCCACACCCGGCCCTCAAGCTCKGGTCCGGGGAGGTTCGGGCACCCACACTTGGGAACRCCRATCTTCCCCCGCYTRCCGGGGCATTCGTAACGGTAGATGCCCCTGCTGAAGTGRCCTRCCAGMCGCCTGCCGTCTTCGGAGCAGAACAACATTCCCCGAAGCCAATAGGTGCGCTTGGCGTTGCGGGCGGCGTCGGTTTTGTTCCGGRCCAGCCGCCGTCGCACAGTCTCCCACTCGTCCCAGGTGACGACTGGGGACATAACAGGGAAATCCTCCARCCAATGCCAAGCGTTGAASGGGAGTGGTTGGGCCGACGATCTGTAGGAGTCCACCTTGCGCCGCTGGACAGGGATTATTGCTGTCTSGCGGAGTGAGTAATAGCGGCCACCGTAGACGGGGTTGTTGAGTATGCGGGCTACAGTGCTGGGATTCCAGTAGRCACCACCCTTYGGTGMCGGTATRCCCTGGRCGGATAGTTCCGTGCTTATCCGGCGCATGGGGCAACCCTCCAGGGCCAGCCGCCATATCATTTGCGCCACCGGGTAGTTGCTATCCGGTTCCAGGGCTACGGGTATCCTTTTGYYGTTGAGGTCYTGGTAGCGGAACTGGTAGCCCAGDGGGGCAGTCCCATTCGTAGGTAGGCCCCTTTTCTTGGCCCGGTCCCGYAACCCATCCTTCGCTCCTTGCTGGGCACGGTGGACCTGTTTTTCCTTRCTCCAGGCGGAAATGAACTCCATCAGCTCGCCCATTTCTCCGCCGGGTATCTCACCGTGACAGCACCGGACAGCCACGCCGTTCTCTTCGCAGAGYGCCCGRAACATCAGCCGGTGGGCCGGTTTGGMAGGCCCACGGTCRGCGTCGTACATGAAGATAGCGGTTATGGCCCGGYCCAGTACCAGGGCCTTGAGCTGGCCCATRGTAGGACTGTTCCATACCGAGAGACTGCTCCAGTCGGTGCCGATDACGTTCTCCGGCGGGACGTTGTAGCCCTCTTGCTCGGCCAGGGCCAGGGCCTCGCCARTCTGGGTGTCCGGGCTGATTTCCCGTTGGTCGTCGGTGGAKACYCGCCACCAKATCGCTGCKGTTTTTTCCCTCATAACTCGGCCTCCGCTGTAAGACGCTCTTGGACCATGGCCTTAAGGTAATCGTTGAGGTTAAGCCCCTCACGCCGAGCAGCTTCAATCAGCCGCTCATATACGGGAAGGTCCARCCTAACCGCTGCTACCTTGGTATTCTTGGTCCAGCCGCCCTTAACCATCCTGCAATTATATWMTACTGTATACAGTACTACAATCCCTTGTGTAGATARGCAYTGTCATCATGACACCAAAGGGCCCCTCTGGCCGGGGNCCGCACCGGCTAGGTGGGCCCGATACATCACATAGGGGTTGTGTGCTAACCAGACTCAGCGTTCTACACGGCGTTCGAAATGGGAAGCCCCGGCTGATATTGCCGGGGCTTTTTGGGNCTGTTTATATCGGTGCCGGACGGAGCGACGATGCCCTGCCCCCATCGGGCCGTCCAACACCGCCTGGGTTGTCCTGGGCATCCGTAGCCACGAGATAGGCCGCGCGCAGGCTACGAATATTCCGATTCAGCCCCCGCCACCCAGTGGCCCGGTCACCCACTACTACGATTGTTGTATACCGGCTGAGGTCSTGAGTWKCGTTCTCCGGGATYGTTGCCCATTTCTCCGNTCCGRTAGGTCACATAGGMCRAMTTCCGCATCCACACATCGATGCCCATGKGTCTAATCYCGGAGGYCAASGAAATATRGGTATCGGGAGGTRGGGTARACCRCGCTACCCGGGTYGAAGAAGATCATCGAGGTCTCTAATCACSCTGCGSGCTGTCTCCATMTCYGCGTYGTCCCARGTAGTTCCCTTGYTTYGTATGGTCTCTAACGCCGCTTCCACGGACCGATTGCCAGCCCCTTCTGTATCGATCCAAGCTTCATACAATGGATGAGCTTGCTTTAACCGTTCCAAGTCCGGACCCCTTCGTCCTTGT
>NVWX01000072.1 GCA_002746355.1 Dehalococcoidia bacterium | reverse complement strand
CACCAGTACCCTACCCCCTATGGCTTCACGATGGGGGTATCGCTGAAACAAGGGAACGCTGCGTCACTCTCTCTGGTTGTAGACTAGACAACGTGCTAAACAGAGTTATCACTGCCCAGTTTTTGCTCGGGCCATCTGCCTTAGCCCTGTGTCTGTTTCTGGGTTGTGCAGATTCAGTCCCGCCCAAAAGCCCTACATCGTCCACTGCATCCGCACCTCAAATCCAGCATACAAAAGCGCTTTCTAGCAGCCCAACACGGGTGCGCACATCTACGCCCGATAGCAGGGAATCCGCCCTGGTAACTAGGGTTATAGATGGCGACACTGTCGAAGTTAGTCTCAGCGGGCGGTCACAGACCGTCAGGTATATCGGTATCGATACACCTGAAACTAAACACCCAAGCAAGCCTATCGAGTGCTTCGGGCCGGAAGCCTCTCAGTTCAACGAAGAGCTAGTTTCCGGAAAGCAAGTCCTATTGGAGGAAGACGTTACTGATAAGGACCGGTACGGTCGGCTCTTACGTTACGTGTGGATAGAAGGGGTTGGTCTGGTCAATCAAGTATTGGTTGAGAATGGTTACGCCCGAGTATCCACCTATCCACCAGATGTGAAATACGAGTCCTTATTTATAGCGGCAGAGTCGTCAGCGCAAGCAGATGGTATTGGTCGATGGGGCGCATGCAGTGAACCAAGACCTTCCTATGCCGATAGGCCCGTCTCCGATACTCGGCAAGGAGGAGCTAACTGTTCGCCGTACTACCCAACGTTGTGTGTCCCTCCATTCCCTCCAGACCTAGACTGTAACGACATCGAAGAAGCCCATTTCCCAGTGCTTCCCCCAGATCCCCATGGGTTAGATGGCGATGGCGACGGGATAGGCTGCGAACGTTAAGCACGCCCCCACCGTCACCAGCTCTTCAGTATCCAGCATGACGGCTCGTACGATTCCTGGTTATACTCTGGCCCAATCCAGTCAGGGGGTAACACGATGAGTAGACCGTCCAACTACATTCGCTACGACCTCGCCGGCGGCAGCGGGTCCCAATCTAAGTTTTTCCTCTTTCTTCTCTTCCTGCCGATACTTCCTATCGTGATTTTGGTTTCGATAGGTTTCAAACTACGCAAGAGAAGCAAACGGATACGTGCCCAGACCGAGTTCGCCTTAGATTGCAGGGAGAAGGGGATTCACAAAGCGGAGCAAGTCGCGGTCGAGTGGATCAAAGCCCATCCAGAAGAATACAAAGTCGGTCGCCAGCACCAGAAGCTTGAGCGATCATTCCGAGGTATTGTCGCTCGGATCGGGTCTTCGCCGTAGCCCGTTTGATTTCTGCACTTGATCTGCCCGCACAACAACCACCAACCCTGAGTCAAGCCAGACGTGAAACCCGACCGCGAACTCACCCGGGAAGTCCACGGTCCTCTGGTGAACGTTGCTCTCGATAATCCSNCCGTCAACGAATCTGGTCAGCGATTCGCTCCCCAATCATCAACACTGTGGGGTTGATGGGCGCTCTCACAAGGTCCGGCATTATTGATGCATCTACAATCCGCAGGCCYTCCATACCGTGGACTTTTCCGTACTGGTCCGTAACCGCCATCGGGTCGGTCCCCGCACCCATTTTGCAAGTGCATSASRYRWGSGAGWAGSYGTGCGCYTCCCGMAGSMYSYRCSKGTCSRWRKTSTCGTNSYGAANNKCGAGNGTCGGCGTCCGCGGGTTCGATTCGTTCGCCGATCACGTCCGCCAATCGTGGATTTTCGGCCAATCTGAGGCACAGCCTGACCGCCTCCCGCAGTCTTTCACGGTCAAAGGGCTCAGCGAGATAGTTATAGTCCAAGTAGGGTTGAACGTTGGGATCAGTGGAAGTGAGCTTCAGYTCCCCCGAACTAATCGGAAGCAGCAATCCCGCCATCATCTCGACCCTGCGGTCCGATAGGTCCTCGCCCCCCGCTTGGGAAGTTGAATACTCTTGAGGCTTGAGCCTGGCGGTAACAAAAGTTCCCATGCTAATTCCTAGGTCGTTTCGCAGGTGGGAGCCGGTTGCGGTAAAGCGAAAGGACACCCCGCCTCGTGCTGGTCTCTCCTCCACCGGATAGCCTCCCTTGATTCTCCAGGTGACGTACAGCTTGGGATGATCCTTAAGATTTTGGCCTACCCCCGGCAGGTCGAGAACCACCGGAATTCCCAGGCCGGTCAAGTGTTGCGCGGGACCGACCCCCGACAACATCAGGAGGTGAGGGGAGCCAACGGCCCCGGCGCTGAGAATGACCTGATCGCCTTCCACGGTAAACGTATCGCCGCCGCTGTCCACCTCAACGCCTRTGGCCCGGCGGCCATCAAAAAGGATGCGCCGGGCTGTGCAGTTGGCCCGAATTGTCAGGTTTAGCCTGTGTCTGCTCTGACTCAGATAGCCCAGGGAGGTGCTAAAACGGACTCGGTTGTGGTTGTTGGTAATGGCCGGTCCAACACCTTGAGAGCCGGGCTCGTTGTGGTCCGATGTTTCAGGATACCCTGCATCTAAGCAAGCGTTGTAGAAGGCTGTCTGAGTGGGATGCCAYCCTTCTCGGTCCAAATGGTGCACGAAGATGGGGCCCTCGCTCCCGTGGTGTTCGTCATGGCGGTCAACGTCGGTTTCAAGCCGTCTAAAGTAGGGCAGCACATTCTCGAAACTCCACTGGTCATTGCCCGCCGCCGCCCAGGCTTCGAAGTCCTCGGGTATACCCCGGTAGAACGCCGAGGAATTGATGGCACTGGAGCCACCGGTGACTTTGCCTCTGGGCACSGCCWTATCCGGCGATAGACCGGTTGCCCTGGCCACCAGCCGCCAGTTGTGGACACTGGACGCCAATGCTACGGGGTGGCCACCGGGGGTTCGCATCGGTGGAGCGCCCGTGCCGGTATCGAATCCGAACTTAAGATCATCGGGAAGATGCTCAAAGTCGGGATAGTCGGGCCCTGCTTCCAAAAGCAAAACGGACCGTCTGGGGGTTTCGGAAAGCCGRCTCGCCAGAATTGCCCCGGCGGAGCCGGCGCCGACGACTATTACATCATATTTCACGATAAACCTCTGGCTCTACGTTCAAACATTCCAAAATACGACACGAAAAGCAAAAATGGGCGACAGCCATGATTACGTTTTATTCGCGAATATCCGGGTAGCGGAGAGAAGGTAGCGCTAGATTACCTGCCAGTAACGTCGGCCCTCCAAGCGCGCCACCCGTCCGAAATGCTCGTTCACTTTGAAGTGACCGGCAACGATCAACAACCCTTCCCGCTCCGACTGGTCGAGTAGGTCCTCTCGGCTCTTCTGCCCAGTCGGCTTGTCCAAGTCAACTCCTGCGCACCAGTCAGAGTGCTCAATCTGTACGCTCATATGGATGACGTCGCCTACCACTACCCCTCGTTGCCCCTGGGAGTCGATAAGAATGCACTGATGTCCTGGCGTGTGGCCGGGAGTGTGAAGGGTGGAGATCTCTGACGTGATGATTTGTCCCCCCTCAACCAACTCCATCACACCTAATTGCTCCAACGGCGCCACGTGGTCTCTTATGTGCTCGTTCTGGGGAAGGCTCAGGATATTCGCTTGGATAAAATGTTCCCAGTCGGCGCGCGGTACCAGATATTTGGCCTTGGKAAAGGTGGGGCGGGCCACGCCATCCTCGTAAGTGRTGTTCCATCCCACGTGGTCGGCGTGGAGGTGAGTATGGACCACAATATCCACGTCGTCTGGACTGATGCCGATATTTTGGAGCTCGTTAAGCAGGTTCCCGGTCAGGTTCCCTCTGCTTGGATGTGGACCCGCTCCCATCCCCGTGTCCGCAAGGATGATTTGGCCCTGGGAGCGAAGGACGAATAGGCAGTAGGGCAACACTATCTCCCCAGCCGGGCTCAATTGCTCTTCCCGATACGGATCCCAAGCATTTTCAGGCACGTCTGGGAAGAAAAAACTGGTGGCGCGGCCCGGTGGAAACATGTCAACCACCGACAGGACTTCGACGTTGCCGATAGAGATTTTCTCTTGCATTGTGTCCCCTATCATTGATTATTTCCGGGTTTATCTTCGTCGTGGTGGCAACTGAATCACCGCGTTTAGCATCAGACTAATTTTCTGGCAATCACGATGCTATTATCCGCAAGCTTGCCATGTTTGGAACGGGCGCGCGTCTGATGACTTGGGCGTTAGGAGACGCCATACAGCGCGTGGGGATTATCGATCAAGAGCTTATCGACTATCCGTTTAGAAAGCCCCGGACGGGACTTTAAGGCCTTGACCATGTTGACCTGAGCCGAAGGGTCKGCGGCCAAGCGGTCCGTGGTCCCAGGTGTGTGGTGTCCGTAGTCTGTTCCCACGATGATGTGGTCCTCGCCGATGTAATCCAGGAGATAGGGCAAGTCTTCGCCCAACTCATAGGATACCCAGATGCGGTACTCCTCAAAGAGCCGGGGTCCCCAGAATCCTTCGTCTGTTCGCATCGTTCCCGATAGTTGATGGAAGACAAAAGGCACCCACGAAAGGCCGGTCTCAATAAACCCGAACCGGAGCTGGGGGAAGCGCTCAGGTATCCGGTTGGCAACGATGTTGCGAAAGGCCACCAAAGGGGGCAAACGCCCATGGGTAAACGTGTGACTACGGGCGATGTCTATCAGGTTGTTCAACGCGGGCGCTCCCTGACCCTGGTGTATACATATGGGCATGTCAAGAGATTGGGCCTCCGCATAGACTGGGAAAAAGTAAGGGTCATCTAACGTCCGGTCCATCTCGATGCCCCGGAAAAAGACTCCACACGCGCCGTTTTCGCGGCCAAATTGRATTTCTGGGAGCGAGGCGTTTATGTCGCGTAGCGGCGGGATCACCACCCACTTGATGCGACCCTCAGACTTCGACCATACGTCGGCCATGAAACGGTTGTACGCCTTGCAAAGAGCGACCTCGAAAGCTGCATCGTAGGTCAGAAATGCCAGAAACAGKGTGGGATAGACGACCTGGGCGTCTACTCCGGTCGCATCCATGGCAGCGAAGCGTTGATCCAAATCGATGAGCTCCCGGGATTTGTTATCTCCTCGATCACGTACGCTACTCTGAGTCGTGGGTGTGACCAGGATGTTGCCGCCCCGGCCAGCCGCCTTGGGGAAAATAGTACCGTCGATGAGCCACATGTGGTCGGACTTCCCGTATTGGGTGTCGTCCGGAACGCTCACCACTACCGGTCTCCTGGGACGCCATTCTGAATCTAAATAGTCCCACATCTGTGGCGGCTCAGCTACGTGTGTGTCTGCGTCCAGAATTCCAGCCATGGCGTCATCTCCTGTAGACGAAGATCTCCTGATGTAAACATGTGTAGTGAGCTTTGATACGCCCAGATTGCATGGATCTCTTCGTTCTGGGGGATAGTAGCGTCAGCTGAGAGGGTTTGTCCACATTTTGCTTGACCCGTTGGTCTTTCTACCTTTTCTGCCATCCCGGCCTTGCGCGCTGGTAAATGACCGGAATGGTGTGTTGGCAACTAGCAAAAATGGGACACTTTCGTAAAGGAGAGATCAGGGGAAAATGGCGGCGYTCTGGGACTCCCGTAACAGCCGGTTCAGTTCTCTGATTGTCGGACCTCGGAATAGTCGTTTACTGATGGCGGCAACGCAAAACCTGCAATGAACAATAGCCATGCTCCGATTGCCCATATCATAAATCCTGGCACAAATGTTCCCCAATAATCCCGAATGGCCCCAACGACTATTGGAGAAACGAACATGCCGATGCCGGATACAGTTACAAAAGTACCCCACACTACCGCCACCTTTTCCGGAGTCATACCCTTTAAGCCCATCGGTAGGCTTAAAAGTGTGGGAGCGTAAGACCAACTTCCGATCCCTAATATCAACACGGAAGCCAAAATCCCAATGTTGCTCTCTAATAAGAACGAACCTAGGCCACCTATTCCGATAAGAAATCCAGGAACCACGAAAAAGATCCTCTTATCCGATATACGCAATGGGAGGATCCCTCCTACTAAAACGGCGCCGACGCCAATGAGGGGGATTAATCCTGTGATGAATCCTGCCTGTGCCAAAGACATGTTTCGCGATTCACCGTAAAACGTCGGCAGCCATCCAGTTAGTGCCGTGTACTGCATAAACACTAATGCATCTGCAGCAGCTAGAAGCAGGATGACAGGATTACGTAGTACGCTTGAAATATCACTGAAAGTGATGTTGGTGACTGAAATAGCCTGACGTTCTAATGGCCGTTCTCTCCCAAGAAAGGCCCACGCCAGCGCGCCTAACAACGCAATTGCCCCGAACACGCTTAACGCATTCTTCCAACCGATCCCATCTGCAATCGGGGCTACAGTTGTCACTGAGAGCGCAACGCCTAAAGTTAATGCCGCGATGTCCAGACCGTTCATAACGGTGATTTCACGTGGTTTTAGCCATTGCATCAGCAGCGGCGCTGTCGCCGGTATTATTACGCCAAACCCGATCCCATATGCCAATCGCAAAACCAATAGTGTGGAGAAACTGTTCACAAACGATGAGAAGGCCGACATACCTACCAGTAGCCATGCCAGAAAATACACTCGTTTCACACCAAAACGGGCGGCTATGACTCCTCCAGGTAATCCGAATACGGCATGTACTAGAAGGGCGAGGGCTACCAGAAGGCTGGCAGTAGTCCGGGTTATCCCAAAATCTTCCATTATCAGTGGCAAGATCGGAGATACTGAAAAGAAATTGAGTCCTACAGACAAATGCGCCGCCAGGATGAGACCAGCGATAACAAATCTGTAGCGGTAAAATTTTCGATCACCTGATGCCATTTGATATCCAGAGCCTCGTATACCGCACTAGACTATATCTTTCATAAACTAGTGAGGACGATCTTTTTTGTCTAGTGATAAAGATGCCAGAGTTCCGTTTCGCGCGGGGCTTTCCCCCTCTCTGTCGGTAACACCGGGGCGTGCTCAACAAAATAATATGACACTGTGTTGTGGGGTAACTAACTACCCTAATGATGYGTCAGAGAGAGAAGATACACGCAACCTACACAGGGTCAAATAATTTTCCTGCTCGGTCCACCACGCCATAAACTTGTCTGCGTAGGCAGGRAATCCGTTCTCCTCGAGGACAGTTATCAAGACGGGTAAGTATCGCCCCATATTTTGTTGATTAATAATGCAGAGTGATGCCAGGGTACAGGCGCTCCAAGGACACTTTGGAGCAACTGATTAAGAGTTAGAAGGAAATCCTACCTAGGCGAGGTAACTGATAGTATACAGGCTCGATTTTGAGACTAAAAGGCAAAACCGTGCCTAGTGGACAAAAATAAATTGGGTACAAAATACCCCAATCTCCGTGCCACTTAGCACTTAACTAAACCACAGCATTTTAAGTTTGTCTGGGGCCCCCGGTGACAGGCCGGCCGGAGTGTGCACCGATTTCACAGTCTATCCAGCAATAGCTGTTATCGTGATTTCAGTCTGTGTCACGCGTGACAGACTCATGCTCTACGTGCCCTCTTCCTCCCGCAGGCAGACCGCCTCCAGCATGAAGCCTTCTGGGTCCAGCCAGAATGTAGCGAAGTAATAAGGACGATACTGGGGGAACACC
>NVWX01000034.1 GCA_002746355.1 Dehalococcoidia bacterium | reverse complement strand
ACTGGTCCGCCCCGAATTCTTGGTGGAAGTAGAAGCCATAGTCCGCCTGCCAAGCTAAGGCGGAGCAGCCGCGTTTACTGGGTCCGGCTTAAATCAAAATGCCCTTCCGGATGAAATATCTGGAAGGGCATTGTTGGTTCTAAAGGCGCTTGAAACGCCTAGGCGTATCTGATCCTGGGGTCAAGCCAACCGTAAAGCAGGTCAACGCATAGATTGATGGTCAAGATTCCTACTCCGATGATCACGATCACTGCCTGAATCATGGGGAAATCGAACTGGAAGACCGCCTCGATGAGAATCCTGCCCATCCCCGGGATCAGGAAGATCGTCTCGATGATGACAGCGCCCTCAAATAGCCGTCCAAACTGCCATCCGGTCATCGTCAGTATCGGCAACGACGCGTTTTTCAGTCCGTGGTGTATCACGACCGTCTTTTCCGACAATCCCTTGGACCGGGCCGTCCGCATGTAATCTTCCCGCAGGATCTCCATCATGGACGACCGGGTGACCCGGGCAATGAAAGCCATATCGTAAAAGGCCAATGCCAAAGCGGGGAACGCCATCTGTTTGAGATTGGTTGCCGGGTCGTTCCATAATTCCACGTAGCCTAGCGGCGGCAACCACCCAAACATACGCACCAGGAACAAGATAATCAGGACGGCAAATAGGAAATTCGGTATCGAAACGCCTACCAACGAGAAAATTCGAGAGACATGGTCCAGCCAACCGTCCGGCCGGATGGCCGAGAGTACCCCCAAAGGCACAGACAACACCACCGCCAACACGATGGCCAGTACCGCCAACTCTAGGGTCCGTGGCAGCCGGGTCTTCAACTCAGTCATCACCGGGGCATTGAACCAAGTGGAGTTCCCGAAATCACCTCTGAGGGCGCCCCCGATCCAATCGACATACTGAACGGCCATCGGGCGGTCGGTGCCCAACTTGTGCCGTAGATCGTCCAGTTCTTTCTGGGTGTAAGAYSCTTCCCCGTCGCTCAGGATGGCCAAGGCCGTATCCCCTGGAATGACGCTCATCAACACGAAAACGATGACGGTCAACAAGAGGACCGTTGGAATGAAAAGGGCGATTCGTTTTACTGCGTACTGGCTCATCTTTGGCTTTCTCTTAACCGGTCGTTCGGCGGGTGGTCAGATCGAACATATCACCGAGTGCCCTTGGCTTGGTCGGGGAGCCAAGTGGCCAGCTCTGGGAATGCGATCACCAGACCGATGACAACAAACATGCATATCATGAATGGCAATACGCCCACGAAGACGTCGTTGATGGTGCCGGTCTGGACCAGGACGCCTTCATACTCCGCCATCTCCTTATCTACGTCGCGCCGTGCGCCGTGGAGCACGTAAAGAGCCATACCCTGGGGCGGGCTGATCTGGGCGGCCTCAAGGAGGATCACCATGATGATGCCGAACCAGACCTTGTCCACATTCGCGTCGTTCAAGACCGGGATAAGGATGGGCAGGGTGGTGAGCATCATGGAATAACTTTCCATGAACGTTCCCAAGATCAGATAGAACACCACCAATACCAGTATCAATTGTAATTGAGTGAGCTCAAACGCAGCGACCCATTCGGCCATATCCACCGATATCCGAACGACCGCAAACGCGAACTGCAGCGTGAACGCCGCCATCAGTATCAACAGAATCATGGCTGTGGTGCGGGCCATCGACAGGAAAGACTCCTTCAATAGACGGACCATCTTGTCGAAGTTCTGACGTACATCACCCGGCATCACCGGTCTGGCGCTCCGGAAATCGTCGAGCCTGACGTGCACCGCACTGGGAAGGACCGGTAGCCGCCTTACGAGGCCGGCGATCAAGTTCAGAACCAGCATTCCCGAATTTCCAGCCAGGGCGAGGGCAAAGGCCCCGGTCACTCCAGCGGCCGCGGCTTCGGTGGGTGTGGCAAACCCGAAGTAGATGCTGCCCAACACAGCGAAGATCAAAAACGCGATCGGCAGCAGGCTAAATAATCCAATGAATCGTAGCCGCCAGCTGACAGTCTCTTCCTTGGGCGCAATCCCCGGCCAGATCTTGGCCGCGATCACGATCATGAGCATGAAGGTAAGAGCCAATATCACGCCAGGTATGAACCCCGCCAGGAAAAGTCGGCCTATCGACTCACCTACGATCAGGCCGTATAGGACCAGGCCGATGCTAGGGGGTATCAAGATGCCCAGGGTCCCGCCGGCGGCCAATGACCCGATGACCAGTCGTTCGTTGTAGCCGCGTTGGCGGAAAGACGGAAGGGCAACCCGGCTGATGGTGGCGGCCGTGGCCACGCTGGAGCCGGCACAGGCGGCAAAGATGGCACAGGATGCGATATTGCTGTGGATCAGCCCTCCGGGGATGAAGACCAGCCAGCGAGAAAGTACGTTGTACATCCGCTCGGCGACACCGCTACGGAGGACCAGCTCTCCCATCAAGATGAACAGCGGAATGGCTATCAGGATGAAGTTGGTGCTGCTTTCCCAGGCCCGGTTCCCCATGATGTTCCAAAGATTGGGGTTGGAGATGTTGAAGAACTTCATGAGGAGGAGCGCGATCGCGCCCAGCGCTCCGGCCACGTACAGGCCGCCCATGAAGAAAGCGCTCATCATCGAGAACGCAGCTGCGATAGCCATCGTTTATATCAATCTCCCGCTGCGTTGATTCCAGATTGAATCAGGGAAGGTGTCAGGGGGACAAGGGGTCTATTTTGGTACGACTATTCGTCCACCGTGAATTGCCGTAYCGGACTATACAGGAACACTYCAAAGAGAGGCAACCGGTAGGGGTTGATAGTTGCTATCTAACCTGGTTGCCCCAGACCCAGCTAGTCGTCGGCCGTCGCTGGAACAGCCGGAACGGTGTCTTCCCAACTTGGTATCAGGACGCGCCCGGTAGGTTCCATTGACATGATGACCACGGCGCCCGCAATACTGGTGAACGTCGAGACGAGGATGGTCGCGGTATAGGAATCGAAGATCCAGAAAAGTGCACCGCCGACCCAAGCACCCAGGGCCATGCCCGAACCGGCGCCCAATTGCTGCCACCCGAAGGATGAACCCATGGGGCCRCGCCCAAAGTACTGCCGGTTGATCACCGGGAACGCCGARCCTTCKCCACCGTAYCCGATGCCGAAGATCACCGCGAACATGTAGAACTGCCACGGCTCGTGGGCCCAGAACAGCAGCAGCACCGGGAGCCCCTGCCAAATGAAGGCGGTGGCCATGGTCCCCCTGGCGCCGATGTAATCGGAGATCACCGGTGTCAGGAACCTGGTGGTCACACTGACCAAGGCCAGTGTGCTGAGCACCCCTGCGGCGGCAACATCTTCCATGCCTGCCAGCACGGCGATGGGAATGATGTAGATGATGACTATGGAGTGGCTGACGCAGCCCAAAAAATGAATGGAGACCAACTTCCAGAAAGTGGTTGTCGACTGCATGCTTGACCGGAAGGCCTTGAGCCGAAGCTGTTCGAGGGCCGGGTCCCGCGAGGGTTGCGGGCGCTCGGACAAGGACGCCCCAAAAGCCGAGGTCCCGATATCCGACGGCCGATTTCGGAAGAAGGCCATCAAGAGCAACATGATTATTCCGCCACCGATGCCGATGGACCAGAAGGCTATCTTCCACGATGCGCCCGCGATCAGAACGCTGACCACGAYGGCCATCACCGCAGGCCCAAGGCCGTGGGAAGCTTGCAGGAACCCCACCCCGTAACCCAGGTGGGTGCGGAACCAATAAGAGGCGGTGGTGATGATGGGGACGTTGAAGCAGGCGCTGGCCACACCCAGAAACAAGCCATAGGAGATCCACAGGTGCCAGACCTCGGAGACCACACCCGTCATCAAGGCGCCGATGGCGAAGGTGCCGACGCCGACCAAGATGACCTTCCGGGCGCCGAAGCGGTCGGTGCAATAGCCGCTCAGTGGGGCTAGGACGGCTCCGGTGATGCTGGCCATGGCGTAAGCCAGCGTTACTGTGGCCGGGCTCCAACCCCTGGTTTCTTCCAGAGGCACGATGAGCACGCCGAAGGCCTGCCGAATGGACCCTCCGGCCATGTGCATGACTGCCGCGATGGCGATGACGACCCAGGCGTAGTGAACAGGGCTCGAAAGGCCGAACGCGCCTTTATTTTTGGGTTTTATCATGGTCAAAACCCATTCTGCCCCTGTGGCATACCCCTGTCAATTGATAAACCATCTGTATCAGTATTTAAAGTTCCCCAATCTGCTATATCTAGCCGGGTCCGATGCCGCTCCGAGTATAATCTCCTGAAGAAAGCAGAATCGGCTAACGCCGACCCCCTTGGAGGTGTTTCATGGCAGCGGAACAGAAGCTGAAGGACATGGGACTGGAACTGGGTCCGGTGGGCACTCCGGTGGCGAACTACCTGCCGGCGGTGCAGACCGGAAACCTGCTCTACGTGGCCGGCCACATCGCGGGCATGCCCGACGGGTCGGTGCTGAACCCCGGGAAAGTAGGCCGCGACGTGACCGAAGAGCAGGCGTATAAGTCGGCCAAGCTGGCCATGCTCAACTGTTTGGCGTCCATCAAACTAACGTTAGGGGACCTGGACAAGGTCAAGCGCGTGGTGAAGCTCCTGGTGATGGTCAATGCCGACCCAGAGTTCGACCGCCATTTCGTGGTCGCTAACGGCGCCTCCGACCTACTGGTGGAACTCTACGGAGATTCGGGCCGCCACGCCCGCTCCGCCGTCGGCATGAGCGGACTCCCACGCAAGAGTTGCGTCGAGATTGAGATGATCGTTGAGGTTGGAGAGTAGGGCCTGACTTAGCCTGGGGCTCCCCCATCCTAACCGTCTCCTCCTTCCAGGGAAGGACGGGCACGAGACCTATAATCCCCTCTCCCAGAGGGAGAAAAGGATATCGGTCTGCCACGTCGATGATTGGCAGATTCTTCGTCGGCCTACGGCGCCCCTCAGAATGAATTTATTTAGGTGAAGGCGTTACCAGGGGAATAGGAAAATCAGTCCAGTATCACCACTGCTTCGATCTCTACGTCTAGGCCGGGCTCGGCTAGGGCGCTGATCTCGATCAGCGAGTTGGCGGGGTATTGTTCGTCGAAATGCTTGGCGAACAGGTCCTTTTGCGCTTGAGAGTCAAGCTGGTAATCGGCGATGTTGGTCACGAAGCAGGTRATCTTGGCGAAGCTGCCTGGGCCGGCGCCCTCCGCAGCGGCCACCGCCACCAGACGGCCCAAGGTCACGTCAAGTTGTTCCATCATCGACTTGCCCTGCGAGTCGGTGCCCCTAGCGGTACACCCTGAGATATACAAGGTATTTCCCGCTTTCACGGCCCGGTAGTAGGTCGGCCCCGCGGGCGCGATGTCCGGGTACTGCTTTCTTTCCAGTGGCATGTTGCGGCTCCTAATCTTGTTCTTACGATTCCAATGAGATTCTAATCAAATCTCAAGACTGAGTCACTATACGGTCTAGCACGACGCACCCTCAGGCACTATAATTCTTTAGTTCCCCAGGGCGGGTGTAGCTCAGTGGTAGAGCTCCAGCCTTCCAAGCTGGCCATGTGGGTTCGATTCCCATCACCCGCTCCAAACTTCAAAACAAAAGAGGCCCTTCCCAATAAACGGGGAAAGGCCTCTTTCCATTTTCAACGAGCCTATATTTTAACCCGCCAGCAGGCTCCTGGCAGCCTCGCGGACCGCTTCCCCGTCCAGCGCCACTTCGTATTTGCCGTCGTCCATCTTTCGGAACGCGTCGTCGTTGTGGAAGTTCTTCAGCAGCTCAGCCACGGCTTCTTCGAGCCGTTCTTCCGGGAACTCGACTGGCTCGTCTGACTCGCCTAGGTGGCGGTTGATCTCGTGGACGATGATCTCTGCTTCGACGTACCGCTGCTGGATCAAGTTGATCTCGCCGGTGTGCTTTCCCAGGTAACAACCGCCGAATTGCATGGACTCGCTGTGGCGCCCCTCGAAGTCGCCCTCGCTGCGGTACTTGGGCTCCAGTTCATTGGCGTCCAAGTAGTCGCGGATCTCCTGGTCTTCGGGGTCCGGGATCTCCAGATTGGCGATCAACACCACCGTATACATGAAGAAATCGGCCGGCTCTACTTTGATGATCAACTAGTCACCTCCGAAACGAAGCTCWGGGCTCAAATTTACTTCCACYNNACGAACGYCAAGGCCCAGCACTTAGCACCCCCAGTAAACGCGGTCGACCGCCGGCGCTAGMGGCCCACGGCCTTCAAGATGCGGTCCACATGGGCCTCACTTTGTTCCAGGGTCTTGTCGTCGATGCCGTTCATGACCTCGATCACCGCGTCGTTGAACGGCGTGGGAACGGCCAYTTCTCGCCCTTTCTCGGCGACCAGKCCATTCATAAGGTTGATCTCCGAGCGGCGTCCCTTGTACACGTCCTGGGCCATCGATGCTAGCCAATTGACCCGGCCGCCGTGGGCGGACATGAAAGCGTCCAACTCCTCGAACACATCCCCCTTGTCGGCATCGGCCCAAGTCTCAGCGGGCGTGCCTTGGATGGGAACAACGTTAAGACCCATGGCCAGGCCGACTTTGGCGGCTTCTTTGGCCAGGTGGATGCGGATCAGGCGGCAGCGGGGGTCTTCCGCCATCTGCTGCGATCCCAGCCCGGTGGAGGCAGACAATCCGTTACCCATGGAGTTCTGCGACAGCTTCGCCCAACGCTCGCCCCATAGGTTGTCCGAAGCGTAGGCGCCGTCGATGTTGTCCAGCAGTGCCGCTACTTTCTCGGCCCGGGGCGTGATGCGCCCGTCCTGTTCGCCGACCCGGAATACTGTGTGACCCGAATCCCGGCCCACCGCGCCACCCCGTGTGACCAGCGCCGGCTCCCAAAGGGCAACCTCGATGTGAGAAGCAATGCAGCCAAGCTGCCGGTTAGGCCCAACTATCTCGCCGATCGGAACGTCGTTCCAACAATTCTGCAATGAAACGAAGAAGCCGTCATCCCGCACGTAACGTTTGATGAAGTGGGTGGCCCATTCTGTGTCGTACGACTTGACCGCGATAAAGACGAAATCAAAGGGCTCTGAGATGTTTTGGGCTTCGGTCAGGTGCATGGCTTTCACCGGTACCGTGAACGGGCCCTGACTGCCGGTTACGTGGAGGCCGTCCGTCCGCATYTTCACSACGTGCTCCGGCCACATGTCGATGAATGTCACATCCTCGCCGATCCTGCTCAAGAAGGCCCCAACGTAGCTGCCGAGAGCGCCCGCGCCCATGATTCCAATCTTATCGCCCATATTAGTTTTCTCCATGAATGGCGCTCAGGGTATGGCGCTCCGGCTGCTGGCCGGGCGCCGGCCTGATCTAGGCGTAACTGCTTATCGCTAACCCAGGYGCACCAGCCTTACATTATTGATCTGCTCTAAGTCTTGAATCTCTGACATCACTTCCGGAGGCACCGGATCGTCCAGGCCAATCACCATCATTGCCCGGCCCCGAAGGGACGCCCGGCCCACTTCCATGAAACTGATATTGATGTTGTGGCGGCCGGCGACGGTCCCCACCGCGCCGATGGAACCCGGCTGGTCTTGGTTATCCACAAACAACATATAGGGCGTGGTGGGCACGATATCCAACCAATAATCATCGATCTTCACGATATGGGGTTCGTTGCGCAAAGATGTCCCGGCCATGGTCATCTTGCCCTCGCTGGTCTCGATCGTGGCGCTAACGATGCTGGTATATTCGGTGGCGGCCGTATTGTGCTGCTCGATGATCCTCAGGCCCCGCTGTTTGGCCAACACAGGAGCGTTGATCAAGTTCACCTGTCCTGTGGTGGTAGGCGCCATCAGCCCGGCCAGGACAGCCGCCTGCAACGAACGTGTGTCGTGTTCGGCGATCTCGCCCTCATAACTGATGGAGATACCCAGGAACTGCCCCTCAGCCAGGTTGGTCAAYAGCTTGCCCACYACTGTGGCCACTGGAATGAATGGGGCCAAGACCGCATGCACTTCGGGGGCGACGAACGGGGCATTGACCGTGTTCCGGGCTGGCTCGCCGTTCAACACCGCCAGCACCTGCTCGGATGCCTCGATGGCGRCCTCTCTTTGGGCTTCTTCGGTGGATGCGCCCAGATGGGGCGTCACCACCACTTTGGGGTGCCCGATCAGCTCCGTGTTCTGCGGAGGCTCTTGTGYAAAAACGTCCAGGGCCACCCCGTCTAACTGCCCCGATTCCAGTCCGTCCAAGATCGCCTGCTCATCCACCAATTCACCCCTGGCCACGTTGATGAGCCGGGCCCCGGGCTTGAGCATAGCAACTTGTTTGCCGCTGATCAGATGCCTGGTGCCGTCGGTCAAAGGCGTGTGCAGCGTGATGAAGTCAGCCTGCGCCAATAATTCTTCCAGCGAGACGAGATCGATCCCCAAGCGTTTGGCGTGGTCGGGGGAAACGTAAGGGTCAAACCCAACGAGTTTCATGTCGAAGCTTTGGGCGCGGCGGGCCACTTCTGAGCCTACCCGCCCCAGTCCGCAGATTCCTAGGGTCTTGTTTCGGACCTCAACTCCCATGAAGGCGCTGCGCTTCCACTCGCCGGCCTTCAGCGACTGATGGGCGGATGGCACGTTCCGGGAAAGGGCCAGCATCAGGGCCATGGTGTGCTCGGCTGCGGCAACGGTGTTGCCTGTGGGCGCGTTGACCACGGCGATCCCCGCGCTGGTGGCTGCGTCCAGGTCGATGTTGTCGACACCGATACCGGCGCGGCCGACAACCTTCAATAACTTGGCGGCCTCGATGACCTCTTTGGTCACCTTGGTCTCACTGCGGACCWCCAGGCCATCGTACTTGCTGATGATGGCCAGCAGTTCCGGGGGTTTCAAACCCGTCTTTACGTCAACCTCGGCACGGGACTCAAGCAGTTCAACACCCTCCGCGCCGATGGGGTCTGCTACCAGAATTTTGGGCATGGAAATCTTCCTGTTTCTTAGTTGGAAATTAAGCGCCGCCGGGCTCGATTCTGCTGTGCCCCAAGCCTGCCAGRTCAGCCAACAAACTATAGCACAATCGGGGTGGAACGGCGGTCAAAAGCCCGTGCGCCGGTGGGTTCCGATCTAGACAGATGTTTTCTAACCAATGTCATTTGACGTGGTTATAATCTGCCATATATTCTTATTTGATTCGTGAATTCAGCGCAATTGACTGCCTTCGTGAGGTTCTCCCCCAATAATGTTATCTGAGATAACGATAACCGGCCRTCAAAGCTGGGTCGAAGGGAGAATGGCCCATTGATTCCCTCAGAAAGCCTMAAGATTCTTTTCGTCGATGACAAGGCCAACGTGAGGTCATTCGTTGGGCCGGCTATCATCGCCGCCGGATACCGGTTCATCGAAGCGGCAGACGGTCCCACCGCATTGTTTCTCATCGAAGAGGAAAAACCGGACCTCATCATTCTAGACATCATGCTGGATGACCCTGATTTCGGCGGACTGGATATCTGCAAGGAGTTACGGAGCTCGGGCAACCAGACTCCCGTCATATTCCTGACAGTTAAAGACYGGGCCGAGGACCCCAGGTTTCTCCAGAGGGCGTTCAGTCTAGGAGCGGACGATTACATCACCAAACGGGAAGAACTACTTCAGATCGAAAACGGCATGGGAATCCCGCCAACCGAATATCTAGAGAGCAAGTCCGACGTTGAGGAATTGCTCGCCAGAATCCAGGCCCGGCTTCCGCAAAGTCGTCCGGCTGTGGCGGAAATGCGAGAGCGGTCATTTGGCGATTCACTGCACGTTGATTTCGATACTGGACTGRTCCGGGYCATGAGGGAGTCAGGGTGGGAAGAGGAAACACTTACCTTGACCGAGTTGGAGATTTTTCGTCTGTTGGCGGACCGACGCAACAGGCCCGTCGGCAGAATACAGATCGTTGACACCGTGGACCGTGAAGGAACGATGACGGAACGCAGTCTGGAAAGTCATATCCACCGGCTCAGGCAGAAGATTGAACCTGACCCAAGAAATCCGGTCTACATCATCACCGTACAGCGCATTGGTTACCGCCTGCGCATTCCGGAATAGGGAGGCCGCATTGCTGCTTGCAATCTACTTGGTCGAAGGCTGGTTCTTACTCGCCATCTTGAGCGTCTCMYTCCTGTTGAGGATKTTCCTCCTGGCATTGGTCCGCCGCATCCGCCGAAAGGGYCCTCTCAAGTCCGGGACCGACGTCAACGAAGCATTGTATTTGACCGTCAGCAGGCTCAGTCATCAACTGAAGAACACGGGCGAAGTCATCAGAGGCCACCTCCACGGCTTCACTGACCAACTGCCCCAGGACGAGGAGCGCTGGCGCGTCGCCCGCCGGGTCATCGGCGATGAGGCCTTGGAGGTGGGCAACCTTACCCAACACCTGGACCTCATGGTCCGATTGGGGATGTCAGGCCAGCCGCTGGTCATGGAGCCGGTGAACATACCCCTGCTGCTGGAAGACCTGATGATCAACCTGGCCCCGGCCGCCGAAGCAAAGGGCATCGTGTTGGGCGGCGTGGTCAGGGGAGAAGACAAAGAGGTCCCCCGCATCTCCGGGGACGAAGCCGCCTTGCGCGAAGTATTCGCCAACTTGTTGGAAAACGCGGTGAAGCACAACGGCAAAGGCGTGGAGATTACCGGCGAGGTCCGGCACGCTACGAACCAAATTATTGTCACCATTTCCGACACTGGGAAGGGTATTCCCCAAGAATTGGTGTCCACCATGTTCGGCAGAGGAAACCGCCGGTACGCGCCTGGGCAGAACCGAGGCACCGGTATGGGCCTATATCTCTGCCAATTGCTCACCGAACTACATGGAGGAACCATCTCCGTTTCTTCTGAAGAGGGTAGCGGGACAACTTTTGAGACCACATTGCCCCTGCGCCGTTTCGGGTAATTTTCCTAGCGCGTGAGGTCTCCGTGAGGTGACTTCACTAACATTGGGGCATACAACATTGTGGGAAGGAAACCATGTATAGAATAGCTCGAAAACTAATCTCTGCCCTAGTGCTCATTCCTTTGATTCTCCTGATTGCCCTGGCCTCAGGCTGTGGGTTGATCGGGCCTGAAACCACAGCAACCGCAACTCCGCTTCCGCCGGCAGCGACGGCAACCTCGCCGACGGCTACATCGGYCACCGCAGCCTCTAACACGTCAACTGCCATCTCTCCGGTCGCTGGTGATTTAGTGGAACTCAGCGTATTGATCGAACCATTAGATGTCGGTTACGTGGAAGTGGTCGGCTCCAAAAGATTGTCCAAYGGCGATGCCACTGAGGTCGATAAGAACGAACAGATTAACTTGATCGCCCGGCCGGTTGACTCCGAGCAATGGCAGTTTGACCGCTGGGGTAACGACCTCCAAGGTAATTTCGCCGCTGAAACCTTGGTTATGGACAGCCCAAAGAAAATCAGGGCCTTTTTCGTTCCTCCAATTCCGAACCCAAACTTTTACGGGGTAACCGTGAACGGCCAACCCGTGCGCAACCTCATCATCGGAGTCGAGAATGGCKCCATAGAAATATCCCCAGCCCCAGGTCCCGGAGAGTACCCTTTCCGCGAAGGAACCATCGTTTCCCTTACTCCTCGCCCGGACGAAGGATTTAAACTGAGCGATTGGGATCTTGACTGTGATGGGAGCGGACCTTGTGTCCTGTCCATAAACGACCACAAGGAAGTCATCGTATCATTCGAGATTATCACGCCTTCTCTTACCGTCGCCGCCCAACCTGCGGCAGGCGGGAGCACGAACCCGGCCGGGATCACGGAATACGACTATGGAAACCGGGTTTCCGTGACGGCTCAGCCGTCATCAGGCTACCTGTTCACCGGCTTTTCGGGAGATTGTTCGGAGAGCGGAAGCTGCTCGGTATTGATGGACCAGCACCGTAGTGTACAGCCATTTTCGACAGGGAACCGACTCCCACACCGGCACCGACTGCGATTCCCTCACCAACACCAGTCCCAACCCCAAAGATCGTCGATTACCTCCTGACCACCTCCGTCAGCCCGTCCGGCGGCGGCACGGTCTCGCCCGCCGACACCAACACCTATGCCCAGGGCGTGTTGGTGACCGTCACGGCCTCGGCCGCCAGCGGTTACGAGTTCATCGATTGGTCCGGCGACTGCTTGGGCGCCAGCCCTTGCTCGGTGACCATGAATGAAAACAGGGGCGTCAATGCCAATTTCAAGCTGATCCCTCCGCCTCCTCTGCCGGTCCTCACCACTTCCGCGGGCACTGGCGGCACGGTCTCTCCGTCTGGCTCCAACACTTACGCTTTGGGCTCGGTGGTGGTAGTCACACAGGCAGCCAACAGTGGCTACACCTTCACCAGCTGGTCCGGGCATTGTAGTGGCAGCGGGGCTTGCTCGGTGACCATGAATGCCGGAAGAAAGGTCACCGCCAGCTTTGGTTTAATTCCTGACGTAGAGCACGACCTGACCACCGCCGCCAGCCCCATTGCAGGTGGCGCCGTCTCTCCTTCGGGCACAAATTCTTACGCAGATGGGACCTCGGTAACGGTAACTGCCACCGCCAACTCCGGCTACGAGTTCAGTTCCTGGTCCGGGGATTGCTTCGGCAGCGGCTCGTGCTCAGTGACCATGAACGCTGACAGGAATGTCACCGCTAACTTCACTCTGAATCCGCTCGCGGGGAAAATCGTGTTCCGCTCTACAGCGACCACCAGTAGCGCCCTAGAAATATACGTGATCGACCCCGACGGATCTAATCAGGTCAGACTTACCAACAACACGTTCACCGATGCAAATCCAATTTGGTCTACGGACGGCAGCAAGATCGGATTCAACTCAATCCGAGGTGGCAACGAAGATGTCTGGGTGATGAATGCTGACGGTTCAAATCAAGTCAATTTGACCAATAATGCTTCTTTCGACAGTTCGGCTGCTTGGTCTCCTGACGGAAGCAAGATAGCCTTCATTTCCGCTCGTGACGGCGTCCGCGGGATATTCGTGATGAATACCGATGGTTCTAATGTCGTCCAACTGATCGGCGACATGGCGGAAGCTGCCAACACTGCGTGGTCGCCCGATGGTTCAAAAATAGCGTTTAGCGCGAAACTAAGTGGTGACCACGCAATCTATACCATTAACGCTGATGGCACTAATCTCACCAACTTAACCAACGGTTCCAACCATGACACCGAATTCGATTGGTCGCCTGACGGGAGCAAGATTGCCTTCCAGTCCGTCCGGGATGGAAATTGGGAGATCTACGTGATGAATGCCGACGGCAGCAACCAGACAAGGCTCACCAGTAACTCCATCAGGGATCAAGGGCCATCGTGGTCGCCTGATGGTTCCAAAATGGTATTTTATTCCGAACGAAACGCGATAAATACATTCGAGCTATACGTGATGGACGCCGATGGGTCCAACGCCACACGTATCACCAACAACGCCTCCTTCGGCGCTGTCTCGGCCGACTGGGGCCCCTAGACCCCCAACCTTGACCCGCACCCACCCCACGGGTAGCATAAGCCCTGGCCTCTCGGCCTCTTGAAGGCGGGAGGGGCCAGGGCTATTTCCCGATTTTCTCCGGGCGTATCTGCCTGCAGCGGGCCATTTAATAAACATCACAATTTTGGAGACTCCCACATGTTCTTGATGCGGTTCACCGAGCGGGCCTACACGACCTACACCGAGGAGGCCGTGAGAAGCAGCCCTAACCAAGCGGTGCGGCTGACTTTCTCCAATAGCAACTTCGACCCCAAGGTCGGCGCCCGCCAGTACAACGAGTACCTGGACGAGTACGAGTACTGCGAAGAAGTTGGCTTCGACGGGTTGATGCTGAACGAGCACCACAACACGCCCACCTGCCTGGGCGCGACCATGAACCTGGAAGCGGCGATCCTGGCCCGAAACACGAAAAATCCCAAGATCGTGTTGATGGGCAACCCACTGCCCACATTCGAAAATCCCTTAAGGGTGGCCGAAGAGATAGCGGAGATCGACATGATCTCCAACGGACGGGTGGTGTCGGGATTCGTTCGCGGCACCGGCGTTGAAAGCCTGGCCGCCAACATCAACCCCCTCCACAACCGCGAGCGGTTCGAGGAAGCCCACGATCTGATAATCAAGACTTGGACGACCCCCGGCCCTTTCCGTTGGGAGGGAAAACACTACCAATTCCGAGTGGTGAATCCCTTCCAGATGCCCCTCCAAAAGCCCCATCCGCCGGTGTGGATCCCCGGCCTGGGCAGCCCGCAGACCTTGGTCTGGGCGGCCGAGCGCGGCTACCCCTACATCTATCTGGAGACCGACCCCCAGGGAACCCAGGATATGATGGACATCTACACCGAGGCGGCACGGGAGAACGGCTACGAGCCTGGCCCCGAGAATTTCGGCTACCTCTGCCGCATCCACGTGCAGGACACCGACGAGAAAGCCTACGAATCGGCCAAGGGTTTTCTGACCGGCAATGTGGGCGTGGGCCGGGTGCCGATGCCCAAGGACTACATGCTGCCTGTGGGCTACGGCGGCAACCGAAACGACCCCAAAATCGCCAAATACCAGGGCCGCGTCCGCAGGGACCCGTTCCTGGGACTGGGCCTGGAGACCGCGTCCTACGACGAGATCCTGGCTTCCAACCGTTGGATCGTGGGTAGCCCGGAGACCGTCATAAGGAAATTGCGGGAGACCTTGTCGGTCATTCGCCCCGGCATCCTGGGCGTCTGGACCAACGACGGCGACACCACCCACGCCGACACCATGCGCTGCCTGGAACTCATGGGGCGAGAAGTGCTCCCCGCCCTCCGGGAGATTGGAGAGGAGCTGGAGTTGACCGACCCGTTCCAGAAAGCTGCTGCGGCGGCTTAAGCTGACTGCTAACAGCCGTCAGCAATCAGCTTTTCAAATGGCTGAGGTGTCCCAAAGACTAAATGATAATTCAAGAAATATAAGGCCGGGTACAGCCCGGCTAAAGGCTGAAAGCTGACGGCTGTTAGCTGACAGCCTCTGAAGGAGTAAAAATGGTTGCCTTTACCGAAGAGATGGTGGACGTTGGCGGGGCCAAGGTCCACACCCTGAAGGGCGGCTCGGGCGAGCCCCTGCTGCTGCTCCACGGCGCCGGCGGGAATAGCGGCTGGCTCCGCTTCGCCGACGCCCTGGCCGAGAAATACACCGTCTACTACCCTTCCCACCCTGGCTACGGGAAATCGGAACGCCCCGACTGGCTGGAAACCATCCCCGACATGGCCTGTTTCTACACCTGGTACCTGGAAACCCTGGGGCTGGAGGGCATCCGGGCCATCGGGTTCTCCATGGGCGGGTGGATCGCCTCTGAGATCGCGGCCATGTGCAACCACTCTTTCAGCAAACTGATGTTGGTGGACGCCGTTGGCATCAAACCCAACGACTCCGAGATCACCGACATCTTCATCATCAGCCCCGCCCAGGTGCACGACCTAGTGTTCCATGATCCTAGCCAAGCGCCCGAATACCAGGCGCTCTATGGCAACGAACCTACACTGGAACAGCTAAGTCAGGCGGAAACCAACCGCGAGATGGCCGTGCGGCTCTGCTGGAAGCCGTACATGTACGACCCGCGGCTGACCAGCCTGCTGCATCGCGTCAAGATCCCCACCCGCATGGTCTGGGGACGTAACGACCAGATCGTTCCCTTGGAATGCGGTGAGCTCTTCAAGAAGGCCATCAACGGCTCCGACCTGGTGATAATCGACAACTGCGGCCACTCCCCCCAGGTCGAAAAACCCGACGAGTTCATTAAGACCGCTCTGGAATTTTTGGCATAATCGAGCAATCAGCCAACAGTAGTCAGCTTTCAGCTTTTCCTGACTGCTGACCGCTGACAGCTACCTCCGAAGGAGAACAACTTGAGTCTGGACGTTTATTACTTCACCGAGATGCCCTACCACTACATCGACGATGAGTTGGCGGAACAGTGGCCGTCCCTGCGGCTGACCTTCCCCAACAGCTACTTCGACCCCAACAAGGCCACCGACCTGTTCAAGCGGTACCTGGACGAGTTCCAGTACGCCGAGGAAGTGGGCTTCCAGGGGCTGATGATCAACGAGCACCACAACACCCCGTCCTGCATGGACGTTGAGGTGAATATCATGGGAGGCATCCTGGCCCGTCTAACATCTAAAGCTAAGATCCTGATGCTGGGCAACATGCTGCCCACCTCGGACAACCCGCCAAGGCTGGCCGAAGAGATCGCCATGTTGGACGTGATATCAGGTGGCCGCATCGTCTCCGGCTTTGTCCGGGGCATCGGCATCGAAAGTTGGGCCARCAACACAAACCCGATTCACAACCGGGAGCGGTTCGAAGAGTGCCATGACCTGATAATCAAGACCTGGACCACGCCCGGCCCCTTCCGCTGGGAAGGCAAGCACTACAACTACCGGGCGGTGAACCCGTGGATGGTGCCGGTGCAGAAACCCCATCCGCCGGCCTGGGTCCCGGGGACCGGCAGTCCTGAGACGGTSGAATGGGCGGTCAAGCACCGCTACACCTACGCCGCGTTCTTGACTGAGCTTACCAGGGCCCAACAATTATTCGGCAGCTACCGGGAACAAGCCGCAAAAGCCGGTTGGGAGGCGGGCCCGGACAAATTCGCCTTCATGATCTGCGCCCACGTCAACGAGACCGACGAGAAGGCCCAGGAAACCGGCAAGGCGTTCATGTGGCGCATGGGCCATCCCCTCAAGGGACCTAGGGAATACTGGGCGCCGCCGGGATACTTCTCCCAGGCCGGGGTCGCCGCCAACGCCGCACGCAGGCAGCGGCCGATGAACGAGATGACCTACGAGGAACTACAGGAGCACAATCACCTGGTGGTGGGCAGCCCGGAGACAGTCATCAAGAAGCTGCGCCACATCAAAGAAGAACTGGGCATCGGATCGCTACTCCTGGAAACCCAGGGCGGCCCGCTGTCCCACGAAGACACGATGCGATCGATAAAGTTGATGGGCGAGGAAGTTATTCCGGCGCTACAGGATTAACACGAGGTAATCGTCCTTTCTCCTTCAGCAGTGGTTAGCCTCAGACCTGTCATTCTGAGGCATCAGCCGAAGAATCTTCCAATCATGACCTTGGCAGACCCTTCGCTGCGGCTCAGGGTGACATCTTTAGGTCGYGTCGTTCGAACGGGAACCTAGGCCCCCAACAACCTAAAACAAACAGGGCACGCCCATCTCACCGCAGGTATCCCGGATCGATTCCGCCACGTCGGGGTGAAGCGGGATGCCTTCTTCGCGGCGGACTTCCTCCACCTCGGCCTCGGGCTGGCCCGCCACTAGAACGCGGTCATGGCCCGGCGCCGGCTTGGTGGTCTTCATCATGGTCAGCCACTCGTCCATCTCGACTTTGAATGGCTCGACGTCTGTGAATGCCTCGATGCTGTAGGCGGCCACCATATGCCCGAAGTTGGGCCTGCCGGGAACCGCCCCGTAGCCAAATCCGGTCAACACCCCTGCCAAAATGTCCACCATGCAAGAGAATCCGTAGCCCTTATGGGAACCGCCCTCGCGGTCGGCCCCCAAAGGCAGCAGCGTGAACTTCTCGGGGGCCAGCCCCGCCTCCATGATCGGAGTGCCGTCTTCGGTTGCCATCCACCCGCCCGGAATCTCGGCGCCCAGCCGCGCCGCGATGCGGATCTTGTTCACCGCCACGGAACTGGTGGCCACGTCGAACACGAACGGCGGCTGGTCCTTGGCCGGCACCGCGATGGCGATGGGGTTGGTGCCCAGACGCGGCTCGGCGCCAAAGGTGGGCAACACCTGGGGCGGGCAACTGGTCATGCAGATGCCGATCATGTCGTGCTCCAGGGCCAGCATCGCGTGGTAAGACGCCATGCCCAGGTGCCGGGCGTTGCCGATGGTCACCATGCCCATGCCCACGTTCTTGGCCTTTTGTATGGCAATCTCCATGGCCTTGGGCGTGACGATAGTGCCCAAGCCTCGGTCGGAGTCGATGGTCGCGGTGCTGGGGGTCTCCCGGATCACCTTCCAGTTGGGCCGCGGATTGATGGAACCTTCTTGATAGCCGGTGATGTAGCTCTTCAGCATGTTGGAAACGCCGTGGGAGTCCACGCCCCGCAGGTCGGCAAGRACCAATACGTCGGCCGCCAGCAGGGCATCGTCGGCTGGAACGCCCAGCTTCTCGAAGATGCCAGCCGCGGTCTTTCTCAGGTCGTCTCCCTGGACGAATTCCGCGTCATCGTGGCTAACCTTGAACTGCTCTAGCACTGCGTCACTCCTCGCCGTGGCCTGCCCAGCCGTCTTTCAGCGCAGTATAGCATCCGGCCTACGCACGCAGACCACGCCTTGGCCTCGGCCTGCCCCGTAGCTATAATCTGGACTATAATTCCGCCACGCATATTTCCCCCGCAGGAGCCCCCATGACCGACCTCAGAACTCAGGCCCTCGACTACCTCTCCCGGCTGGGCAGCGACCCGGCGACAGCCTTCCGCGAGAACGGAGTGGCCGACACGGTCAAGACGATCCTGGTCGAGATCGGACTGGAGCACCAGCAGGACGCTTTCGGGAACATCATCGCCAAGGTCTCCGGGAGCGACCCCACCGCCAATCCGCTGGCTATCGTCGCCCATATGGACCACCCCGGTTTTGAGATAACGGCCAGCCACCCCGATGGCCCTGCTGATGAATACATCGCCACGGCCATGGGCGGCGTGCCCCAATCAAGCTTCGAAGCAGGTGTGCCGGTCCTGGCGCTGCTACCCGACGGCAGCCGAGTCAGCGGCGTAACCGCCGGGAAGTACGGCGACGACAGCGACCGCCAGGTCTTGATYCACCTGGACCAACCCCACGACTTGGAACCGCCCGTCTCAGTGGTGTTCGATCTGGTGGATTTCCAATTGGACGGCGAGACCATCCGCATGCGGGCCGTGGACGACCTGGCCGGCTGCGGCAGTATCCTGGCAGCCTTGGCCCAACTCACGGCAGGCRACGCCCCTCCCGGAGACGTGTACGGGGTTTTCACCCGCGCCGAGGAGGTTGGCTTGGTTGGCGCCAGGCTCATGGCCGAAGCCGGTACCCTGCCTCCCGAAACACTGGTTATCTCCGCCGAGTCCAGCCGCACACTGCCCGGAGCGGAGATGGGCGAAGGGCCGGTAATCCGCGTCGGCGACGCCGGTTTMACCTTCAACGCTGATGCGGAATCAGTACTCATACGCGCTCGCGAAGCGCTAAGGGACCGAGACACCGGTTTCAAGTGCCAGCGTCAACTGATGAGCGGCGGGACCTGCGAGGCCAGTGCCTTCGCCGTCTTCGGCTACCAGACCACGGGCATCGCCTTCCCCCTGGGCAACTACCACAACGGCGCCCCCGAGGGCAGWATCGAAGCCGAATACATCCACGTGGACGACTACTTAGGCGGAGTGGAACTACTCACCGAAGCCGCCCGCCGCGTCTCCGACCGTGCCAAYACCGCCTTCCGCCAACGCCTGCGTGAGGTGCCGTCAGACCTGCGGCAGCGGATGCTGGACACGGGAGGGTGACCCCCTCCGTCATTCCTCCTTCTGCGGAAGGATGGAATCCAGGACGCGTTGACGGAGTGAGGTTTGGCTAATCCATGCAATCTGGATTCCAGCCTTCGCTGGAACGACAAGTGAGGAAAAAATGGCCACCAAAGACATAGCCTTCCTATCAGCCACGGAGCTGGGTTCCGCAATCAAGTCCAAGCAGATATCGCCCGTAGAGGCGGTGGAAGCCTACCTCGACCGCATCGAGCGAATAGACCCTCAGGTCAACTCATACATCACCGTCATGGCCGAGCAGGCCCGTCAAGAGGCCCTTGAGGCCGAGGCCGAGATTCGGCGCGGCGATTACCGGGGTCCGCTCCACGGCATCCCCATGGGGATCAAGGACCAGATCTACACCAAGGGCGTCCGCACCACCGACGCCTCCAAGATAAGGACCGATTTCATTCCCAGATTCGACGCCACGGTGGTCACTAACCTGAAGAAAGCCGGGGCAATCCTGCTGGGCAAACTGAACATGAGCGAATTCGCCCACGGGGAACCTCAGAGTTCGGCCTTCGGTCCGGCCCGCAACCCCTGGGACCTGACGCGAAGTCCCGGCGTCTCAAGCACCGGGTCCGGGGCCGCCACCGCCGCCCGCCTCTGCGCTACGTCGTTGGGCGAGGACACCGGCGGGTCCATCCGTGGCCCGGCCGCCAACTGCGGGCTGGTGGGGCTGCGTCCCACGTGGGGCCGGGTCAGCCGCTACGGGGTRGACGGGGCTGGCTGGTCATTCGACACCATCGGGCCRATCTCCCGGACAGTGGAGGACTGCGCCATCACCATCGGCGGCATCGCCGGTTACGATCGGCAAGACCCGTCCACCCACCAAGTGCCGGTGCCCGACTACCAAGCAGCGCTAACCGGCGACATCAAGGGCCTCAAAGTGGGCGTGGTACAGGAACTGATCGACCCTGAAGAACTGGACCTGGACCCGCAGATGCGCCAGGCGGTACTGAACGCGATAGAAGTCTTAGCGGAACTGGGAGCGGACGTTAGGCAGGTGTCCATGCCCTTGGCCGAGAAGTCGGGCTACATCACCCGCGCCATCACCCACGTCGACCGGGTGAGCCTGCATCCCGAGTGGCTGCGGGAGCGGCCCAACGACTACCACTACAACACCAAGGTCCACTTCACCACCGCCAACCTGATCCCGGCCCAGGTCTACTACAAAGCCCAGAAGCTGCGGACCCGGGTGCGCCAGCAAGTGCTGGGCCTACTGGAAGAAGTAGATGTCCTGGTCCAGCCCACTTCCGGCGCCCCCGCCAACATCATCAACCCAGACCAGAAAGTAGAAAACCAAGAGCAAGCCAGAAAAGCGCTATCAGCGGGGGGATTTAGGGGCCCCTACAGCCTAAGCGGCGCCCCAGCGCTCTCCATCCTCTGCGGTTTCACCTCGGAAGGAGAAGGCGCCCTACCCCTGGCCATGCAGATAGCCGGCCGCCCCTTCGATGAAGCAACCGTGTTGCGGGTTGCGCATGCTTACGAGCAAGCGGCGGGGTGGATAGGGCGGGTACCGCCGGGGGCGCTTTAATTAAAGGGAGTTTCATCTACGTCGGAGTCCGTCTGATTTCGAAATTAAACGACTCGCGGCGCCTGTCACCCTGAGCGAAGAGAAGGGTTTGCCAAGGTCGTGATTGGCAGATTCTTCGTCGGCCTTCGGCACTCCTCAGAATGACAGTGATGAGGCGATGCGCCTTCCCCTCCCAGATAACCCACCTACTGCTTATCCTGCAACYCGTCTATCTGCTCCCTGCTGCGGCCGTAGATGTGGGGGACGTCCCAGCCTTCTAGGCCGGCGTAGGTGTCTATCTGRGAGCGGTGGTGGACCTCGTGTTCCAGGAGCATCATCAGGATKCGCCAGCCGCTGAGGGTGCCGTCGGTGTCGATCATCTTGATGCGGCGGTCCAGCCACTCTTTGGGCGTGCCAGCTATCTGGTTCTGGAACTCCACCGCTGAGGCCTCCAGCGCTGGAATCCAGCCTGATTGCTTCTCCGTGCTAGGCGGCACCCAGTCGTAACGCCAGCCCTTGCCGGTATACGCCGAGGCGAAATAGATCCTGGACTCGCAGATGTGGTAGATGATCTGGGAGATTCCCCACGCCTTCTCCCCCTCGCCTCTCGACGGCTCCCAGTCTTCAGCAGGAGGAGGGAGGGCCTCGATATCCCGCAGGGTCCGCCGGTGGATCGACCGGAAATAATTCAGAAACAAATCTGGGTCAGTAATCATATTTAAACCTCTGGTATCGAGCCCAATATTCTAGCGTGCGCAGCACCTACTTCACGGCCAGCAGGTCGTAGGCTAGGGCCAGCATTATCCTGGTGCCGCTGATCAAACTCCGGATGCCCACCGACTCGTTGGTGCCGTGGACGAAGCTRATCATCGGGTCGTCGTCGGGGTGCGAACCCACCATGCCGTAGGTGGTAGTGCCTAGGTTGCGCGTGAACCGGGAGTCGGTGAACCCGGTGGTCAGCGATGGCACCCATTGGATGTCGTCCCGTTGCAGCGCATTGGCGGTGCTGATCTGGATGCGCTTAGCGAAATCGGTCTCGAAGGGTGACGAGTTGGGTATCGACATGTAGTCGATCTCTATCTCCACACCCGGGATTCCGTCCAGAATCCTGTCCAGCTCCTTCCGGACGTAGGCCTCGTCCTGGTGGGGCAGCGTCCGCACGTCGCAGGTCAGCCGCACCGACTCGGGGACGCTGTTGGACTTGATGCCGCCCTGGATCATGGTGGGCGTGATGGTCATCCGGGACAACGCCTTCATGATGGACGCGAAACGCGGTTGTGTTTCTTCGTTGTCCGCGATTATCTGGTCGATGTTCTCCGGCGAGGGCTTGTCCTCGATAGCGAAGGTTGACAGGTGATCGAACAGGCTGGTGGAGGTGTCCCGCTCCGCCTCGTAGGCCTCGATGCGCTTGACCACCTCAGATAGCCCGAATAAAGCGTTGGTGCCCTGCCAGGGCGTGGACGCGTGGGCGCTCGTACCCTTGATTTCGATCTCCAACTGGAGCCGCCCCTTCTCGCCGATCCCCAACAGATAGGTCAGTGTCCCGGCGGCCTCAATCGGTATGCCGCCGCCTTCGTTCACGGCATAAGGCGCCGCCAGCTTCTCCGGGTGATGCTCAGCCATCCAGCCGAAGCCGTACCGGCCCCCATGCTCTTCATCGGCGCAGGACGCCAGGATCAGGCTGTCCTTCAGTTCRACTTTGTTGCGTTTCAGGATGCGCATGGCGATCATTTGGCAAGTCAGCAGGCCCTTGCAATCGGACGACCCTCGTCCAAAGACCCGGCCGTCGGCGATGGTGGCGCTGAAGGGAGGAAAACGCCACTTCTCTTCTTCCTCCACCGGCACCACGTCTAGATGGGACATGAACATTAGCCCGGCCTTCCCCGAGCTGCCCTCCAGCCGGGCGATCAGGTTGCCCCGGTCGGGAGCCGACTCGATGGTCTCCGAGTCGATGCCGTCTTCGTCCAGCCATTTCTCGATGTATTGGCAAAGTTCTGTCTCGTTGCCTGTAGGCATGACTCCGGTGTTCACTGTAGGTATCCGGACCATGTCTTGTTCCAGCGAGACGATCTCGTCCCGCATCTCATCAACTTGGTCCAGTAAGCTCTCTAGGTCAGGCATCTAAGCCYCCGTTTATTTTTTCGTTTCTTGATCGGAYCGCACGGCCCGATTGTCAYCCTGAGTGAAGCGAAGGGTCTGCCAAAGTCCAGATTGGCAGATTCTTCGTCGGCCTACGGCACTCCTCAGAATGACAGTAGGGCGGGGTTGTCCGTTTCGACCGAATCAATACCCAATGGCATAAGCCTCGCACCTGGGGTCCGCGCCGCCCTGTAGTACTTTAGTTTCCGGGTTGCGGGTGATGGCGCAGTAAAGGGACGAGCCCTCCCACCAGTCGGGATACCGCTCGATGGTATGGCCTTTCCCTCGCAGTGATTCCGCTGCCTCTTCGGAGATACGACCTTCCAACCGCAGCATCCCCGGCTCGTACTTGGACGGCCAATTGGAGCCCGGGAAGTTGTAGCTGTAGAAGCGGGGTTCCTCCACGGCCTCCTGGGGGTCGCGGCCAAACTCCAGCATGTTCAGCAGCAATTGCAATGTGCCCTGGGGGATGTGGTCTCCGCCATGGGCGCCCAGGGCAATCACCGGCTCTCCGTCCCGCAGCACCAACGCCGGCGCAGGGGTTAGCCTAGGCCGCTTGCCCCCGGCGACTGAGGCGGGGGCGGCTTCGTCCAACTTGGACTGGGARCCGCGCATGGAGAAGGCCAGTCCCGTGCCCGGAATGATTGGTCCGCCGTTCTTGGTGCCCTCGCTGGGGGTGCTGGAGAAGATGTTGCCGTCCCCGTCGATGACCGCGAAATATGACGTCCCACCCCCGGTGGCGCCGGCCGTTGCAACCGGGACCGGGGCGTCTTTGGGGGACTGGGGCCCTCCGTTCAAAGTCGCTTTGCGGTTGCGCGGGTCTCCCGCGGGAGGAGTGCCAGGCCAGGCCACATCTGGGTCGATGAGGCCGCGCCGATGGGCCAGATATTCTTCGGACAGCAACTCTTTGATGGGCACGTCCACGAAATCCGGGTCCGCCACGTATTGCTCCCGGTCGGCGAAGGCCAGGTTCAGCGCCTGACTAACGGTGTGGATGTACTCGGGGGAATTGTGGCCCATGGAAGCCAGGTCGAACCCTTCCAGGATCTTGAGAGCTTGCGGGAAGGTCGGGCCTTGCCCCCACGGCCCAGTGCTGTAGACGTCGTAACCCCTGTAGTTCACGGTCACCGGCGTGCCCACATGCACGTGATACCGGGCCAGGTCGTCCTCGGTCAGCAGGCCGCCCATCTCTTGGTTGAAGGCCACGATCTTGCGCCCAAGTTCTCCGGTGTAGACTTCGTCGCGGGCCGCTTGAAGGGCCGCTTCCCGGCCCCGGCCCATGTTGGAGTTCTCRATCTCCGCCAGCTTGGCAAGTGTTCCCGCAAGGTCTTTCTGGTAGAACATCTCGCCCTGCTTGGGCGGGCGTCCGTTGGGCATGAATATCTCGGCGGTGGATGGGTGGGCATTATAAGCRTCATAGGCAGTCACGAACCGGCCCGCCAGGTAACGAAACATGGGGAAACCGTTCCCGGCCAGATCGATGGCCGCGGACGCCACTTCGCCGAAGCTCATGGTGCCGAATCGGGATAGGGCGGTGATCCACGCATNNNCCGCCGCCGGTGTCAGCGAGTTCATCACGCCGGGCGTTAGCTCGCCCCCATGATTCTTGTTGAAATACTCAACTGAAGCCGCCTGSGGCCAAACACCYAACCCGTCTATCTCGACGACTTCCTTACGGTCGGCCAGGTACATGACCGTCGGCGCCACACCTAAGAAGCYGCAGTCATCAACGTGCACCACGTTCAGCGCCAGGCCTACGGCCACTCCGGCGTCGATGGCGTTGCCGCCCTTCCTCAAGACATCGAGGCCGGCCATGGCGGCGGCGGGGTGACTGGCAACCACCATACCGTTGGTCCCCTGCATCAAAGGGCGAAAACTTGTCATCGTAGATCCTGGAACGGGCATTCGAAATTCCTCCGGTTTAACTTGATATTATCTGGYGGAGCGGGTCCGCGCTTAGACCTCTCCGGCTGTTTGGTCGATGAAGCTGCGGGCGAATTCCCAGAACTTGTACACGTCGGCGAAGTTGGACACCAGGCCCATGGATATGCGGACCGCTCCGGCGCTCTTGCCATCCCGGTCTTCCAATACGCTCAAGAATTGCTCGAATGTCATGCGCTCGCCGTTCTYGAAGGCCGCGGCCATGTCTTCCTCGGTCAGACCGTGGGCCAGTTCCCCGGCCCCCGGATTGCAGAAACAACCGGTGCGGAGGGATATCCCAACCCGGCCGGCCAGACTGTCGATACGGCGATGGTCGATCAATATGTCTTTCGGGTCGTAGAAATTAATGGTCAACGTGCCCCCGCGGGCCTCCATGGTGGTGGGACCGTAGACCCGGACCAAAGGCATTCCGTTGCTGTGCCGCAGACTTAGCAGGTTCTCCATGAGCCACGAGGTCAAGTACGACACCCGATCGTGGATGACGTCGATGCCGATCRACTCTATGTGTTTCAGCCCGATCCCCACGGCGGGTATGTTCAGGTAATTCAGCGTCCCTTCCTCGAAGGCCTGTTCGCCCTCGGCGAGGAAGTGTTTTTCGGCCTGCACCGAGGCGATGGTGATGGTGCCGCCGGCGAACCAGGGCCGCACCAGCTTKGYYAGRGCGCTTTTCCGSGCCAGCARRCACCCGACYCCGGYGGGGTAGCCGAACATCTTGTAGAAGGACAGAGGCACGAAATCGGGGAGTATCTCAGCCAGGTCCAGCCGGTTGGATGGCGCAAAGGCCGCGCAATCCAGYAGCACGTCCCAACCGCGTTCTCGGGCGTATGCGGTCCACTYCTTGGGGTGCTGCACACCGGAGAAATTGGACTGGCTCGGGTAGGCGAACAGATTGTGGCCGCCCTCRCGGGGCCGGTCCAGCTCTGACTTTAGCCGGGCGTCGTCCAGTCGCAAGTCCGGGGGGACGACAGGCACATAGGTGACATCGGCGCCTCTGGCGCGGGCAAACTCCCGCACTCCGTTGATGGAGTTATGGTTGTCGAAAGACAGCAGGTACCGGTCACCGGCCTCGAACGGATAGGCCTCTCCCACCAGCTTGATGGCGCCAGTGGCGTTGGCCGTGAATATGGCCACGTACTCGTCCGGTGGGGCGTTGAAAAACTTCAGCAAAGAATCACGGGTCTCATCGACCAATGCCGTGGTCGCCGACGACGCGRGGCTCTCTGAATGCGGGTTCCCGAAGATGCCTTCTTCCAGCAGTTCTGAGATCCCGCGTATCTGGGAGTCCGCGTAGAGCCCGCCGCCGGTATAGTCCAGGAAAACCTGGCCCAGCCGGTCCAACCGTCCGTAGTCGGTGCGGCGCAGGTCGTCCAACTTCAGGGTCGACTCGAAAGCCSGATTAGCCTTCAGAAATCGCTGATAGGCATGGTCYATGTCCCGGTCTAATTTTCCGGCGGGTGCGGTCATATCGGCTCGCAAGGCAGGCTCGGGCGATTCAAAGGCATTCTAGCAAAATACGCCTTTCAACGGGGCAGCCGCCGGATTACCGCGTTTGGATTCGTTCCCACYTGAGAGTAGACTTAGGTTACCGCTTCTTGCGGACGAAAATCCGGAGGAAAACATCCATGGATATGCCTAAGCGAATGAAATTCGGTTCTTTCCTCGGCCCGTTTCACCGGGTCGGTGAGAACCCCACCCTGGCAATGGACCGGGACCTGGAGTTGATCGACTGGATGGACAACCTGGGATTCGACGAGGTTTGGATCGGCGAGCACCACTCGGCGGGCTGGGAGATCATCTCATCGCCTGAGGTATTCATCGCCSCCGCCTCCCAACGCACTCGCTACATCAAACTGGGCACCGGTGTCGTTAGCCTGCCCTACCATCACCCCCTGATGGTCGCAAACCGGATGGTGCAACTCGATCACATGAGCCGCGGCCGTGTCCTGTTCGGCGTCGGCCCCGGCGCCCTGCCCGGCGACGCCTACATGATGGGGATCCCCCACGAGACGCAACGGGAACGGATGGACGAGTCGCTAGGGATCATCATGCGGCTGTTCACGGAAACCGAGCCCATCACCTACAAGTCAGATTGGTTTGAACTAAATGAGGGCATGCTCCAGTTGCGTCCCTATCAACAGCCCCATATGCCGGTGGCGGTGGCTTCGATCCAGACGCCGGCGGGCGTCGCGCTGGCGGGGAAACACGGGGCGTCAGTATTGACCATCACGGTGCCGAGAGACCCGTCGGCCGGCCCCGCCGACCTGAAAGGGCTTTGGARCATCGCAGAGGAATCGGCGGCAGAACACAACAAAACTATGAACCGGCACGACTGGCGATTGGTCCTGCCCGTCCATTTGGCCGAGACTCGGAAAGAGGCTTTGGACGACATCCGCATGGGCTCGGCCCAGTACCTGAGGGAATACTCGGAGGGAACCAACGGACGGAAAGCGGTCTTCGACGGCCCCATGGAGAAGGTGGTCGACAACATGGCGGAAGCCGGCTCTTGGATCGTYGGCACACCGGACGACTGCATCGAAGCCATCAACCGGCTGCAAGAACAGAGCGGCGGTTTCGGCGGTTTCYTGGTCCAGACGGTGGACTGGACATCGCGGGAGAAAATGATGCGCAGCTACGAACTGTTGGCCCGCTACGTTATGCCCCAGTTCCAGGGCACCGTGGCCGCTCCCATAGCCTYCAACAAGTGGGCCACCGAGCGGCAGGCAACGCTAGTAGCGGGACGGGTCCGGGCCATCGACCGGGCCAAGCAGGTCTACGCCGACCGGAAGAGTTAGGCGCCCCGGTAGCATAATCGGATTGACGCGACCGTAGGGGCACGGCATGTCGTGMCCCTACGCCGGTGATGGCGGTTTCACCGTCCAGACGGCCTAGATCCCCAGCAACTTCTCCACGTTCCTGAACAAGATCGCCTCTTTCTCGCTCTGAGACAGACTCTCCAGACCCAATAGCCAGGCCACTGGCCAGTCGATGGCCATGTCGAAGGGCCAATCGGTGCCGAAGACCACCCGGTCTATGCCCACGCTGTCTATGAGGTAGCGTAGCGCTGTTTCGCTGTGGGTCAGGCAATCGTAGTAGAACTTGTCGAGGTAAGTGCTGGGCGGCTTCTGAATGTGCTSCCTGGCTTCCTGCCGCACCTCCCAGCCCCGGTCCATCCGCCCGATGCCGTAGCAGGTATARCCCCCGCCGTGGCACAGGCAGACTTTCAGGTCGGGGCAGGCGTCCATCACCCCGCCAAAGACCATCGCCGCGAAAGTCACCGCTCGGTCGGCCGGGTTGCCCACGGTGTTGGGCAGGTGGTAGCGGYTGATGCGRTGGTKCACCACKGTCTCGCCGCCTTGGTGCACCAAGATCACCGCCCCCAGAGTCTCAACCGCCTTCCAGAAGGGCAGGAACTTCTTCTCGTCGAATGTCTCGCCGTTCACGTGGTCGCCGATCATGGCGCCCTTCAGCCCCAGCTTCATGCTGCGYTCTAGCTCGGAGATCGATGCCTTGATGTCTTGCATGGGGAGGGTGGCGAACCCGGAGAATCGGACGGGGTGGTCTTTGACCAGCTCCGCAATGTAGTTATTGCATTCCTTGGCCATTTCCTTGACCGTGGCGGGGTCGCCGTCATAAGCGTAGAAATAGGCGTTGGTGGACAGCACCTGAACATCCACKCCCAACGAATTCATGTCGGCCAGGCGTTCTTCGGGCGTCCATTGAGTCTTGGGGTTGTTCCGGTGGATGCTCATGGAGTCGGGCGGCATGCCGTGCCAGGCCTCGCCCCGMTGGCTGGCCTCCACGAATCCCACAGGCGTGATGTGTGCATGGATATCTATGGTCCGCATGGGTGCTCCTTGGCGCAGGTTTCCGGTATGGTATCACCAAGATTGAAAGGCATTGGGCCAGTTCAAACGGCAGGCCCCGGCCCGCWGGCCATAATAGACCGACGGAGGCGATCAAGCAATGGCGATGAAAGTAGGCATCAGGGTCCCGGTCGGGCTGCCCGTGATTGAGACCGCAGAATTCATCGCCGGTTGCGAGGCCGCCGGTTTCTCAGGGGTTGGCGTCCACGACCACCAGCACAGCGGCCGGGATGTCTACCTGACCCTGGCGCTGGCCGCCCAACGCACATCGAAGCTCACGCTGTACCCTGCCACCACCAACCCGGTKACCCGGCATCCCGGAGTCTTGGCGTCTCTGGCCCACACCCTTGAGGAGATCGCTCCGGGCCGGGTGTTATTGACCGTGGGGCCCGGCTATCTGGCGGTGGGCAACATCGGGCGTCCCAGGGCCACTCTGGAGACTATGCGTCAGGCCGTCTTGGCTATGAGGCGGCTGCTCCGGGGCGAGACTGTAGTCTTCAACGGCTCGGAGACCAAACTGAGAAACATCAGCGACMCTYCCACGCCCATCTTCATGACAGCGGCAGGCCCGCGGATGGTTGAGCTGGCCGGAGAGGTCGCCGACGGTGCGTTGATGCTCGTGGGTCTGCACCCGGAGTCCGTCGCAGCGGCCCGGCGGAGACTTCAAATCGGGGCCGAACGCGGCAAACGTGACTTGTCCAGCTTTCAGACCATCTACATCACGCCCACGACCGTTGACGATGACGGTGCTAGGGCCCGGCGCTGGCCCCAGCAGTGGTTCCGGTCMGATCAGCCGTACTTGAAATATCCCAGCGATTCCAACCTGTTCTGGCTACGGGAGGCGGGCATCGACCTCCGTGACGATTTCGTTCCGGAGCAGATCACGGATACTCAGGCGGACGCCATCTGCGACGCCATGGGGCTCTTCGGCACACCCGAAGAATGCCTCGAACGCCTGAGGCGTGCTGGTTCTGAGGCAGGTATCGATCACGTGTTCATCTTCCCAACCCACACCCAAGACGGCGGCTACGACATGCCGACCAAAGAAATCGAGGCGTTCAAGAGCGTAATCATTCCAGGACTTAATTCTTAAAGAATAAGTGTGCCTGTTCTCCGGTCGCATTGTCCCTTCTCCCGTCGCAACGGGGGRAGGTTAGCATGGGGGCGAATCTTCGAGGTAGAAACTGTCATCTCCRCCAGCGTGGCCMCCACCCTAACCCTCCCCCNGTTGCGACGGGAAAGGGAACTATTTGACTCTCCTAGCTGAGGTTGAAGGAAAAAGCGCCCCTTTAAACCCCTACCACCCGTACCCTATGGTTGTTGCTGTCTGCAACGAAGATGTTGCCGTCGGAGTCGATGCCGCAGCCGTGGGGTCGGTCCATGGCGGCTTCGGTCGCCGGGCCGCCGTCTCCTTCTCCCCCCAGCCGGCCTCCGGCGATGGTGGTGACGATCCCAGTGTCGGCGTGGATCAACCGGATGGCGTGGTTCTCGGTGTCCACCACGACCACGTTGTTTTGCGCGTCGCATCTGAGCGCCTTGGGGGAACCCCAGGTGGCGGTCAATGCCRGGCCGCCGTCGCCTTCATAGCCCCGTTCGCCGGTCCCAGCCACGGTGCTCRTGATGCCGTCGGCGTCGATCTTGCGGACCCCATTGCCCTCGCGTTCGGCGATGTAGGTGTTGCCCTTACTATCCATGCACACAGCTCTGGAGCCCATGAAACTGGCTTCTAGCGCGGGCTTGCCGTCGCCGGTGCGCTCTTTCTCGCCATTGCCGGCGAATGTGCTGATCGCTCCGGTGGCCAAGTCCAAGCGGCGKATWCKCTGRTCYTGGATGTCGGCGATCARCAGWSCGCCYTTGCCGTCYAGGAAGCAGTCGTTGGGTTCGCGGAGCATGGCCTGGCCGCCAGGCCCGCCGTCCCCGCTGTAGCCCACCTCCCCGGTGCCGGCCACGGTGGAGATGATGCCGGTGGCGGCGTCCACCTTGCGGACCACGGCGTTCAACCGGTCAACGATATAGATGTCGCCATTTCCGTCCACCTGCAAGGAATATGGCTCCTGCATCGTCGCCTGGGTCGCTGGGCCGCCGTCTCCGCTGTACCCTGACTCCCCCGTACCGGCCACGGTCGTCACGATGCCATTGGAYTTATCCACCCGGCGGACGATGTTGTTCCGCGACTCGGTGTAGAAGAGGTTTCCGGCGGAATCAAAATCGCACATGAAAGGCTCGGTGCAGACCGCCTGCAGCGCCGGTCCGCCGTCTCCGGCATAGCCAGCTTCTCCGGTTCCCACATAGGTCTGTATCTTCCCTGCTTCGAATGGCATGTTGGTTTACTCTCCGTGGTTTGGTTGGTAGGTGGGGGCGAAAATCCCCCCAACCCCCCTTTAMGAATNGGGGGCTTAATCTTCCCCCTTTCGTAAAGGGGGACCGAGGGGATTTTGGTACCTACTGGGAAGTCATCYCCTCTGTATACCARTCCAGAATCTCGCTTCCAGTCATGAACACYACGTCGTCGTGCCGGCGGATGTACTCGAAGATCTGGTCGTAGTATTTGATACGGTGGGCGGCGCCGGTGATGTATGGATGGGTGGAGACGCACATGATGCGGGCGCTYTCTGCTCCCTCCCGGTACAGGGTGTCGAAATGGTCCTTGGCCCGCTCAAAGAGCTCAGGTGAGCGGTGGTGCTGCACCAGATACACCGGGATATCGTTCAGTTCCACGGTGTAGGGGAGCGCCACCAGGCTTCCCGACTTCACCTTCATGGGGTATGGCTGGTCGTCGTTGCACCAGTCGGCGATGTACTCGATGCCCTCCTCGGCCAGTATGTCTGGGGTATCGAAAGTCTCGGCCAATCCTGGACCCATCCAGCCCCTTGGCGCCGTGCCAGTGAACTCCGTGATGGTGTCGATGGTCCTCCGAATGGCGTACCGCTCGTCCGGTTCCTTGTTAATCACCCGCTGGATGTAGCTGTGCGCCAGCATCTCCCACCCGGACTTAATGCTTTCTTCTACGATCTGCGGATAGCTGAGACACACCGAGGCGTTCAGGCTGACCGTGGCCTTGATGCCGTAGTTGTCCAACACCTGCTTCATGCGCCAGAATCCGACTCTCAGTCCGTAGTCGAACCACCCAAAGTTGGGTATGTCCGGGATAACCGAAACTCCTTGGGGCGTGGGCAGCACCGTACGGGCCATGGGTTCGTTGATGTCCCACTCTTCCACATTGATCACCGGCCAAACCGCCACCCGCGCGCCGCCGGGCAGCTTCAAGGGCTTGCGGTCAAATATTGGTGAGAAATCAGCTCTGGGATTGGACATTGTTGTGCTCCTAGTGGTCTTACGCCCTGGTTGTGCCTAAATCCCCCTCGGTCCCCCTTTACGAAAGGGGGAAGACCGGTCCATTCGGGACAATTCTGATGGAAGGAAACTCGAGTCCCTCTTTCGTAAAGGGGGATTTAGGGGGATTTTCGCCCCCTCACTGACAGCTTAAAKCTTCATCGCCTTCAACCCAATCTTCGCCAGGTCYTCGTCTTCTTGCGCGGCCAGGCCGCTCACGCCGATGCCGCCCATGATGGAGCCGCTGCCGGGGTGGAGGATGACCACGCCGCCCTGGACGGCGGCCAGCATGGGGTCTCCCATCTCGGCGACGGTGCGGCGTTGGCCGGCCAGACGCTCGGCATAGTCCTTGGAGTCCTGCCCGGAAAGGGCACAGGTGTAGGCCTTGCGGATGGCCATGCGCTTGGGGACCTCACGGCAGCGGTCCATCCGGCCGTAGCTGATCATGCTGCCCGTGTCGTCGACGATGGCGATGGCTAGAGGCCGGTCCGGCTCTTTGTTGGCCTCGGCCAAGATAGCGGCGATGGCGTCTTGTGCCTGGCCCAAGCCCAGCATCGGTTTGTCATACATAAAAANTCCCCCTGCAGAATGGTATGGGCCATTCTAACTGGGGGGTGCGCGCGTGGCAAGAAAGCGGTCAGCTATCAGCGGGGGTACGAAAATYCCCTTAAATCCCCCTTTGCAAAGGGRGACCGAGGGGATTTCCGCGTAACTCAACCAATCAATCCAGAACCCTGAAACAACCCCGCCACCGGCAGGTGAAGCAGAAAGCTGAGCGCGGGAAGCTGATAGCTTCCCCCTACCCCTGYCCTTTGTAGATCAGCGTATCCGGGTTGAACGCCCCCCAGGCGAACCAGAAATGGTTGCCATGAACGATGGGGGTTAGCGACTTCCCGGCCATCTCACCTTCAAGCGCCTCGCCCAGGATGTTCCATGAGGTACCCGTTTGGTCGTCAACGAATCGGTCGTTCTTCAAGCTGAAGGTCAGTTTTTGGCCGTCGAGGTTCGCGTCGAACACTCCCGTTGCGCCGACATCATCCGAATCGATGATCAGCGCCCGGTCCAGGGCGGATACGGTGCCGGGCTTGAAGAAGACCACCACGTCGGTCCCGTTGACCGGGTAGTTGACCACCCGCTCGGTTTCCAACAGCGGGAACGGGAAAGCCGCCGAGACGTCGCCGATATTGATGGCGTCCACCCGCTCTTTGGGCAACAAGCGCCCGTCAATGTCTCCCTCAAAGAGGAACGGAGGCCGGTCAACCCTGTCGTAGCCGGCGTAGGGATTGCTGCCGTAGGGGCGGTCGAATCCGGTGTCCCGGGACAGCACCAGCGAATCGGGATTGGCTTCTTTGAAATCGGCCCAGGAAATTATGGAAGCCGGAATGAACGGCAATTTGTGTCCCGCTAATTCGCCGATGATGGCTTCTCCAGTGAGCTGCTGCCACCAGGTCTGGGTCTGCCGGTCCTACATGATCAGGTCGCTGTTTCGTAAATTGCCGGACACCCCGAAGTCGAACACCCGTCCTTCCAACGTCCGCTTGAAGGCCAAGGCCGAATTGCACAGCGGGCAGAAGGTCACGATGACCGGTTCGCCGCCCACCACGTCGTTCACCACCTYATGCCAGGTCAGGATGGCCAGCGGGTAGGCCCTGGCCTCGCCGTTGATCTTGAACGTCACCACCGGTTCAAAGTCGTCCATCACCGGATCGGCTTCCTCGATGGTCCAAAAACGGGGAGCGTCGATGGGTGGGATGCCGTCCCAGCCCACGCCGCCGGAGAATATGTCTTCGAAGGGCACGGTATGGCGGCTGAAGTCGGTATCCCAGACCCTTCYGTCAAACCTGGCGCCGTCCAGCTCGGCCTGGTAAAGCACGTCCGGCTCCAATATGGGCGATGGCCCAGGGCCGGTATCCGCGACGAAAGCGATGGTGTTGGTCTGGTTTTGYGGGCCGTTCAGCGGGGCGGACCCAACCTGGTTGCTACAGGCTGCGGCTACGACTGCCACGAGGGCGGTCCCGGCGATGATAAGTTTCTTGGGTATTGCGAATTTCATCCTAGAACAGGTCTCCACGAATATGAGAGCCGTCGGCCAGCCGATCGGTTGGGCGYAACGATCTCGCCCTAAAGCGCCTCGCCGATGGTGAGCCAGTAGAAAACTATGTACATTCCGGCGATGACCATCAACCAAGAGCCCACCGGTTGAATGTAGGGCATCGACTTCTTAAGTGCGCCGACCATGGCGGTCTTGAAGAACGCCATCCCTAAGGTCAAAGCCGTGATGACCGCGCCCATGCCCAAGGCGTAGAGGAARAACTGKCCCAGGGAGGTCCCGATGCTGGACASMGMCAVGCTGGTSCCCACCAMCGCCAGGAADAGGCVGANGGTGCAACTCAGCGAHGCGGTBGCGTARCTGATKCCRAASAYGAAGTAGCCCTTSAGGYTGRYCTGYGMKGGRTCTCCSATKTTRYTGGCGGCCCGGGCGGCGATCCCTGTATAGAGTTTTCTGCCACCCACCATCCATGAGCCCAAGAGCGCCAGAATGACGCCGATGGATAGTCCCACCAAAGGCAAGACTTCGCGKMTKAMKRWKSMTGCTCCCARKCYWAYSRCKRMRCCRACTACRCCRAATAGSASMRCGAWYCCRRCGGTSACSGTSCCGCCRAYMWYSAYGGCYTKGCKAAAYTGYCKGRCMGGGKWYACKKKYYSMKYCKYWTYCKCMWYGTCSCCKAGGTACANGYCCAANRTATGCYGGCAGCATCGCGAACCCGCATGGGTTGRCGGCCGATACCATGCCCAGCGCGAACGCAAAACCAAGGGGGGCCAATAGTCCCCAACTGCCCAACTCTCGGCTGGTGCCGCCGGACAGGGATTCGACGAAGCCGTTAACCCCGTCGATGCCGCCGCCACTGCCGATGATCAACGCCCCGATGATCGCCGTCGCCAATGCGGCAGTAGCCACTCCCACCGGCAACACAACGGTGCGCATGATGTTGCGATCGTTTAAGTTGATCACTTTACTGATTGGTTGAAACATTTCCTATGAAGCTCTCCGCGTCCGGCCTTCGGGTTGGGATTTTCGGAGCCCAAGGACGCTAGACCGATGGGACCACGATTGTTTGATATCTGATATTACGCCGTAGTGCCGATGACGGTTCTAACGCCGTCCCTGAGGTTATTTTATCCATTGGGACAGACTAAACCCATGGCAGACGGGGTATCGTGCTATGGCCKGTATTTCACTAACACTTCATAACCTGTGATGCCCTCGAAACGCTGAGGGTGCATCGCTTGGGCAAGCCCTTCCAGAACGTCTACGACCCGCGGGCCGTGGCGGGTGGGTATGCGGCCATCAAAGAGAAATACCTGGTCCATYTGGACTGCGGGGAGTTCGTTCCAGCCGGTAAGAACCGTCAGTTTCTCCGCCGCATCTTGGCGGACGCGGTCCGGGCCGTAGCCACAGGGCATGACCATCAGGTATTCGGGGGCGTAGTCGATTATCTCCTCCCACGAGAGCTCCCTGGAGAGACCTCCAGCCACCGCCARCCGCTCGTCGCCACCGGCCAACTCCACCAACTCGGGCACCCATTGTCCGGTGTTCCGGAGCGGGTCCAGCCAGTCCAGGCACAACACTCTGGGGCGTTCGCCAGATTCGCCCACGCCGTCCACAACGGTCTGGACCCGGCTTTGCAACGACTCCGCCARATCGTTCCCGTTCTTGGCAACGCCTGCCGCGGTGGCGATAGTACGCACATTTTGAAGGATGTCGGCCACGAGATTGGGCCTGATGGTGAGAATCTCTGGCTGGTAGTCCAGCACCTTGGCCGCGGTCTCGAAAACCGACCCGCTGTCGATGGCGCAGACCTCGCACAACTCTTGGGTGATGATCAGGTCGGGCTGCAGATCGCGGAGCAGGCCGCCGTCGATCCAATAGAGGGGGTTGCTGTTGACCCGGGCCTGGCGCACGATGGCGTCGATCTCTTCGCTGGAGAGGTGCGTTATCTGCYGTACGCTCTGGCTGACCACCGGCTTGGTTGCCGTGTCGTCTGGGTAGTCGCAGGCATGGGAAACGCCCACCAACTGGTCTCCCAGTCCCAGGGCGTAAACGATCTCGGTGGCGCTGGGCAACAACGAACAGATTCGCATGGGACAAGTATAGGTTGACCCTCTCCGTTCAATCAATTCCCTGCCTAATCCAAGGYYCCGGCATGCTAAAATTGCGGCGCAMGATCCGCAGCCCCCACAAGAGGTCCGATTGACTGCAAAGATCCTAGACGGCAAAGCCCTGGCGGAAACGATTCGAGGGGAGGTGGCCACGGGCGTAGCCGAGATGCAGCAGAACCACGGGATCACCCCCGGGCTGGCGGCTATCTTGGTGGGAGACRACCCAGCTTCGGCCATCTACGTGCGCAACAAACGCCGCGCCTGCGACGAGGTTGGCATGGTCAGTGACACCCTCTTGCTGCCCGCCGATTCGACCAACGAACAGGTCTTGGAATGCGTGCAACGCCTGAATGATGACCCACGCTTCCACGGCATCCTGGTGCAATTGCCCTTGCCTCCCCAGGTCGATGAACGCCTRATCATGGAATCGCTGGACCCTGGCAAGGACGTGGACGGCCTGCACCCGTTCAATGTGGGCAAGCTGGTCCAAGGCCGGGCCGATTTCGTGCCCGGAACCCCGGCCGGCATCCAGCAGATCCTGCTCCGCAACGGCCACGACCCGGCCGGCGCCAACGTGGTTATCTGCGGCCGCAGCGACATAGTCGGCAAGCCCTTGGCCATACTGCTGATGCAGCGGGCCGACGGCGCCAACGCCACGGTCACGGTCTGCCACACCCGCACCAAGAATCTGGCCGAGATCACCCGGCAGGCGGACATTCTGGTGGCGGCCATCGGAAGCCCCAACGTCATCACAGCCGACATGGTCAAGGAGGGCGCCGTGGTGATCGACGTTGGCATCAACCGGGTCGATGACGCCTCCCGTAAGAGCGGCTACCGGCTGGTGGGCGACGTGGACTTCGCGGCGGTATCGGAGRAAGCCTCAGCCATAACCCCGGTGCCYGGCGGCGTCGGGCCCATGACCATCGCCATGCTGCTGGTGAACACGCTTACCGCCACCCGCCTCAGCATCCATGGGAGTGGTAGCTGACGGCAATCAGCAGTCAGCTTTCAGCTTTCGTGGCGGCTGACACTGATAGCTGACCGCTCACTCATGCGCACCAGCGATTTTGACTACGACCTGCCTCCCGAGCTGATCRCTCAAACTCCCATTGAACCTCGTGATTCATCCCGCCTCTTAGTCATGCACCGCGACATCGGAGCCCTGGAGCACCGGCAGTTTCCAGACCTCTTGGAATATCTGCGCCCAGGCGACGTGATGGTCTTCAACCAGAGCCGGGTGATTCCAGCCAGGCTCTACGGACACCGGGCCGACACGGGCAGCAAGGTTGAATTTCTGCTGCTGCGCCGTTACGCCGACGCCACCTGGCAAGCCATGGCCAAGCCCGGCCGGAGACTGCGGGCCGGAGTGGTGGTGGAGATAGACGGGCAAAAATCCCCCCAACCACCCTTTACGAAAGGGGGGCCAAGCAACCCTGCCGATGAAGGTCGTGGAATAGAAGACCTTYCCCCCTYTCGTAAAGGGGGGACCGAGGGGGGATTTTCGGTCGAAGTCATCGCCGCCCACGAAGACGGCCTAAAAACGGTCAGGCTGTCTTCCGAAGAGGGCATCGAGCGCTTTGGGCACACACCGCTGCCTCCGTACATCAAGGAGACCCTGAGTGATCCGGAGCGCTACCAGACTGTGTACTCGCGGAAGCCGGGGAGTGTGGCGGCGCCCACGGCGGGGCTCCACTTCACCGACGACCTGCTGCGGAAAGTCCGGGACTTGGGCGTCGAAACCGCGTTCGTGACCCTTCATGTGGGCCTGGACACGTTCCGGCCCGTGGAAGAAGACGACGCCACGGAACACAAGATACACACCGAGTAYTATCAAATAGACGATCGGGCCGCTGAGGCGCTGAACCAGGCCAAGTCAGACGGGCGGCGCATCATCGCCGTGGGCACAACTTCAGTCCGAGTGCTGGAACAGGCGGCGTTGGACCTGGAGCAGCGGGGGCAGACCTCGCTCACGGCAACCGAAGGCGATGCCACCCTCTTCATACTTCCCGGCCACCCCTTCCGGCTGGTCGACGCCATGGTCACCAATTTTCACTTACCCCGCTCCAGCCTGCTGATGCTGGTGTCGGCGTTCGTGGAGCATGGGCAGCGAGGGGTGAGTCATTCGTCCTTCCGCGGAAGGACAGGACGAGCGAGGGTGTTGGCGGCTTATGGGGAGGCRATCGACTTGGGGTATAGGTTCTACAGCTTTGGGGATGCGATGTTTCTCGCCTAACCTACCGTGAGGCGCACACCGCCCAGCGTGTYTATCKCGAACTCCACCTCGTCTCCCTGATTCAGAAACTTCGTGCTGACGATGCTGCCGGTCATGACTATCATGTCCTTCTGAAGGCTTTTACCGCGTTCGGCCAGGGTGTTGGCCAGCCAGGCCAGAGCCTCAAGGGGATGGCCCAGGACGTCGCCGCCCTTGCCTTCGCCGGCCGGTTGACCGTTGATGGTCATGGCCCCCGAGGCTGCCACCAGGTCGATGCCCTGCCAATCGGCCACCGGATCGCCCAGCACAATGCCGGCGTTCCAGGAGTTGTCGGCAGCCACGCCCAGAAAGAACAGGTCCGAGTAGTCGGCGCCCCGATCGTCCACCAGCTCAAAGGCCGGCATCAGCACCGCCACGGCCTGAGCGACGCTCTCACGGTCGTAGGGCGCTCCGGAGGCAGGRAGGCCCTGGTYCAATAGCATCGCAATCTCGCATTCGGCGCCCAGGTGAACGTAATCCGATGCCTTGATCGCAGCCGGTGAATGGTTAACCCCGCTGGCGMARATGGCGCCCGAAGCGGGGTGTCCGAACCCCACCATCTGTTGCATCACGGTGGTGGTGAGGGCGACCTTGTAGCCGACGATGGCMCCACGCTCCGGCTTCAGCAGCTCGTGGAAAGCCTCTTGGATGTCGTAGGCCTCGCTGATATCCTGGGGCGACATCCCATCAGGTAGGGGCAGATACGGGGCCCGTTCCCGGTGGGCCTCATGCAAGAACCGCGCCGCCTGCCAGACCCTTTCTTCACTGGTCATGCCGTCCTCCCTGGCCGCTGTCTCGGCCGCTATGACTGCATACGATATAGGCCRMTTAGACCAGTTGCAACAATTGCAGCAGATTTCCGTCCGGGTCTTTAAACGTCGCGACCCAGCCGCCCCAGGACTCTTGCTCCGGTTCCCGGATGAACTCCACCCCGGCCTCTGCCAGTCTCTTGGCCACGGAGTGGATATCGTCTACGCCCAGATGCGRCATGAACCGGAAGGGGTCTTTCGACGCCCCTGAGACCTCAYTGTGCCGGCCGATGTTGAAGCGCACTTCACCCAGCTCAAACGCGATGAAGTCGTCGTGGCGGGAATGGAGCGGCAGCCGGAGCACGTCGTGGTAGAAATCGAACATTTGCTCAAGGTCGTCGGTCCAGAATGTTACGCCGATAACTCCAGTGACCATGTTTCCTCCGATTAGTGCTGCCCGGATAAAAGAAGGCCGCCCCGACGAATCGGGACGGCCTTCTTCATGGTTATCTATGCCGTTACTTAAACTTCGGAAAGTTCGCCCCTGCGTTTGGCGGCGGCGCAACGAGGACAGAGCCCGTAGAAATCGACTCGTTGCCAGGCGACTTCAAAATCCGAGCTGTCGGCGATCTTCTGGCGGAGGCCCACCACTACGTCATGAATGTCGTTACCGGTGTCGGCGTCGATCACGTTCTCGCATTCGATGCAGACCAGGTTGACGTGGGGTTCCATATTGGGCTCGTAGCGCGACATCTTCTGGAACGGCAGTTCCTGGATGAGGCCGCTCTTCTGCAACACGCCTAAAGTGGAATAGATGGTGGCCAGGGTCATGGACGGGAAATGGCCTTTGACCCTTTCATAGATCTGCTGCACGGTGGGGTGGTCGGTGGAATTGAGGACCACCTCGGCGATGGCGAGGCGCTGCGGAGTGACCCTYACGGCCCACTCGCGCATCCGYTCGACAAGCTGTTGCTGGTTTAACATCTAGACTCCTGGGANAATGCCGGGGAATYGCCCGTCGCMAACTCGAAATCTCTTTAGAAACCGCTGCGAAAAATTCCGGCGCGGTTTGCGACGAATTCAATCCAACTATAACCGGATTCAGCCGCCCCGACAACCCTAATTATCACGTTTCTTGACTTTCTTTATTCGCGATTACGRGGTTAGCTAATCGTATTGTACCAGATTTCACAAGCAYCAGACAGGCGTGTGCCAAAGGCGAATCATCGGCTATAATACATCCCCCGGAGAGATGGCTGAGCGGACGAAAGCGCCGGTCTCGAAAACCGGTATRGGGGCAACCTYATCGTGGGTTCGAATCCCACTCTCTCCGCCACATTAGGCACGAAAWWGSCCYRSASMTYMAYYGWSTGATCTGGGCCTTTTGTTGTAATGTCCACGGATTGGCCACGAACTTTTCCTGAGCCGTATTTTTCAGGCGTAGAGACACCCCCCATCGGGAAGTCATAGGGGTGGGGTACTGGTGACATTTGGGGGTGTGCTTACAGGGGGCTGTGGCAGTCCTACCCATGGTCCGTCGGATTCTTCTTTGGCAACACCGAACTCAGCATGGAATTGTGGACTGTGATTGCCGGGATTTCCGGCTTCGATGATTAGGGCGTCTACCACGTTAGACAGGTCAACCACGGTTGACGCCCACGGGCGTCAGGTGACCCGCGGGTCACCTGTCTCCAAATGGTGCCGCCCCAGGGTTGCGGTTTATAATCCCGGCTATGAAACCGGCCATGGAATCCAATATAGAACGGGAAGCCACTGCCTATCATGAGGCTGGCCA
>NVWX01000071.1 GCA_002746355.1 Dehalococcoidia bacterium | reverse complement strand
GCTTCATGGTCTTAGGATTGGAGAGGCGTTGGGGCKMAMMYGSKAMAACSKYSWKCTMCRGRARWMCMMSAWCACKGYCAWYYMMCMSTKAYMKSWCMTYWMSAWRARKSTYMSAMWWKKGMYSRKKKYYRASACTGACTCCTACCAGATAAAGACCATABCWMWSMYTSNYHVDWBYSVMMSRWWWDKDMYSSYTNCMARCWNCTACTAGGAAATTGCTTCTACGTATCAAGGAGAGGAATTGCGTTGGCACGGTATTTAAATCCCAAAATGGATACCCTGTTGGCTACAATAACTTCAGGAAAAGGCATTTCAACCCAGTTGTGGAAAGGTTGGGTTTGAGTTTGAAAACACATGACCTCCGAAAGTTTTTCGGCTCATGGCACTTAGGGGTCAACAAGACCGATATCATGACTGTTTCCAAATGGATGGGCCACCGTGACCCGAGGGTGACCCTAAGCACATACGCCAAAGTGATTGAAGAATTAGAGCAGGAACACCAGGATGCCATCGGACATGCGTTGGTTCCTAGGATTTAAATAGGTTATTCCTTGAGTCCGACTTAAAAGCCCCACCAAAAAGTGGGGCTTAATGTTTTGTGTTAAGTAAACCATGGGAACTAAGTTGAAAGATTAAATGGTAGAGAGCATCTAACCTGTGGGGACCCTATAACACAGGACTTTCTTGAAAAAAACTTGAAAAAAGAGGCGGACTAGAAAATACAACTGGGTTAATGAGGGGGATTTAGCCTCAAAACATGGTCGGGGTGGGGAGAATCGAACTCCCGACCTCCTGCTCCCAAAGCAGGCGCCCTACCGCTGGGCTACACCCCGATGTATCTGAGTTTACCACGCCTGTGGGCGGCAGACGGGATGGTGAGCCTCCTCTCAAGAGACCAACCAGCTAAGRCCAGCCGGGAGGGTGAACGTGACCTTCCGAATCAACGAGGCAACTAATTTTATTCACACCTTCCTCACACCAATCGMGGACGTTTGACAGTGTAGATTGTCGCTTAAATTAATCCTGTTATGTAAGCAGATCGGTGTTTTTGGTGCTGAGCCCTAAGGCGGCGAGAGCCCATAGAAGAGACTTGGCGTGCAATTAAACACCCCACCAAACGGCTAGATATCTTCTTCTTCCAGTTCATATTTATAGCATTCGTACACTATCGATGGAGACGGTAACGAAATGGTAGCAACGCCACATATTTACCAATCAGGCGACCTTGTCCGCGTTAAGACCGAGGAAGGGACACTCATTGGCCAACCCTCCGACGATGTGAAAGGAAAGACCGGGAAGATCCTACGCCGGTATAACGCGCCCACTCAAAGGATCTCCACGATCTGGTGGATCGGTTTTGGGGAGGGATCGCCGGAACCCATCTCGGAAGACTGGATGGAACTAACTCCGAATGAATAACTGGCCTTAGTCCCACCGCCCGAAGCGGACCTCCTCCAGGAAAAAGCACCATGGCTTACCACCGTGCTTTTTGCATTTATCGACGAGMGGTAGGGGCGACGGCTGTTAAGGACCTGAATGAGAAGGATCGGTGAAAATCGGCTAGGTAGCGGGATGAATCAAAGACTACAATTACGGCATACGGCGAATAGCGCGTTTCTTGCCACGATTCGCTACATTGTCGATAGTTGCATCGGACTCTTTTCGTGTTGGAACGAATATGACGCTACAGAATCATGGATAGCGCCAGGGAGAAGCTCAGGAGAGCCAACGTCCATCTCGGGTCGCTGGATCGTGTCTTACGGCGGTTCGCTTTGAGAGACCCATATCGGATCGGGTTTAGGACCATCCGTGAGGATAAGACCCGTTACGCCGTCGCCATCGTTGACGGCTGGGAGCCTCTGCCCGCCAGCATCCCCCTCATCATTGGAGATGTCTGCAGCAATCTCCAGGCTGCCCTCAATCATCTGCTATGGCAATGCCGTATCGATGCGGATCCCGAATTTGCCGCATTCGATGGAACTGTCTCCTTCCCCGTGGAAGAAACCCCGGAGCTATTCCGATCTAATAGTCACAGTGATATCAACGGCCTACGCTCCGAGCAGAAGGAGTTGATCGAACAGGCGCAACCATTCAATAGAGGGAACGACCGGCTCCGCATACTGCAAGAGATGGACCGCATCGATAAACAGCGCCTGGTTTCCGTAGCCACGGCCACGGAGGAGATGGAAAAAGTGCATCTGGTTGGATACCAGACCGTCCCCGAATACGAGACCATGGAATTCGCCATCCGCCCCGACATCCAGATCGAAAAAGGCGCGGAGCTCCAACGTTTCTCCCTGGACAACCTTGAGACCACCGGCGATGGCCATCCGGCTGACGCCCTTGAATTTCAGTTCCTATTCACGCGGCCTGAATCCGTCTCGGGGCAGGGCGTCATCGCGACGCTGCGAGAGGTCCGGRACGAAGTCCGGTGGGTGATTGACCAATTTGAGGCCATTTCGTAACACCGGTTAGATGGTCCCGCGACGGCCGATCGCGCAAAAAATGACTCATTGACTATCGACAGCCAAGGGGCCATTTGATTCTCAGACCTCTTGTGTACGCGACCGGCCCAAAGCCGGGGCTACGGCCGGTTTTCTGACGGCTGGTTCAGCTCGATGGGATTGCCCGACGGGTTGTCCATAAGAATCTGGAGTCCGCCGACCCCGCTGATGATGTCGTTCCGGAAGCTGGTCCCAACCGCTTTCAGTGTTTCGATCAGGGACGCGAGATCATCCACTTCGATGACCAGGCGGTTCCAGCCGCCGGGCTCTGGTGTGCGCCCGTCTGGCATCGGCTGGGCCGCTGAGGTCCTGGGATCACTGAGCCAAAGTGTGGGGTCATCTTTAGAGATCATAGCGAATGCCCCGAATTGTTTCACCAACGAAAACCCCAGTTTCTGCGTGTAAAAGGCGATCGACTCTTCGACGTCGTTGACGAAGTATCTGATATTCGCCATTGGGTGTCTCTCCTTGCCGGCGGAGTTGCATAGGCGCCCCAATTTTCGGGCCATTCCTGTCCATAGACCAAGGCGGAACGATCCCGCCCGGGTAAAGGGCTTGAACGAGGCCATCGACAGGGAAGACCCTAAACGTTCATGATGCCGAAAGCCGTCAGCAAACCGAGGCCTGAAAGGAAGGCGCCGGCGGAGAGGGGCGCCAGAAATCGCCAGCTATAGTATGGCGAACCGGTCTGAGTCGCCGGGTTCGGGCGAGACCACCCTGGCGAAGACGTTCAACAGGATGCCGATCGCCAAAACTCCCCAAGCTTGTTGCAGCAGCAGTGAATATTCCATCGCTCCGGCCCGGCTGAGGAATGCGATGGAAAATCCTAAAACTATTCCGCTGATCATCAGAATCGTATCGTTCAGTTGTTGGGCGGCGGCGAAATTCACGCGATGTTCTTGTACCAAGCCGATTTCCTCCCGAATATTCGATGCTCTAATCAATCGTACCCAACGTTTCGGGTACGTTCAAACATACTTTCAGTGGTACGCGAATAGCAGATTCGCACGGCGAGGATTCATGGGAGGGCGGGATGGGCCAAGCAAACGGCGGAGGCCGGCGTAGAAGGCATGAGGAGAAGAGGGGAAATGGTACCCCCGGAGAGGGTCGAACTCTCGTCCCCGGCTCCGGAGGCCGGTACTCTATCCACTGAGCTACAGGGGCACTGTACGACTAGAATAGCATGGTTGCCGAGGGGCCAACAAGGCTGCACTCGGCACCTCAGCCAGTCCGTTCGAGCCATCTTCCGGTGGACAAACCCCACGCCCACCACTAGACTAGTGGCACTTTCCCTCCGAGGTTGAAATATGCCCGTTTTCACGCCCGAATATCTGCATAAAGTTGCCTACCACATCTACCGCGCCAAAGGCACTCCGGACGACGAAGCCGAGACGGTGGCCAGGCACCTGATCAAAGCCAACCTCACCGGGCACGACTCCCACGGAATCATCCAAACGCCGACTTATGTGGAGCGTATCGACGTCGGGCATATAGTCCCCGGCGCTCCCTTTGAAATAGTCCAAGAGGCCCCCTGCACCGCTGTCATCAACGGCAATTGGGGGTTCGGGTTCGTGGTCACCGAGAAGGCCACTCGCATGGCCATCGAAAAGGCCAAGACCAACGGCGTGGCCGCCATCACCGTCCACCATCAGAGCCACATCGGCCGGCTGGGCGACTATCCCACCATGATGGCCGCCGAGGGCATGATCGGTATGATCACCGCCGACTCCGGGGCCGCGCCCAAGCACGTGGCGCCCTTCGGCGGCATCGCCAGAAAACTGGGCACCAACCCCATCTGCATCTGCATGCCCAGCAACCTGGACGGGCCGGTGCTGATGGACATGGCCTCCAGCACCGTGGCCTTGGGCAAGATCGCATTGGCCCGCAGCCGGAAGGAAGAGATACCGGTGGGCTGGATCGTGGACAAGGACGGCAACCCCACCACCGACCCCAACGATTACTATTCCGGCGGGGCCATCCTGCCCGTCGGCGTCGACCAGGGCCACAAGGGGTACGCGCTTTCGTTCATGGTGGAGGTCTTCTCCGGCCTGCTCACCGGCTTGGGCTTCGGCATCGACCCCGAGGGGCGGCACAACGACGGCGTGTTCATCGCCGCCTTCAACCTGGAACATTTCCGGCCTCTGGAAGAGTTCAAGAAAGAGATCGGCGAGTTCGTTGAGTTCATCAAAGACTCACCGCCCGCCGCCGGCTTCACTGAGGTGCTCTACCCCGGCGAGATCGAGTGGAACCGAGAGCAGGCCCGCCGCAAAGACGGCATCTTCGTGGAAGACGAGACCTGGGCCCAACTCAGCGACCTGATGAAGTCGCTTGGAGTGGAAGCTGAAGTCGGCCAGCCGTAACTTTTCGCTTAACTTTGCATTTAGATACACGGGTGATATAGATGAGCGGTCAAGATATAAGGGAGACCTACCTTGAAGCCGGGGAGTACTTCGGCGGCGTCGTCGACCAGGTCGACATCGACGGCTGGGACGAGCCTGCCTTGGGCGAGTGGTGCGTCCGCGACCTGACCGGACACACCTACCGGGCGTTCACTACAATTCTCAGTTACTCGGACAAGCCGGCCGAGAAAATCGAACTGGAGCGGCCGGTGGACTACTTCCTAAAGGCCTTTGAGTCATTGGCCGACCCCAAGATGGTTGCAGAGCGGGGCCGGGCCGCTGGACTGGAGATCATCGACGACCCCAAGATGATGGTCCGCGGCTTCGCCATGTACGTCAAGAACAAGCTGGAAGAGCTGAGCGACGACCACATCATGGGAACCCCAGTGGGCGGCATACGCCTCATCGACTACCTGCCCACCCGGACTTTCGAACTGATCATCCACACCATGGACCTGGCCAAGGCCGTGGGCGTGGACGCCTCGCCGCCGGACCGGGGTATGGAGACCACGCTCGGGATACTGGGGCAAATGGCCCTCTACCGGGGTAACGCGCCTTCACTGGTCCTCGCCGCCACGGGCCGCGGGAGTCTTCCGGACGGTTTCACGGTGCTGGGCTAAGGCGATTTTTAGGCGGTTTGAGTTGGCCGCAACACGTCAACCGCGTTGCCCGGCCAAAGGCCTTATGCTATAATCTGCGAGACGTAAAAGAAGAGAAGAGAGAGAAGCGAACACACATCAGATGCTAGACGGAGAGACCAAAGCACGGATAATCAAGGAATACCAGATAAACGACAAAGATACCGGTTCCGCGGAAGTCCAAGTCGCCGTGCTCACTGAAAATATCAAATCCCTAACGGAACATCTGCGGCAACACAAGAAGGACGTCCACTCACGGCGCGGGCTTCTTGGTATGGTTTCCCAGAGACGTAGGCTCCTCAAGTACCTCGACGCGGAAGACGTAAACCGCTACCAGACACTTATCACCAGGCTTGGCCTGCGGCGTTAACTCCCCTCAGAACAACACCCTTCTAGGGTGTTGTTTCTCGTCTAGCTCTCCCCCCATCTATCGATTGCGCACGTTATTTATTGCGAGGTTGCCCTAGGCATATTATGGCTACAGAAATAGCTAATCCCACGTCGGTCTCAACCGAGATTGGCGGCAAAACCCTAACCATCGAAACTGGGAGGCTGGCTAACCAGGCCCACGGCAGTGTGACTGTCACTTTCGGCGAGACCATCGTTCTCGTCACCGCGGTGATGTCCAACAGGCCCCGGGCCGAGGACATCGACTTCCTGCCCCTGACCGTTGACTACGAAGAGCGGATGTACTCCGTTGGAAAGATACCAGGGAGCTTCTTCCGCCGGGAAGGCCGCCCCGGACAGGACGGCATCCTGGCCTCGAGGCTAACCGACCGGTCCATCAGGCCCCTGTTCCCCAAGGGTCTGCACAATGACATCCAGATCACRATGACGATCCTTTCGTCCGACATGGAGAACCCGCCCGAGGTCCTTGGCATGGTTGGCGCGTCAGCCGCCATCGCCATCTCCCAGATTCCCTTCAACGGGCCCGTCGCCTCATGCCGTATCGCCTACATCGACGGCGAATACGTCGTTCACCCGACCTATGAGCAGAGCAAGGAAAGCACTCTCAGCATGGTGGTCAGCAGCTCCCGCGACTCCATCTTGATGGTAGAGGCCGGCGCCAACGAGGTCTCCGAAGAGGTGATCCTTGAGGCTATCGGCAAGGCCCAAGAAGCGAATACGGCCACCATCGACATGATCGAAGACCTGAAGCGCCAAGTCGGCAAGCCCAAGCTTGAAGTCGAATACGACCAGGCCGGCGCCGACGCCATCATCGCCAAGATCAAAGAGATCGTCGGCTCCCGCTGGAGCGACCTGCTCGCCCGCAACCCCGGCATGTACGAGATGGACGAAGGCGAACACGAGWTCTCCGCGCTGGTAACTGAGGCGCTTAAAGACGACTACTCCAAGAACGCCATCGGCGACGGCTTCAAAGCCGTGTTCCGGGAGGCCGTTCGGAGCCGCATCCTCCAAGAGCACGTCCGTTCCGACGGCCGCGCAATGGACCAGGTTCGCCCGATCTCCTGCGACACTGGCGTCTTGCCCCGCACCCACGGCACGGGGCTATTCACCAGGGGCGAGACCCAAGTCTTATCGATCGTGACAGTGGGCTCTCTGAGCTTGAAACAGACCATCGACTCCGTCGGTCCTGACAACACCAGACGGTTCATGCACCACTACAACTTCCCGTCCTACTCCACCGGTGAAGCCCGGCGGGCCATGTCCCCCGGACGCCGCGAGATCGGACACGGAGCCTTGGCCGAACGGGCCATCTTGCCGGTCCTGCCTTCCGAAGACGACTTCCCCTACGCCATTCGGATCGTCTCCGAATGCTTGAGCTCCAACGGAAGCACGTCCATGGGTAGCGTCTGCGGCAGTTCGTTAAGCCTGATGGACGCCGGCATCCCGATCAAAGCCCCGGTGGCGGGTATCGCCATGGGCCTGATCACCGGCGACGACGGCGAGTACGCCATCCTCAGCGACATCCAAGGCTTGGAGGACTTCCTGGGCGACATGGACTTCAAAGTGGCGGGCACCGACGCCGGCGTCAACGCCCTCCAGATGGACGTTAAGACCACTCATCTRACCCAGGCGATCTTGAAAGAAGCTTTGGAGCAAGCGCGCCAGGGCCGGCTGCACATCATGGGCAAGATGAACGAGGTTATCTCTGAGGTCCGTCCGCAGATGAGCGAACACGCTCCCAAGATGGTCCGCWTGAAGATYGARGTYAGTAAGATCGGCGCCCTCATCGGCCCCGGAGGCCGCGTGATCCGCGCCATCATCGAAGAGACCGGCACCACCATCAACGTGGAAGACGACGGTTCAGTCACCATCGGCGGCGTCGATGCCGCCATGCTGGAACTGGCCGAGTCCAAGGTCGATGCCTTGACCCGTGAGTTGGCCATCGGCGACATATTCACCGGCAAGGTGGTCCGCATCACCAACTTCGGCGCCTTCGTGGAGCTAGTCCCCGGCAAGGACGGTCTGATCCGCAACGGCGACCTGGGCGATATGGAAGAAGACCTGGCCGAGGGCCAAGAGCTCACGGTTATCATCCGCGAGATTGACGCCCAAGGACGGGTCAACCTGTCCCGCAAGGCGCTGTTCGGCGACGACAGCCCCCTAGCCCCACGGCCCGAGCCCAGTGGCGGTTTCAACCGCGGCGGTGGCGGAGACCGGGGTGGACGCGGTGGCTTCGGCGGCGGTSGYKKYRRYKSTGSYGGNAGCGGCGGCGG
>NVWX01000033.1 GCA_002746355.1 Dehalococcoidia bacterium | reverse complement strand
TGTGCCGATAGCCGAATATTGGTGAAAGAATGTGAGTCTGCCTTCTTCCAGCGATGGAATAGGCTTTTAATAGCTTCGTAACYTAGCCCCGAACCACCTCCGCTAACAAATAGGTGGTCCGAACCACCTGAGCGCCTCGCTAAATAACCGTCAATTGCAGCTACGGTGACCTCAGATAAGGCCACCTGCCGCGTTTTTGCTCCTTTGCCGTGGACGATCAAAGAGCCATCGGTAGACAAGTCGTCCTTACGTACTGAAATCAATTCACCGGCCCTTAAAGCTCCGTCGATTAACGTGAGTAGCATAGCCCGGTTGCGGGACGCTATTAGTTGGCTGGGAGCGGTAGCTTCTGCTACTTCGAACAACCTTAAGAGCTGGTCGCGAGACAGTGGCTGGATGAACACCTGCGGTCTCTTGCATTTGATTCGCCGTACCGGATTGGGCCATTCTTCTGGCGACCATTCATCAGCCACAAAGTTAATAAATGCTCGGATGTCTTTGGTGAAGGCAAACACGCTCGTAGGGCTGAGCGGCTTCCCCTTTCGCCCTTGGCTGATCTCCCGAATAAACCCTTCGACATGCTGCCGCTCAATTGCAAGGTGATTGTCAATGCCGTGATGGTAGAGATAATCAACAAAGGGGTCTAAGGTTTCATGCAGCGTTTTTATGGTCTTTGGTGACTTGTGAACACTGCTGYAGATAAAAGAGCTGAGGACATCTCTTAGTCTAGGCGGAGCCGCTAAAAGAAAAGAGTTGTTAACACTTGTCTCTATCAAAGTGTTAACAACTCTCCCATTTTTCTGGTCGGGGTGGTCGGATTCGAACCGACGACCCCCTACACCCCATGCAGGTGCCCTGCCGGACTGGGCCACACCCCGACGCTCGGCAATTATAACACTCACGAGCCAGGCGCGGRGCCAANAAAATCCGGGTCACAAAATCCCCTCTCCCTCAAGGGAGAGGGTTAGGGAGAATCGCTAGYCCCAAGYCCTTTGACATCTTCGAAGCGGCCCGCCCATTGCAGCGCCATCGCCCGGTTGGCATAATGGCTGAACGCCCCGATGTGATCGKSRCYGMYMRCTKSSAGRANTKSYATSMCCGGMCMCKKSGAYGGCSTCWRSSTSSTSGATTTCTCTGAGATCATCGCTGGCCCCTTAGCCGGCCGCTTGCTGGCCGATCTGGGCGCAGACGTGATCAAGGTGGAGCCCCCATGGGGTGAGCCCTGGCGGCTGACTCAGCGGTTCACTGCTACCGAGAGCCGCACTTTCATGACCTATAACCGGGGCAAGCGAAGCCTGCCATTGGATCTGACCAAGGACGGCGCCGCCGAGATACTCAAGCGCCTGATTCCCGAGATGGATATCGCCTTGGTTAACTTCAGGCCCGACGTGGCAGCCAAATTGGGCGTCGATTACGAGACGCTGTCCGCCATCAACCCCCGGCTGATCTACTGCGAGCTGACCGCCTACGGCAGAGAGGGCCCCGACGCGGACCGCCCCGGCTACGACATGATCGTCCAGGCCATGACCGGAATGGTGGCCTCYGAGACCAAGACCCTGGACGGAGTGCCGTCGTGGGTCTGGTCTAGCCCTTTGATCGACACCTCGGCCGGTATCTGCATGGCCTGGTCGGTCTGCGCCGCGCTATACGCCAGGGAGCGCACCGGCGTCGGCCAGAAGATCGAGACCAGCCTTTTGGCGTCGGCCCTCTCGYTGATGGGGGCCCGGTTCCTGCACGTGGAATCCTTGGACGGCGAGACCCGGGAAAAGACGCTTAAAGACCTGGAGGCTAAACGGGCGGAAGGAGCCACCTAYGAAGARATGGTCGCCGCATCGCCGGGAAGCCGTCGCCGGGAGCACCACGGCAATCTGTACTACCGGGTTTACTACACTAAAGACTCTCCCATCGGCATCGGCTGTCTCAGCGACCCGCTGCGCCGCCGTTTGTTGGAAACCTTGGGCCTGACTGATGACGGCCTGGAGCCCGGCTGGGACCCAACCAAGCCTGAGTCCCGGGCCTACAACCAGGCACTGGAGCGTCGAGCCGAAGAACTCATCGCCGAGAAACCCAGCGCCGAGTGGCTGCAGATCTTCGAGGAACGGGCCATCCCCGCGGGGCCGGTCCGGTTCATCGAGGAGATGTTCGACGACCCGCAGGTGGTGGCAAACGGCCTGGTGACCGAGGTGGAACACGTTCAAGAAGGGAAAGTGAAGATGGYGGGGCCGATGGCCCACTTCAGGGGCACCGTCCCAACCCCACCCGCGGCCTCCCCGGCCCTGGGCCAGCACGCCGGCGAGATACTTGAGGGCCTGGGCTTCACCAAGGCAGAGACGGACGCCTGGCGGGACGAAGGGGTGATTGGTTAACTATCAGCAATCAGCCATCAGGAAAACGTAGGAAATCGCAAACCAAAAACGTAGGAGCACCCCGATGGAATCGGGACTGTGCCCCTACGTTTTTGCATCGTTTGCCGGTGGGAAACCCTTTCTGTTTAAAGTTCACCCAAGAAAGCCGCCATGGCGAGGTTGAACTCGTCCGGTTTCTCCATCTGAGGATTGTGGCCGCAGTTGTCGATGGACTTCAACGTGGCGTTGGGCAGCAGCTTTGCGTACATCTCACCGCATTCAACGGGGATGATGGCGTCCTGCTTGCCCCAGATCACAAGCGCCGGAGATTTCACTCCACCTAGGTAATGAGGCAGGCTGGGATTATGGAGATAGGGCCGCCAGCAGAGCCTGGACAGCATCTCCATGTTGGCGTGAATCGCCGTGGCCGCTTCAGGGGTAGGTTCGGCCGATATGACGTCATAGCTGGGCACCTGTGAGGGGTCGTGGAAGGCCAGCTTCAGCCGGGTTTCGGTGGAAACCATGAAGACCTCGGCGATCTCACCMTTCTCGGGGCGGACTCCCGCCGCATCGATCAACACCAAACCCTTGATGTTGCGATGGTCCATGGCCGCCATCTCAGCGGCGACCCAGCCGCCCACCGAATGCCCAACTAGGACATAATTTTCCAGTCCCAACTCTTGGACCATATCCTTGTAGAAATGGGCCAGGTCCACGACGGTGTACAACCATTCGGGCCGTTCGCTGCCGAAGAAACCAGGATGGGCCGGCGCGTACACGGTGAATTTCTCGGCCAACGGGCTGGTTGTGGGGTTAAAAGTCCCGAATCCTCCGCCTCCGTGCAAGAACAGCAGGGGCGGTCCCGAACCGGCTTTGTGCATCTCAACTTGGTGCCCTGAAACCGTGACCATAGACTTGTTGGCGGTTTTCATCAGAGTCATAAATCATCCCTCGAACTTCGCCGAATTTACCGCACAGCAACTGTATCGGAATGTCATATAAAGGGGGCAGCCTATTATCCAAGRCTGGTGAGCGGCACCCCGATTTTGTTACAAACGAGAGGGGATGTCAAGTTGCCTGCGTACGCACGTCTTGACACGGTTCTAGCCCGTCATTACCATAGCATTAGCGGTCGTCTGTTTGCGACGGCCCTGTTACCGTAGCTCCGTTGGGGATTAGTCCAGTGGTAGGACGCCTGTCTCTGGATCAGGAAGCGAGGGTTCGAATCCCCCATCCCCAGCCATGTTTCTTGACCGGTGTATCAGCTAGTTTTCCCCCTCTTAGAATTGGTTCCCGTGAGTAATCATCGTGCCTGCATTGATCATCTTGATCATCATCCTGGTTGCCTTGGCGATCTGGTACAACCAAAGGAAGAAACAGGACAGGTGATTCGGGGCCGGACGGCAATTTGAAGCTAGACGAACTGTGCGGCTTGGCGGGAATCGGAGTTCAGCGACGCCACAGATGGGTGCCAGTACTCCAGCTCGTGTCTTACCTGCCCGTTGCCGGCCTGCAAGTACGACGTCCGGCCGCTCGAGAGGTTTTTATCGCGTGCCTGAGTTGACGTAAGGCTTTTTGAGCGACGCGACCAACCAAGCACCCAAGTAGACACCGATCACCGCCGCCACAGCGCTACCCGAGACGCCGGCACATCCCCACCGCACATCCCCTTTGCAACTGCCACCATTCCAGCCAAGACGCCGAGCGGTCCGAACACCACCGGAACGATGACCAGGGACACTGCGGCGGCAGGCGGCCTTGGACCTACAAGACCAGAYGGCCATCCAAGGAATCGCGCCCGGCGGTTAGCCGTGGTAAAAAATGCTGCTGCGAGTAGTCGACTAAGAGCCGTCAGACCACTTGTGGGGTAGACTCGCCAGTCTGCCGAAGCCCAGGTCGTTGCACAGCGCCTGGTATTTCTCCCGGTCGACGCCTTTCCATTCCAGCGTTTCCAGAGATGCGTCGATGGGCACGTCGGTGCGCAGGGTGGTCAGGTCCTTGTAGAGGCGCGCCGCGCTGGCATTGGCGTTTAGGCTTTCGGCCGCGGCGRCGGCTCCCCTGACCTTCACCTCCCAGTCAGCAGCATCATGGGGGATGTTCTCGATGTGGCCGTACTGGGCGAGCAATCCGGCTGAGGTTTTAGCGCCCCATTTGGGGATGCCTGGGATGCCGTCCGCGGCGTCGCCGGTCAGCGCCAACAGGTCGGGTATCGAGCTTGGAGAAACGCCGAATTTCTCGACCACGCCGGTCTCGCCCATCACGGTCTCACGGCGGCGGTCATAGCAGACCACGAAATCCCCCTGGACCATCTGAGCCAGGTCCTTGTCCGGGGAGCAGATCACCACCTGTTCAACTTCATTGAGCCCGGAGCAGTAGGCGGCGGCCGTTGCCAGCGCGTCGTCAGCCTCGTATTCGATCATTGGCCAGACTACCATCCCCAATGACTCCACCGCCCGTTCGGCAAGTTCGAATTGGGCCAGCAGGTCTTCAGGAGTGCCCTCGCCGGTCTTGTAGCCGTCAAACAGATCGTTCCGGAACGACTTCACGACATGGTCGAACGCGCAGGCGATGTGGGTCACTTGGTCTTCCCGCAGCAGGTAGAGAAGACTCTGCACGATGCCGCGGACCGCTCCCACCGGACGCCCATCCGGCGCCTGGATGGGCGGAAGGGCGAAATAGGAACGGAACAATTCGTATGTGCCGTCCACCAGATGGACTTTCATATGGTCMTTTTCACCTGGCTATTCGGTGAAATAAACGTAGCGGTACTTAGGAATCACCAACGGGAAAAGGAAGTAGTCGTTTACGTTCGGCTTGATCAGGACCGATCCGCCGTTGGAGTGCCAAAGCGGCACCCACGGAGCGTCATCTACGATGATCGCTTCGGCTTGGTGATAAAGCTCGAACCGGGCTGTTTCGTCCAACTCCACGCGGGCCCGTTCCAACAAGATGTCCAAATTGCCGTTTTTGTACAACGATTGGTTGTTGCTGCTCTTGCTGTGGAACAAGACATCCAGGAAATTCTCCGGGTCCGGGTAGTCGGCGATCCAACCAAGACCGCCGAACATCTGGAACCGGTTCTGATGCAGGTCCTGCAGGAATGTGCCCCATTCGGTTTGCTGCAGTTGAATGTTCACCCCCAGGTTCTCCTCCCACATGGCCAACATGGCCTCGATGGAGGGGCTGACGCCGGCGCCGAAGTTGCCTGGCAGTGTGAGTATTATTCTGGGCAGTTCGTCCAGGGCGCCGTATTTAGACTCCTGGACCAATCGCCGGGCCTTCTCTGGGTCGAATTCATATCCTTGAAGGTCTGGATTGTAGCCGGGGAAACCGGGTGGCAGGATGCCCGCCGCGGGCACTACCARGTCCTCGAGCAAGGTGCTGGCCAAGGTCTGCCGGTCGATGGCGTAATTGAAAGCCTGTCTGACTTTTATGTCGTCGAACGGAGGCTCGGTGGTGTTGAGGCCAAAGTATTCGATGTCGAATTGGGGTGGGGCCGCGACCACCTCACCGCTCAGGGCATTCGCCGGGTCCAAAACCCCTTCAAGCAAACTCAGCGGKATCCCGCTGATGTGCAACTCGTCATTCTCGTACATCAGCATGCTATTGCCGCCGCTGATCAAGAATTCCACCCCGTCGATCATAGCTGACCCCAGGTGGTAGCCATCGAACTTTTCGAGCCTAAGTATCTCGCCTGGGCGGTACTCCGCCAGTTTGAAGGGGCCGGTGCCGTTGGGTTCAAARATCCAGTCACGGCCCGATTCCACATTCTGCTGGTCTAGGACGAAACTTACGGGGTAGGTGAGTTTGGAGAGGAAATAGGGCTTGGGGGCGTCTATGGTGATGGTAATAGTGCTGTCATTGATCACCTGGACGCCGGAGATCGCGGTTGAGGCCCCGGACAATTTCTGGCTCACGCCGACAATGTCACCGAGGAAAACGCTGGCRTTGAAAGCCTCAGTGAGCGGGTCCGCCGCCCTCTCCAACGACCATTTGATATCGTTCGCCGTCACTTTTCTGCCGTCATGGAACTTGGCGTCGGGATGGATGCGGAAAGTGGTGGTCCTTCCATCCGCGCTAACTTCCCAGCTTTCGGCCAGGTCGCCCACGATGGCCAGGTTCCGGTCGATGGTCATCAGACCGCCGTAGATCTCCACGGCGTAGATAGCCGAGTTGACGTCGGTGGTTAGGTGTGGGTCAAGGGTAGGCGGATCGGCTCCCAGCCGTAGGAAGGTGCCGCCCTCGACGATCTTCTTGTTGTCGGGGCGGGTTGCAGGTGCGCTGGCCGTCTGGAGTACCGGAACGTGGGTCGCCGGCGTCCCAACCGCCCCTTGCGGCACCGATGTCGGATTGGCCCCGCCCGACGCATCAGGTGTCGAGTCAGTTGTGGATTCGGTGGTGGAGTCCGACGAACACGCGATCGCCACCACGAGAAGTAACGATAATAATGCGAAAACGAGTCTCATGCTAATCCTCGCTCAATGGCCCTCTTATCCTGGTGGCCGTGCTATCTCGGTGATATTGGTGAACGTCGCCGGCGGTCTGCTGCCGGCGTCGGCGACGTTCATTATGAATCTTCCTGTAATTATGTCTCTAGCCCGGTGTTAATGGAAGGAGCCACGGCCGCCTCGTAGACTCGGTAAGTCGCGGGTCCCATGACTCAGGGATTGGCTATACTGGTCATTGTAAGGATACGACATGACAACGTTATCGGATTACATCGCGCCGGACCGCTGCCCTTGCAGCATGTGAGCGGCGGCTAGCGCATGGAAAACTCTTCTCCCGGGGAAGTTGTCTGCTTTGGAGTGCTGAGCTATCTTCAGTTGTTGGTGGTAGACCAGGTGCCGGTGTACAACCAAGGAACGCCCATCAGCCAGTTGACCGACTCCTACGGCGACGACGCGGCCATCGTGGCAGGAATGCTCCACCAATGGGGGCAGAAAACCAGGCTCATCCCATCTGCGGTCGGGGACGACGAACTAGGCCGCAAAGTGGCTGATACCGTCAGTGACTTGGGAGTGCCGGTGAGCGTGGTAGTCGACCCAGCGGTTGCTACCGTGGCCGAGATCTCAATCGCTGACCCCAGCGGCGCCCGCACATTTTTCTACCATAGGACTCCTGAGTTGTTGGCCACGCTGGACGCCGCCGATCTAGCGCCGTTGGAAAACGCCGCCTATCTGTACGTCGATTGGTATGACGGAGACCACATCATGCGACCAATGAGGGGAGCCTCTCAGTTAGGTGTGCCGGTCTTTGTGAACCTAGAAGACCAACACGCGAACGCAGATTTGTTGTCCAAGCTGCTCCCCGTCGCCACCGTCTGCCAGGTGTCGGCAGATAAGCCGGAAAAGGGAGATGGGCTGGAATCGATCGCAGATACCTTGTTGGAAGCCGGCGCTGGCGTGGTATTAGTCACCGGCGGCAGCCGCGGTTGCTTGGCGGCGGATATGGGACAGAAGGTCTGGGTCAGCGCACCTCAGGTACATGTGGTCGATGGCAACGGGGCCGGGTCTGCCTTCTCAGCAGCCTATATCTACGGCAGTCTGCGAGGTTGGGACCTGGAGCGGTGCGCCCGCTTCGCCACCGCCCAATCCAGCCTGAAATGCGGCGTACCAGGATACACGGTGGCTACCATAGCCGAGGGAGAGCGCCTGGCTGCTACGCTGTCAGTCGAGACCGGACCATGATCACGGCGGCCCAGGCTAACGCAGGCATGACATAAGAAAACCCCGCCCTTAGTCGCAAGGGCGGGGTTTCGAGTTCCACTACGAACGACTGCCTAAGCAACCTTGGCGTCGGCAAACGCCGGAATCACCTCTTTGCCGTACAGTTCGATGGACTCCATCACCTGGTCGTGGGGAATGGTCTCCGTCTGCATGATCAGCATGACCTGGTCGACTCCAACGTCTTCATAGGTCTTGATTGTCTTGATGCAACTTTCAGGGTTGCCGGCGATGATGACGCCCCGGTCGGACAGGACGTTGGCGTCGAGTTCAGCCACGGCGGCCCGGGCAGCGCCGGGTCCGGAGTCCAGGGAGATCCCGGCCTCCGCCGCCTGAGTCTTGTGTTCATCGTCTGACTGGCGCAGCCAGCGGCCGAAGTCCGCCTTCAGATTGTCCGGGACGCCGCCCCAGGACTCCAACAGCTCTTCGTAGGCGTTGATTCGGCCCTGGATGTAAGGTTTATCCGGTCCGAAGAATGTCTTCATGGACTTGGCGCAAAGCTCCTTGGCTGCCTGGTCGTCCTTGCCGCAGAAGGAATGGACGTTGTTGGCCCAGTAATCGTTGATCTCCGCGCCAACCGGGTCTGCGTCCTTGATGGCGTCCCGGTAGACTTTCACATGCTCTTTGAGGATGTCCACGGCGTACGACGCAGACGATAGCACGCCGATTCCCTTCTGAGCAGCCAGCCGGAAGCTATCTGTCTGGGTGCAAGCTAGATACATGCGGGGGTGGGGTTTCTGGAAGGGTTTGGGCAGCACCCGCCGTGGCGGAACGTTCCAGAACTTGCCCTCCCAGGAGAACTCTTCGGACTGCCATATCTGAGGGATCATTTCGATCGCTTCTTCCCATCGCTCCCTGGTCTCCCGGGGGTCGATGCCCTGGCCCACCTGTTCGTAGGCGTTGGAGCGCCCGGTCCCGAATTCCACCCGGCCGTTGGTGAGCTGGTCAACCATGGCCACCCGTTCCGCCACCCGGATGGGATGGTGGTTGGGCAGGACGGACACACCGAATCCGATGCGGATGTTCTTGGTGCGCTGGCTGAGCGCGCCGAACATGACCTCTGGACAGGGCGACCCGGAGAATCCGAATAAGAAGTGGTGCTCCACGAACCAGAGGTTGTCGAATCCCACCTGGTCGGCCAGTTCGCACTGGTCCAAAGTCTCCCGGTACAAGGCGTTCCAGTCGATCTCAGTGCCTTCGTAAGGACGCTGCATCTCAAATAACAGTCCGAATTTCATGTGATTTCTCCCTTCTGTCTTTTCAACAGCCAAGCCAATCCGTGGCTAGACCCGGTGAGTATATCGCATCATTGGCTGAGCCGATGGCTTGGTCAGTCCTCGAAGATATCCAGAGGCAAGAAGGCGGACACCACGAAGTTGGGGATGTCCACTACCTCGCTGACCTTTAGGTCCACGGCCACGCTGCAGATGCAGTAGGCCTGCTCCCTGGACCATCCCCGTTCCATCAGCAGTTGAATCATGTTCAAGAGCGCGTTACGGATTGCCAGAGTGCCGTCCTCGGACTGGTTGACGCCTTCGCTGGAGATGCACATGCCGGTGGCGGCGATGAAACGCTTGGGGGCCGCCATCTCGGGGCTGGTGAAGTAATCGTCCCGCTCGAAGATCGGGAAGCGGATGCCGCGGCGCGTGGCCTCCCCCTTCAAGGGCCGAAAACTCACATGCAGAGTGCAGTCCATCTCGACGGCAGTGCCGCAGCACTCGGAGTCGCCCTGGGCATAATGGGCGTCTCCTGCCGAGAACAAAGCGCCCTCAGTGAATACCGGCAGCATCAGCCTCGTTCCGGCTGTGAGCTGCTTGATGTCCATGTTTCCGCCGTGCTCCCTGGGCGGGATGGTCCGTAGGCCCTCGCTGGCGAAGGGCTCTTGGGCCGGGACAGCTCCCTCGGGAGTTGGGCCCACCACCATGCCGCCCCGGCGAAGCAGTTCGTCTTCCCGGAGCAAAATCTCCTGCCGCAGAGCGCGGGACGGGGCGACGCCGATGGTCCCCATGAATGACGCCTCGGGGATGGCCACGCCCGGCAATTGCGGCGACCGGGCGAACCCGTCGTTCATCTCCCAATGCACCAGATACGGCTCGGTAAAAACGTCTCTCAGAAACCCGAATCCCGGCAGGATACTGGTGAAGCCCCAATGGGCCGGCTCGATGTGCTGGATGGTCACCTCCAGCAGGTCCCCCGGCTCGGCCCCCTTCACGAAGACCGGACCGGTCAGCGGGTGGACCAAGCCCAGATCGGTGCCCAGCAGGTCGTCGGCGACGGTCGTAGGCGTGATCTGGCCGTCAAAGGCATGCCTGGTCTGCATCACCACTTCTTCGCCGGGGTCCACCTCGATCACCGGCGGGATATCCGGATGCCAGCGGTTGTGGCCTTTCTCAGGCTCCTCACCGCAACGTTTTGAGTAATCTAGCTCGATGCTTTTCATCGGTTTCCTCCCATCTGGCTGTGCGCGCCCGAAAGTCCACGCATTATAGACCAAGACAAGGAAAACCAACCGGCGGTTGACGCTGGCTGAACAAACTCGGATACTGGGCGAGATTTAAAGATGATATTACTGAAACACTAGGGGAGGCTGGCATGCGATTAGGAGCGATATTCCCACAGACTGAGATCGGCGCGGACCCGTCCGCGGTTAAGGACTTCGCCCAGGCCGCCGAGGACCTGGGTTACGACCATATCCTGGTCTTTGACCACGTGTTGGGCGCCGACCACACAAAAAGGGAAGGCTGGGACCGGCCTTATAACAAGAACGACATGTTCCACGAGCCATTCGTCATGTTCGGCTACCTGGGCGCCATCACCGAGAAGATCGAGTTCACCACCGGCGTGCTGATCCTGGGGCAGCGCCAGACCAGCCTGGTGGCCAAACAGGCGGCGGAGGTAGATGTGCTTACAGGCGGCCGCCTGCGTCTGGGCATCGGTATCGGATGGAACGAGGTCGAGTACGAAGCCTTGGGTGAGAGTTTCTCCAACCGGGGCCGGCGCAGCGAGGAGCAGATCGAACTGTTGCGCCTGCTGTGGACCCAAGAATCGGTGGACTTCAAAGGCCAGTACCACAAGGTCACCAACGCCGGCATCAATCCTCTGCCGGTGCAACGGCCGATCCCCATCTGGCTGGGCGGCGGAGAGGAACGGGTGATCCGGCGCATCGGCAAGATGGCCGACGGCTGGTTCCCCCAGTTCCAGCCCGACAGCGCGGGTCAGGAGAAACTGGCCCAGATGCGTGAGTACGCCACCAAAGCCGGCCGCGACCCCAAGTCCATCGGCATCGAGGGCCGCATCTCCTACGCCGCCGACGACCAGAGCACCTGGGAAAAGATGGCCGCAGCCTGGGACGAAGCAGGCGCCACCCACCTCTCAGTCAACACCATGAAGGCCGGCCTCCAAGGCCCGGACCAGCATATAGACGCCATCAAGCGTTTTAAAGAGACTGTGTCGGGGTAGGCAGCAACCAGAACGAAAAACTGTCTCCCATCCTTTCCCGGAAAGAGGAGACGGTTAAGGTGATTGCGACGGTTTGATGGCAATCAAGATTGCCATGGAGTGGTGTTGTGCAGGCCATTCATCGGCGTCAACCCGCCAAAAACACGGCTCCGAATTCCGTAGCCTTCTGAGTGTCTCCCTTGAGGGTGAGACCTTCTGGTAAACYGCCTCGCTCGTCGGAAGGTGCGGTTAAGATATTCGCCAACCTTTCTGGGTCCGATTCGATGACGACGTCCGCTCCATCGTCCGCGCCCGGATGGGCGGACCAAAGTTGCCCGTCGAAGCGGAGTGTATGCGCCTCATCGCTTCCGAAGCGAAAGACCCATGTTACTGGATTATCCGGCCACGCTAGCAGCCGTCGATTCAGGGCAACCACTAAGCCTTGCAATATTATGTCAGAGTGAACCCTCTCGCCCGGCAGCGGCGGACGCATGGCGTGCTTGATTCCCCAGACGACCAACGAYTCCACAACCGGTTCCAGGTCCCGCCCAGCCTCGGTCAGTTCGTACCAAACCTCTCGTCGGCCTTCCTGCGCGTCCCGTTTCACGATGCCGGCTTCTTCCAAGTCCCGTAAACGGGCCGTGAGCCATTTTGGCGTGATCGAGTTCAGATACCGCAGCAGATCGCTAAACCTTTGGGGACCGCGCAAAAGGTCACGTACTATCAGCAACGACCATTTCTCGCCTATCACCTCAAGCGAACGCGCTGCGGCACAAAAGTGTTTGTAATCCTTTGTTTTTGCCATGTGAATCCTTTTGCCACTTGCCAACATCYCATGTGGGGTAYAGTATCTTTAAGATAATATATTAAAGATACTGTTCAACTGATTATAGCAGGTTGAACCAAAGGGGGCAGAAAATGTTTGCAGCTTTAGGGTGAAACACCTACACCTACCGAAAATGGATAGTCGCCACCGGCGTTGTGATTTTCCTATTGGCGGTTGTGTTCGGGACCSGCGCGATCGACCGGCTGAAGCCCGGTGGCTTCGAAGATATCAATTCCGAATCCTTCATCGCCTAAGAACTTTTGGAAGACGAACTGGGCCAGGGTCAGTCGAATCTCTTCGTTGTTTTCTCCGGCGGCGGGACCACCGTTGACGATCTCGGATTCCAAACCGCGGTGGAAGAGGCCTTGGAACCCCTGGCCCAAGACGCGACGGTGGCCGGAGTTGCCACATTCTATACTACTGGAAGCCCGGCCTTCGTATCTGARGACCGGACCAAAACATTCGCCGTGGTGGGGTTGGYCCATGAYGCAGATGCCGCCTCAGAAGATTTCCCCAGATTGCGCGCCCTCTTATTCTCAGAGGAACTGGAGATAAACGTAACCGGCGAACCCGCGGCCGCTCGAGAGATTCAGGATAAGGCCGAATCAGACCTGCAGCGGGCTGAGCTCTTTGCCTTTCCGATCGTGGCCATTCTTCTGGTGTTGATCCTGGGAAGCTTGGTGGCGGCAAGCCTCCCTCAGGCCATGGGGGTTTTATCTGTCGTCGCCGCCCTCYTGGGYCTACGGATRCTAACTGAGGTCACCGACGTTTCGGTATTCGCTCTTAACATCACCATCTTGTTGGGATTGGGCCTCTCCATCGACTACGCATTTCTCATCGTTGACCGCTTCCGCAAAGAGCTTCGGACCAAGGACGTACCGGAGGCGTTGCAAACCACTATGTCCACYGCGGGAAAAGCGGTCGCATTTTCAGGTTTAGCCGTAGCCATAAGCCTGCTGGGACTGCTCTTCTTTCCCATGAATTTTCTCCAGTCCATGGGGCTGGGAGGCGCTTTAGTCACTGGATTGGCCGCCATCGGCGCTCTTAYGGTGCTCCCCGCTATCCTGGCGATCCTGGGACCAAAAGTGAATGCCCTGAGCGTATTGCGCCAAGACCCCGGCAAAGAGGGCGTTGGTTTTTGGTATCGCCTCTCCACCGGCGTCATGAAGCGTCCGATCGTCGTGATGGTTCCTGTGGTGGCCTTCCTGGTGCTCCTCGCGTCACCGGCGCTGGACCTGAGGCTGGGCAGTCCGGACCCTTCGATACTACCTTCCGGAAACGAGATTCGATGGGCCTCCKAGCAGTTGGAAAACGACTTYRCCCCCGGCGAATCAACGCCCATCAACGTGGTAGTTCAGGCAAGAGGCGATATCCTCCAGCCGGATAACCTGCTTGCCTTGGACCAGTTGGCACGAGACATCGCAGCGACACCCGGCGTAAGCAGGATCGACGGCTTGGCGAACGTATCCCCCGAGTCGATAGATTCCCTGGCGCCCCGTTTTGCCTCCGGCGACTTTACCTGGTTGTCAGTCATATCGGGACTGGACCGCAACTCTGATGAGGCCCAGAATTTGGTCAAGGCTATCAGGGGCATCGCCCCAGCCAACGGCCTGGAAATTCTGGTTGGGGGAGAAACGGCACAGCTAGTAGACACGAAAGGCAGTCTATATGACAACATTCCCTGGGCCCTGGCATTCGTGTTTGGTGTCACATTCATAGTGCTCTTCTTGATGTTCGGATCGGTTGTCTTGCCTCTGAAGGCGGTCATAATGAATGCCCTGTCCATCGGTGCGACGTTCGGAATTCTTGTTTGGATCTTCCAGTGGGGCAATCTAAGCGGGCCCTTGAATTTCGAGCCATCGGGGTTCCTCATCAGTGCCCTGCCGATGCTTCTTTTCGGGGTCGTATTCGGCCTGTCCATGGACTACGAGGTTTTCCTGTTGAGCCGGGTTAAAGAAGAGYACGACCGCACCGGGGACAACRCTCAGGCCGTGGCCAAAGGTCTGCAACACACTGGAAGGATCATCACCAGCGCCGCTCTGTTGTTCATCGTAGTTACCGGGGCTTTCGCCACTGCGGACATCGTGATYATCAAGTCTCTCGGCGTAGGCATGGCGATCGCAATCGCGCTGGATGCGACCATCGTGCGTGCCCTATTGGTGCCGGCCACAATGAGGTTGATGGGCGACTACAACTGGTGGGCGCCCCGTCCCCTGAAGTGGTTATGGGACCGGATCGGCATCCAGGAGACAGAAGGAYCTCCGACTCCGGCACTCGYGCCGGCAGTGGTGGCTGACAACGACTAGCGTTTCAAGCTGGAGATAGGACGGTGGCATATGTAGGTAGGGGCGCCCCGAGTTACTGGGGCGCCCCTAATTTTCCTCAGCACGTCCAGATGGCGCTCAGTCGCGGAACAATCCCTTCACCCGGTCCAGAATCCGGTTGCTGACGTCGTACTTGYTGAGCAATGGTAGTTCTTCCACGSCCAGGTCTCGRTCGATCAGGGTGACTTTGTTTGTGTCGGAGCCGAAGCCGCTGCCCTCGGCGGTGATGTCGTTGGCCACGATCAAGTCCAGTTGTTTGCTGCGAACCTTGGCCTTGGCGTTCTCCACCAGGTTTTGGCTCTCGGCGGCGAACCCCACCCGAACGAAGTCGCCCTTAACCGATTTCAAGATGTCGGTGGTCTTGGCCAGAGAGATGTTCAGGTCGTCCTCAGACTTTTTGATCTTCTGATCGGCGGCCTCGGCCGGACGGTAATCAGCCACGGCGGCGGCCATGATCAGCGCATCAGCTTTCTTCAGATGACTTTGGATGGCCTCGCCCATCTGTTCCGCGGTACGTACCTGGACCACCTTCACCAAAGCTGGGTCGGGCAGGCTGGTCGGCGCGGTCACCAGCACCACGTCGGCCCCTCGGTCTCGGGCGGCCTCGGCCAGTGCGTAACCCATCTTGCCCGAGGAATGGTTGGTTATCACTCGCACCGGGTCTATCGGCTCCATGGTGCCCCCGGCGCTGACCACGACCGTCTTCCCAGCCAGGTCGCCGTTCTTGCCGATGGCGTAGGAGATATGGCCGAGTAGTTCAGGCGTTTCCAGCAACCGGCCCACACCGGTCAGACCCGATGCCAGCCTTCCCGTGCCGGGGCCGGCGATGACGACGCCACGTTCCCGCAACGTGGCCAGGTTGGCCTGAGTGGCTGGGTGGTCGTACATGTTGCCATCCATGGCGGGGGCCACCACCAACGGGCATGTTGCGGCGACTATCGTTGTGGTCAGAGGGTCGTCGGCCAGCCCCAGCGCCAGCTTGGCGATGCAGTGGACGGTGGCGGGGGCCACGACTATAACGTCGGCCTGTTGGGCTAGGGCCACATGCTCAACGCTGTATTCGGAGTCGGGGTCAAAGGAGTCGGTGACCACTGCCCGGTGGGTGATGCTGCGGAAGGCCAGGGGCGTGACGAACTGCGTGGCCCCATAGCTCATGATGGTGTCCACCAAGGCCCCAGCCTGCATCAGTTTGCTGGCCAGGTCCAACGCCTTGTAGCAGGCGATGCTCCCAGTGACGCCCAAGACTACGTGCTTATCCGCCAGTGCTCCGGCCATGAGGTTAGTCCAATACCTTGGGAGGCGGCTGGTTCTTGGCGTAGATCAATCGTAGTCCAATCAGAGTCAGGTCTGGGTTGATCGCGTCGAACACATCGGCCACATCGGCGATTGTGTTTGCCAGTCCTCCAGTGCCCACGACCTTGGCGTCCTCCCCTAGTTCTTTCTTGAAGCGGGCCACCATGCCGGTGACCAGGCCGGCGTAGCCCAGCACCAGTCCCGACTGCAGCGCTTCCGTCGTGTTCTGGCCGATGGCCGAGGCCGGGGCCACCAGTTCTACCCTCCGTAGTTGGGAGGTGTTCAGGAACAACGCTTCCGCCGCCACGTTCATACCGGGGGAGATCGCGCCGCCCAGGTAGACTCCGTCCCTGGAGACAGCGTCAAAAACCGTGGCTGTGCCGAAATCCACGATGATGGTCGGCTGGCCGTAGAGCTCGATGGCCGCCACGGCGTCGACGATGCGGTCGGCGCCCACGTCCCGAGGGTTGTCGTAGCTGATCTGCAGGCCGGTTTTGACCCCGGCGGTGACGGTCAAAGGAATGRCCTTGAAGTAGGTCTGAATGAGCTCTTCGAAGATTCCGGTCAGTGGCGGAACGACGCTGCACATACAGACATCTGTGATCTTTGACAGATCGACACCGTTCAAGATCAGCAGGTCGCGAAGGGTGAGACCGTACTCGTCGGCAGAGCGCCTGGCATCTGTTGAAACACGCAGGTTGGCCATCAGGCGTTCGCCGTCGAAAASKCYCRRSTKSRTCNKGSTSTNWSCCTMTSYCTMKAGSWRAGRGSANCTYTWGNAMTAYCNANSYKSCMGKCCMTANNGNGAKASKKMCRATMANNGRWRWRCCYSWRATWATNCKKKRCKYMRMMSMAMCGNYGGNWWCGACAGGTMCGRTTRCATCGAGACTCTCGACCTACGGTCGGAATTCACCATAGGGGAACGGGAGCTAGCAAGACCGCTCGTCTTGAGCCTGTCTAAGGGCCTCAAGAGTCATGGTTCTGGTGGAAATCACCGACCCCAACCCGTGGTTCGACAGGCTCACCATGAGCGGATAGGGCTGGCAAACGCCTAGATGCCTGCGGACGTACCTCCGTGGCGCTCGGCCAAGATGCGGCCGTAGTCCTCCCGGCGCCAGCGGTAGGGCATCGTGCGGATCTCTCCGGGCTCTCTAGCCGAGCTCAGCATGGTCAATGCGTCTTCCAGCACGACCCGTTGCTGGTCTGCGTTGCCTGGCGCTCCAAAGGGGCGGCCAAAGGGGAACCGCAGCACCAACCCCCGAGGTACCGACATTGTCTCRGCCCTGGTGCGGTCGACCATGAGCACCACGGTAGGGATACCGGCTGCTTCGATGGCCCGGGCGATCAGTCCGCCGGACTGATGGCAGATGGGTCAAGTTGTGCCGATGACCACGCCGCCTACCCCGTCTTCTTTGAGCCGTTCCGCAACCTCCGGCCCCGTAACTTCCATCAGACCTGAGGGGTCGGGGATGTAGCCCATGAAGCTATAGGTCGGTGTCAGGGCCTCGCCAATCATGCCCTCGGCCTCCATCTCCAGCAGCCGGTGCATGGCCAGCACGGCATCGACGTCGTCGGCGACGCCGGCGGTGTCGTAGTGGGTGTGGGCGACCCGCAACTGGTCCAGAGGGGTGTCCAAGGGAATCTCCCGGTAGCTCCAGTCGCCGTCGGTGTCGAAGGGCGTCTGGCCTTCAACATAAACGCCGCCGGTGGTCATCACCGCCACCTTCGACTCGGACAGCCGCTTCTTGAAAGGCGACCAAGGCGTGTCGTCGAAGGCCATTGGAACGGCGACCTTAGCGGCGATCAAATCCCCCTGCTCCTCCAGGAAACGGTCCACTTCGGACCAGTCCCCGGTCTCGCGGGCGGCCACGTTCAGATGGAACAGGCGGTTGAAGAACTCGGTTACTTCATCTTCCGGTCTCCATTTGAGATACTTCAGTTTCGAGAAGGGCGCGGTCTCCGGGTTCTTGATCAGGTCCAATTTCTCGATYGCCATGTTTTCAMCAAGATTTAAGATAAAGGCCACCGGCACGTCCGGCTGGCTACCGGCCGGTATGATGCGGGATCGGGCTTATGGGTTCTAGGATACAGAATATCATCCGGCTAGGACTGCCCGATAAAACGAGTATGGAGTATAATCAGCCGGGAGCGTGACCAAGGCAGGATTCTGCCCCAGGGCCGCTCWTCCGAGATGCATCACACTGTCTACCTGGTCTTACGACTGGGCTGCCTATTCTACRGGGACTGGAATAAATGAGTAAGTTTACCGACCGTTTGGATGAGATAAATGAAGGGGCTCCGGCCCGCATGGGGTTCGGACCCGCCAGGGCCGCAAAGGTCCCTGGACTGGCTTTGATAATCCAAGTCTCCAAAGACCACAAAGCGGGCGCCGCAACCGCAACCGAAGTCTCACCCGACGGGATCATATTATCCGGACTGAGCGGCGTAGCCCAGGTCAAGGACCTTAAGGACGACCTGTCGGRCGTGATCTGGGGCGTCAGGACAGATGCCCTGAGCACAGCCGACGCCAAGGCCTACGAAGAAGACGGCAGCGGCGTGGTGGCTTTCCATCTCAAAGGGACCGCCATGGGCGCGGTTTCGTCAGAAGAGTCCGCCACTGTGTTGTGCATCGAACCGGACACCGGCATCGAAGAATTGCGGGATATCAACGCTCTGCCCATCGACGCAGTGCTGTTCCCCATGTCCGGCGCCTCATCTTCGTGGACCCTGGACGACCTGGCCACGGTGGCTAGGATCAGCGGGCGCTTGAACAAGTATCTCCTGGCCGAGATCACCGAGCCCCCCAGCGCCGACGACCTGAAAGTCCTGCGCACCGCCGGTATCGACGCCTTGGTGCTGGACGTGTCCGCCGGCAAAGAGGTCTTGGAGTCGCTGAAAAAGAGCCTGATGGACATGCCCAAGGCGGGCTCAGAGAAGTCCGGCCGGTCCAACGCCATCCTGCCCGGCATAGCCTATTCCTCCCAGAGGGAAGAGGTCGCTCCCGAGCCCGATGAGGACGACGACGAAGAGTAACCGGACTCATGATTCAGCTTAGGGCGCCGGCCTAGTTCATGCTTCTAGGGTCTTTTGACCTGCTGGCGGACGACCCGTCGGGCTTTTTCCGCCTGACGGTGCTGATTGTCTTCGCCCTGGTCACCGCCGTCACCATCCACGAATTCAGCCACGCCCTTGTGGCCAACAGTCTGGGCGACAACACAGCCCGCCGCCTGGGCCGCCTGAGTCTCAATCCCATGCGGCAMCTGGACCCGGGCGGCACGATCATGATGTTTCTCGCCGGTTTCGGTTGGGGCAAACCCGYCCCGGTGGACCCGCGGCAACTATCCCATGGCCAGGCCGGCACTGCGCTGGTGGCGGTCGCCGGTCCGCTCTCCAACCTGGTCTTCGCCTTCCTGTTGGCCATTCCTTTCAAGACGGGGGTACTCGTCCCGGCTTCCCTTTCCCTGGACCGAGTGGCCCATGTGATGACCGGCGGCCTCAGCGAAGGCATCGCCGACGTTCTGGTGGTGGTGATCTTTTTCAATCTTCTGCTGGGGGTATTCAACCTGCTGCCCTTGGCCCCGTTGGACGGCTCGCGAGTGTTGGCCGGTTTCGTGCCCAGTGAACAATCCGCTGCTTACGCCAAGTTCCAGCGCAACGGCCCCGGTATATTGGTGGCCATCATAATGCTCGATTTTGCCCTGGGCCTGGGCATCCTGTGGGGGATCATCGGTCCGGTTGTTGGCCTGTTGACGACCGCTGCGACGGGCTATTGATGTTCCCAGCGTGATAAACTGACAAACGCCCATCCCAGACTGGGAGACGCCTGATAATGGCCACCGAACACACCCACGAACATATCCCCGAAGAGACCTACGGCGTGCTGCCCGATGAGGGCGTCGTCGAATTGACCGATACCTTGACCGGCTACATGCACGAGATCGAGCTCGGCGGCCTGACCGATATCATGGGCCAGGTGCTGGACGACTTCTTGGAACAGTCCGGCGGCATGCCCCGGGACCTGAAAGCCGATGACGCCTTCGAGCAGATCACCCAGAACCAACTGGCCGTGACCCTTGCCTACCACCTGGGTCGCCTGGAAGGCCGGTCGCCCCAGATCGTCCAGAAGATGATGGACGAAGCCATAGAAAAATGGGGTATCCACCAACTGGAAGAGTCAGACGAGATTACGGACCAGGACTTGGAAAGCCCAAAGGTCCAGGTCTACCCGCGGCTCAGAAGGATCGAATACCAAGAGGCCCCRCAACCCAATGTAGAGCTYGGCTGGGAGATYGAAAACGCTGGCGAGACCGACGGCGCTCCCGAATAGCCTTTCGATAAAATCAGACCAGAGAGAAGCCAATGACCACCGCACCTGCCTATGACCTGCTGCTCACCGGAGGAAACATACTGGACCCGGCCCAGGGCATCGACGGACGCCGGGACATAGCCTTCAAAGACGGCTTGGTRGCCGAGGTCTCCGAGCGAATCGACGCGGCCAAAGCGGCTAATTCGGTGGATGTCACCGGCAAATTGATCACACCGGGYCTGATCGACCTGCACGGACATTTTTACCACGGCGGCAACCCAACATCCGTCCACCCCGACGAGATCTGCCTCTCTTCTGGCACGACAACCGGCATCGACGCCGGGAGCGCGGGATTCATCAACTACGAAGCCATGCGCGATTACGTGTTCCCCGCCCACCGGACCCGCCTGTTGGCTTTTTTGCACGTGAGCGGTGTCGGCTTGGCCAACAACCGGCTGCTATTGGGYGGACTCCACGACATGCGGATGATCGATGTCGACCAGACCGCCGACGCCATCAAGAACAACCCCGGTTTCTGCTTCGGCGTTAAAGTGCGGATGCATTTCAACGCGGTGGCCGCCTGGAACGCCCACGAAGCCATGCGGGCCGCGCGGGCAGTGGCTGACCAGGCAAAGACCAGATTGATGGTCCATGTCAGCGGCACGCCCATCGCACTGCCCGATATCCTGGGATTCCTGGGTCCTGGCGACATTAGCACCCACGCCTTCAACGGCCTGCCGGAGAACATTCTGGACCGGAACCTCAAGATACGGCCGGAAGTCCGCGAGGCTGTCGACCGGGGCGTGATCATGGACGTGGCCCACGCCGGGGTCCACTGCGAYGTYGGWGTKGCSCARGCWGCCATGCAGCAGGGAATGTTYCCCAACACCATCAGCACCGACATCCACAACCCGCCGCCGGACCGGACTGTCTATAAGATGAACGACCTGGTCAGCAAGTTCCACGCCATGGGCATGTCTCTGCATGACGCCATCGCCGCCAGCACCAGTACCCCAGCGGGAGTTCTTGGTCTGGGTGATACCATCGGCTCCCTGGCCCCCGGAATGAGCGGAGACGCCGCCGTGTTCGACATGAGGGAAGGCGCTTTCAAGTGGATCGACGCGGCCGGTGGCGTGCAGGAAGGCAAGGTCCGTCTGGACACCTTCYTAACCGTCCGGGCCGGTCAAGTAGGTTGGCGCGAAGGCCGCCTGATGCAGATGGGGCAGTGCTAGGCGGGCGGTAAAACCGCKTTTTTTCGGGCGCGGTGTACTCCCGGCATCAATTTCGAGGCCAAGCATTGAGTGGTTCCATGATTGGGCGTTTCTTCGGAGTCTTTGCGGAGCCGCAGAGCTACCTCAACATCCTGTTTCTGTTTTTGGGTCTGCCCCTGGGCATCGCCTACTTTGTCTTCTTGGTGGCTGGATTCTCCGTTGGGGTTGGATTGGTGGTTATTTGGGTCGGCGCCGCCTACGGGATGGTGGTGCTGGTCTTCCAGAAAGGCGTTGGGAGCAAGCTGTTCGGCTTCCAGGAGGTCCCGGTTATCGAGTCGTGRATCCCCCTGTTCCTCTTCRCCATCCTCTTTGGACTTTCTATGGACTACCACGTCTTCTTACTCAGCCGGATCAAGGAGCGGTATGACCAGACGGGCGACAACTCCGAATCCGTGATGTACGGCCTGAAATCGACAGCTTCGATCATCACCGGCGCTGCGCTGATCATGGTTGCCGTCTTCGGAGGCTTTGNCCTCGGGCCGCTCTCCATGTTCCAACAGATGGGCTTTGGCTTGGCGGTTGCGGTGATCCTAGACGCCACCATCGTCCGCATGGTTCTGGTYCCCGCCAGCATGGAACTGCTGGGCGACAAGAACTGGTACTTCCCCAAGTGGCTGGAATGGCTTCCGAATATCAGCATTGAGGGCGCCCGAAGCTCCGAGCCGTCAATGGGTAGCGACGACTAAACTGGCTGTTTGGTGCAAAGAGTAGTTAATCTGAGATAACGAAAATCCCCCAACCCTCCCCCTTTGAAAAGGGGGACCGMGAGGGNNATTTTCGTTTTCTTASTGAAAACCAATGTTCCTGGCAAGRCTATTCCAGCGCGTCCGCCAGCACCTCCACCAGATGCCGCGCCTTTCGGCCGGTGCCGTCTTCCACCTGTTGGCGGCAGGAAACGCCCATCACCGCCACCTCCCAGTCCGCGTCCTTTGCCCTGATGGCTGGGAATAGGGCCTCTTCGCCGATCTTCATGGACAGATCGTAATGCTCTTTCTCGAAGCCGAATGAACCGGCCATGCCGCAGCAGCCTGAGTTGATCAGCTCCACCTGGTAGCCCGGAGCCAGCCGCAGGGCCGCCAAGGACGTAGCTGTTCCCATCTCGGCCTTCTGATGGCAATGGGCCTGGAACAGCACCTTCTTCWCCAGCTTGCCAAAGTCCAATTCCAATTCGCCGTCTKCATGGAGCTTCATCAAGTATTCGTCGATCATGTACGAGTTATCGGCTACTWTCTTGGCCCGCTCGTCCCGCACTAACTGAGGGTACTCGTCCTTGAAAGTCAGCAAGCAGCTTGGCTCACAGCCGATGACCGGAATGCCCTGCTCGGCGTAGGCGTATAGCTGGTCGATGTTGGACACCGCGTTGGCTGTGGCGTCGTCCAGCATCCCCTTGGAGATCATCGGCCGGCCGCAACATTTGGTGTCCGACAAGACCACCTTCAACCCCGCAGCCTCCAACAATGCAACCGCCGCTTTCCCGATCTCCGGGTAGTTGTAATTCATATAAGTATCGTTCAACAGAACGACGGTATGCCTACCGACAAGTGTCGTCGTGGTACCTCCATCTGCCGTGGAGGTGGACACATCGGAATTTCGTCTCGYGTGCCCCTTGAACCACTTCGCAAAAGTCTGCCGGACAAATTTGGGCGGCTTCCGCTTTGGGTGGATCCCCAGGACCATCTGAGACATCAGCTTGCCGATGGGGCTCCCCGTCATCAGGTTGGATAGGGGCGCGGTCCTACTGCCCCAGGCGCTGAGCCGGCTGATGTGGCCGAAAACCCGGCTCCGCAGCGGTAKGCCRWTGSSSTYKWSSKMYTNSWCCWRGMACWCSTWCTKCRACTKGKMYMTGKMMACGCCGGACTCGCACTCGGACTTGCAGCCCTTGCACTCCAGACACAGGTCCATGGCCTCCCAGAGGCGCCTGCTGGTCATGGTGCCTTCGGGCAGCTTGCCCGACAGCGCGGCCCTCAGCAGGTTGGCCCGGCCCCGCGTGGAATGCTCTTCGTCCCTGGTGGCCACATACGACGGGCACATGGTCCCGGTGTGCTGCCGGCAGGCRCCCATGCCGTTACACATCTCCACCGCRCCGGCGAAATCGGTGTCTATGGAAAAATCCAGCTTGGTCGGGAGCGACGGGGCCCGGTAGTCGCCGCCGTAACGCAGGTTCTGRTCCATGGGCGGGCAATCGACGATCTTGTTGGGGTTCATGATGCCGTCGGGGTCGAAAGTCCMTTTCAGTTCCTGGAAGAGCTTGTAGATCTCCGGGCCGAACATCTTTTCGTTCCACACGCCCCGGACGATGCCGTCGCCATGCTCGCCACTGAGGGAACCGCCGAACTCCTTGACCARGTCGCTGATCTCGTCGGCGATGGACAGCATCTTGTTYACGCCGTCCCGGCTYTTCAGGCTGACCACTGGCCGGATGTGCAGGCAGCCCACGCTGGCATGACCGTAGTAGGCGGCCTCGGTATCGTGGYTCCGGACGACCTCATCGAACCTTCGGACGAACTCGCCCATCTTGTCGGGGTCAACCGCCGTGTCTTCCACGAAGGGCAGCGGCTTGGCGTCGCCGTGCATGCTCATCAGCAGGCCCAGCCCGTTCTTGCGCACCGCCCAAACGCTGGCTTGGGCCGCACGGTCCAGCACATTCACGCAGGCGTACCCAAGGCTGCGGCGGGCCATGTCTTCCTTTAACTTGTCCGTCTTGTCGGTGAGTTCCGCATCCGATTCTCCGTAGAACTCCACTACCAATATCGCTCCGGGGTTTCCTTCGATAAAGGCCATGTTGGAGGCCAGCCCCGCGGACTGCCGTGAGCGCTCCAGCACGTTCTTGTCCATGATCTCGATGGACGACGGATCGTGTTCCAGGATGTGCTGGACGGCGTCGCTCGCCCCAAAGATATCTTCGAAGTGGACCACCGCTAAGGCGGTCATGATGGGCCGCGGCACCAGGTTGATCTTGATCTCCGTGATCACGCAGAGGGTGCCTTCCGAACCCACCACCATCTTCGTCATGTTGAATGGCGAATCGGTCAGGAATTCATCCAGGTTGTAACCGCTGACTCGGCGCATGATATTTGGGTAGCGAGCTTCTATCTCGGCGGCGTTCTCCTGGGCCAGCCGGCGCACTCCCCGGTAGATCTCCGACTCCAACCCCGCGCCGCTGAGCTTGGCCTCCAATCCCCGGGAATCCAGCTCCTGAAAGTGAGACTGGGTGCCGTCGGACAAGATCACCGAGACCTCTTTGATGTGGTCCAGGGTCTTACCGTAGATCACCGAGTGGGCGCCGCATGAGTTGTTGCCGACTCCGCCGCCAACGCAGGCGCGGCTGGATGTGGTGGGGTCTGGAGCGTACATCAGGCCATAAGGGAGCAGTTGGCGGTTCAGGTCGTCCAGCACGATGCCCGGCTGGACCCTGGCCCATTGCTCCTCCTGATTGACCTCGATGATTTGGTTCAGGTACTTGCTGAAATCGGTGACGATGGCGTGGTTCACCGTCTGCCCGGCCAGGCTGGTCCCGCCGGCGCGGGGCAGCACCGGCACGCCGCTCTCCTTGGCTACTTCGATCACGGCCAGGACGTCTTCCACGTTCCGGGGGATCACCACGCCCACCGGCTCCATCTGGTAGATGCTGGCGTCGGTGCTGTAGAGCACACGGGAGAAAGGGTCGAACTTCACTTCACCTGAGACTCGCTGTTTCAGCGCGTTCTCGATGTCGCCCCGTTCCGATGCATGGACCCGTCTCGCCGCCGTGGTGGCCATGTGGTTTCTCCGTAGTCGTAGCTACCAGCTTTCAGTCCYGATTTGTATCGGGACCTTCGGTGCTCAGCTTATCGGAATCGGGAATTGGCTTCAAGGTGGACGGAGTTTGGTAATAAGATTTGTGGACGGTCGATGGCGGATGTAAACTGATGGCCGAGTTGAATCATTTAGGAGCCCCGATTGAAGATCGGTTACTCGCTGTCCAACAACCAAGGCATGGAAGATATCCAAGGGGTGATAGACCTGGCGGTCGGCGCCGAAGAGTTGGGTTTCGACTCCGTTTGGGCCAGCGAGCACGTCTTCAATGTTAGCTATGTCTATGACCGCATCGGCGACAAGCCGTACTACGAACCGCTGACGGTCCTGACYTACGTGGCGGCCAAGACCACGACCATCGGCTTGGGCACCAGCGTGCTGGTCCTCCCCTACCACAACCCCATCCGCCTGGCCAAAGTGGCCGCCACACTGGATGTACTCTCCGGCGGCCGGGTGATGCTGGGCGTTGGCGTCGGCGTGATCGAGGAAGAACTCGAGGCCATGGGCAGCCCCTTCGCCGAGCGTGGCGCCATCACCGATGAGACCATCGCCATCATGAAAGAACTGTGGACCAAAGAGGACCCCAGCTTTCAAGGCAAGTATCACAGCTTTTCGGGCATGAAATTCACGCCCAAGCCGGTACAGAAACCCCACATTCCTATAATCATCGGCGGCACCAGCAAGGCCGCCATCAGAAGAGCCGCGCAGACCGGCACGGTCTGGCATCCAACCGCCCTGGCCCCGGATATTCTGGCCCAAGGCATGGAATACTTGAAAGAGCAGGCCGTAACGGCGGGCCGCGACCCATCCGAGATTGAGGTCTCGGTCAGCGCCGCCATCGGCAGCACCSACAACCACACCCGGTATTCCCTGGGCGAGGACCCGGAAGAGATACTAGAACGAGCTCAGAGATACCAAGAAATGGGCGTGGCCCGCCTGGTGGTCTCGCCCAATACCCGMGACCAGACCCAACTCCGCCCTATCATGGAGATGATYGCCGAAGTTGTGATTCCCGCAGTCCAAAGCTGATCGTCCCGATTCAATCGGGACTCGAAAGGAGCCCTCATGACCACCCACACGCCCTCAGAAGTTAAAAGCCTGCAAGAGTCCGCCCTGGAACACCTCTGGGTCTACCTGCGGGAACCGTCGGATATGGCCGAGAAGGGAGAGCCCGCAATATTCGTCAGCGGCGAAGGTGTACACGTCACCGACGCCTTGGGCAACACGTCCATCGACGGTATGTCGGGGCTGTGGCTGAAGAACGTGGGCTACGGMCGGAAAGAGATYGCCGACGCCGCCTACGAGCAGATGCTGAACCTGACCTACATGCCTTTGGGCACCACCACCGAGCCCACCATCAAGCTCGCTGAGAAGATATCTCAGATCGCGCCGGGAGACATGACCCGCTCTTTCTTCACCAGCGGTGGTTCGGAAGCCGTTGAGACAGCTATGAAGCTATCCCGCGCCTACTTCAAGCGGGTGGGCGAACCCAACCGGACCAAGTTCATCAGCCGCAAGGGTTCATATCAYGGCGCCACCATGGGCGCGCTCGCTCTGGGCGGCTCCCATCTCTACCCCAAGCTCGACTACGAACCGTTGATGCCAGGAGTTTTCCACGTCCCACAGCCGCTACCCTACCGCTGCGAGTTCGGCGGCGAGACGCCCGAGGAATGCGCTGAGCTCTGCGTGAATGCCGTCGAAGTAATGATCAAATTCCAAGACCCGGAGACCGTCGCCGCCGTATTCGCGGAGCCGATCTCCAGTCCCATGGGCTGCGTCGTTCCCGGCGACAATTACTGGCCCCGGCTCCGGGAGATCTGCGACAAGTACGGCGTCTTGCTGATCGCCGACGAAGTGATAACCGGCTTCGGCCGCACCGGCAAGATGTTCGCCACAGAGCACTGGGGCGTGGTGCCGGACATGATGACGGTGGCCAAGGGCATCACCAGCGGCTACATCCCAATGGGTGGTTGCATCACCCGCGGCGAGATATCGGACGCATTCATCGGCAGCCAGAAGGCGTCGTTCAAGCACGTCATCACCTTCGGTGGGCACCCCGTGGCCGCTGCCGCCGCGCTCAAAAACATAGAGATCATGGAGAACGAGGGCATGGTCGAGAACGCGGCCAAACAGGGCGCCTACCTGCTGGACGGCCTGAAGGAGATGAAGGAGAAGTACCAGATGATCGGCGATGTCCGGGGCTTGGGTCTGTTCTGCGGACTCGAGCTAGYTGCCGACCGCGAGACCAAGGAGTACTTCCCCGCCGAAGCCGATCTGGCCAACCGCATCACCCAGGGCTTCGCCGACAACGGCCTGCTCCTTCGTGGCGGCGACCGCATGAACGTTGCCCCGCCCCTCTGCATAACCTCCAGCGAGGTCGATGAAATTGTCACCACTATGGACAAAGTATTCGGCCAAGTGTCTAAAGACCTGGGGGTTTAACGAGGGCCAAACCATTCTCTCTTACAACCAAATATCCCTTCTCCCGTCGCAACGGGGGAAGGTTAGGATGGGTGCTCCTCCCGGTCGCTGGCCAAACGTGGTTGGCCGAGAAACATCACGCCCACCCTAGCCCTCACCCGCGAACGGGAGAGGGTACCTATGCAGGGGAGACTGGAATAGCGACCAGTACTCCCAAAAAAGCTGAGCGCTGAGCGCTGAAAGCCGACTGCTACCTAAGGCAAACTCCGGAAGATCTCCGACATTCTCCGCACCCGCTCCGGATCCACGCGGTTGGTGATGATTCCGTCCTCTTTCAGGCTGGTGCCGATGATCGCGCCGTCGGAGTGCTCGATCACCTGCCAGATGTTCTTTTCGTTCACCCCGCTGCCCACCAGCACCAGCCCATCAGGTATGGTCCGGCGCACCACGGAGACGTCRGARACGGCCGTTTCCTCGCCCGTCGCCGCGCCGGAGACGATCAGGCCATCGGCCAAACCGCGTYGGGCCGTCTCACGGGCGATCAAACCCAGGTCCACGGGGCCCAAGGGCACGGCGTGTTTCACCAGAACGTCAGCCAACACCTTCACATCGGCGTTCAAAGCCTGCCGGTGGCGCATGGTCTGGAACGCTTCGCCCTCGATCAGACCTTCTTCAGCGGCCATCACGCCGTAGTGGACGTTCACCCGGATGAACTTGGCGCCGGTGACGGCGGCGATGCCCAGCGCGGACAGGGCGTCGTTCCGCAGCATGTTGATGCCGACCGGAACGTCCACCACCTCTTCCACCCGTTCCACCGCCACGGTCATGCCGGAGATGGTCTCGGGGTCCAGGCGTCCGGTGCGGAAGGGAACGTCGCCGAAGTTCTCCACGATTATCCCGTTGACTCCACCCTGCTCCAAGATGTTGGCTTCCTCTTCGGCTCGGTCGATCACCGCGCGCATGCTGCCGCCCCACCGGGGCGAGCCGGGCAAGGGCAGCAGATGGACCACACCGATGAACGCCTTGGAAGGGCCAAATAGGTCACGGCTCATTGTTTAACTGGTTAACTCCATTATCTGGGTCAGGTTGGACTCTATCTCAGCGAGGTCTCTTGGAGAGACTTCCCCCATCTTCCGTTCAATCATACTTTGCTTGATGGTCCGCACGATGCCGGTTGTCACCGAGGGGAACAGAAGGCCAGCCGCTTCCCAATCAATCATCAGATGGTCTCCTACCAATAGGCGGCGCGTATTACTGGTGATGGCCGAGACGATGACTTCTTGCCGTCCTTCCATGTATTGCTCCGAACTAAGGAGCAACACCAGCCTGCGCTTGCTACCGGTTTCTTCGGAGAAGACGAAATTCACCAGGACGATATCTNCCCGCCTATAATCGGTCGTAAGCAGCATCTTGCTCGTTATCCCATAATTCTGTCAGCACCGGGTCTTCCGCCCCAACCAGTTCCACTAGACCAGAGTGGTCCTCACGGTGCATCGGGCCGTCCAGGTCCGCACGCCGGATCCGTCGATGGCCTCCCCGGMYSWSSYSGWRMKCRRCSATCTCGCCGTCGCGGATCAGTTGCTGCACCGTGCGCTTTGACACCGACAGGTATCTTGCCGCATCGTCCACGGAATACCACTCTTTATCTCGTCCGGTCCCTGTCCTCCAATAGAGGACCTGTTSGRCCGTCCTTTTTTTGTTGATCACACCCAGGTTCTCGAGGTCCGCCAATACCCTGTCGAGGTCAGCTTCAGTCATACCGGTGTTGCGGCGCAATTCCAAGTAATCGACCGCTGGGTCTTCGGGTATGGTTTCCAGAACCTGTCGCAGAACGGCGTCGCCAAGAGAATTCGGTCCATCATCGCGTGTCATCTTCATATCTTAGTTTACTAAAAATACTCATTTTAGCGCAGTATTGCGCAAATCTGCATGAATCGTAACACGCCARTCAGACCAGCGGAAGGCTCTGGCTTGTCATAACGATGTTACAATATGGGTCGATAATTGGGTGAGGGTGGAGCTGTATGCCCCAGGATTTTATCCGCGTCAAAGGCGCCCGCGAACATAACCTCAAGAACATAGATATCACCATCCCTCGCGACAAGCTGGTGGTGATCACCGGAGTATCCGGTTCCGGCAAGAGTTCCCTGGCATTCGACACCATTTACGCGGAGGGCCAACGCCGCTACGTAGAGTCCCTATCGGCCTACGCCCGGCAGTTTCTGGGCCGGATGGATAAGCCAGACGTCGACTATATCGAAGGCCTCTCGCCGGCCATCTCCATCGACCAGAAAGGTGTTTCCCACAACCCACGGTCCACGGTGGGTACGGTAACGGAGATCTACGATTATCTGCGTCTGCTGTTCGCCAGAGTGGGCCAGCCCCATTGCGCCAAATGCGGCCGTCCCGTGGAGCGGCAGACCATCTCTCAGATCGTTGACGCCATCATGAGCCTGGARGAAGGTAGCCGAATCACGCTGATGGCGCCCAAGATCCGCCGCAAGAAAGGCGAGCACCGAGACGTATTCGAGGCTGCCCGTTACGCCGGCTTCGTCCGTGTCAGGGTCAACGGCGAGATTCTCATGCTGGACGAGATAGGCGACCTGAACTTGGAACGCAAGAAATGGCACTACATCGAGCTGGTCGTTGACCGCCTGACCGTTAGGCCTGACACCGAGATCACGCGAGTAGCTGAGTCGGTGGAGACGGCCCTCCGCGAGGGCGGTGGCGTCGTCGAAGCCCACGTGGAAGACGGTGAGACCTTGGTCTTCTCCGAGCAGTTCGCCTGCACCAAGTGCAACACCAGCCTGCCTGAGATYGAACCCCGCACATTTAGCTTCAATAGCCCACACGGCGCCTGCAGCGATTGCACCGGATTGGGCTTTAAGCTTTCTTTGGACCCCGAACTGATCATCTCYAACAAAGAGCTTTCGCTGTCCCAGGGGGCCATCGCGCCCTGGACCCGCGGCGGACCCTCCAGCAGTTGGTACATCAGCCTGATGGAATCAGTGGCCCAGGCCAACGGGTTCTCCTCGAAGACCCCGGTCAAGGACCTGGACCCGAAACACGTGGACATGATCCTCTACGGGAACGACGAGAAGAAGGTCACCGTCCGGCACCAGACCCACCGTGGCCAGAGCTACGAATGGGACACCAAATTCGAAGGCGTGATCCCCAACTTGGAGCGCCGTTACAAGCGGACCGAGTCCGACTACATGCGCCACCAGATCGAGCGCTATATGTCGGCCCGCCCCTGCCAGTCCTGCGACGGCAAACGGCTTCGCCCGGAAGCCCTGGCGGTGAAAGTTTGCGGCCTGTCGATAATGGACGTCTGCGCCAAGAATATCGGGCAGGCAGCCGAATGGATCAGGGACATCGACCCCGATGCCCCCGGCTCACACAAGAAAAAAATCCTGACCACCCGCGAGAAGACCATCGCCAACCAGGTCTTGAAAGAGATCGAGGGGCGGGTCAAGTTCCTTATAGGTATAGGGCTGGACTACGTGACCATGGACCGCACCGCGCGCACTCTTTCCGGCGGCGAGGCCCAAAGGGTGCGTCTGGCCACGCAGATCGGTTCCGGACTTACCGGCGTGCTCTACGTGTGTGACGAACCCACCGTGGGCCTCCATCCCCACGACGATCACCGGCTGATCGACACCCTGTTGCGGCTGAAGGACCTGGGCAACACGGTGCTGGTTGTCGAACACGACGAAGCCATGATGCGTGCCGCCGACTTCATCGCCGACCTAGGCCCCGGCGCCGGCGAACACGGCGGCCACATTGTCGCCACGGGCACGGTTGCCGAGATTGAAGCACACCCAGACTCCCTGACCGGCGCCTATCTCAGCGGCCGGAAGGTCGTCCCATATCCCGAGAAACGGCGCAAGGGAAACGGCGAGGAGATCGTAGTCAAAGGGGCTAAAGAGAATAACCTCAAGAACATCGACGTGAAATTTCCTCTGGGTTGTTTAGTCTCAGTGACCGGCGTTTCAGGCTCGGGTAAAAGCAGTCTGGTCTACGAGATTCTCTACAAGAAGCTGAACCAGGTGATCAACAGGGGGCGAGACGTTCCCGGTGAGCACAAAGAGGTGTTGGGCATAGAAGGCGTGGACAAGGTCGTGAACATCGACCAATCGCCCATCGGCCGCACGCCAAGGAGCAACCCGGCGACCTATACAGGGGCCTTCACCCCCATCAGAGACCTGTTCGCCAGCCTGCCCGAAGCCAAGGTGCGGGGCTACGCGCCGGGCCGGTTCTCTTTCAACGTCAAGGGAGGCCGCTGCGAGGCCTGCCAGGGAGAAGGCTACAACCAGATCGAGATGCAGTTCTTGCCCGATGTAACGGTTCCATGCGAGATATGCCAGGGAGCGCGCTATAACCGGGAGGCCCTGGAAGTAACCCTGAGGGGTAAGAGCATCGCTGAAGTCCTCGACATGACCGTGGCCCAGGCGTTGGAATTCTTCATTAACTTCCCGCGTATCAAGCCCAAGTTGGAGACCATGCGGGACGTGGGCCTTGGCTACATCCGCCTCGGGCAGCCGGCCACCACGTTGTCCGGCGGCGAGGCCCAGCGGGTCAAACTGGCAACCGAGTTGTCCCGACGCGCCACAGGGAAGACCTTATACCTGTTGGACGAGCCCACCACCGGCCTTTCTTTCTCGGACTGCGCCGCTCTGCTTGGGGTCCTGCACCGGCTGGTGGACACCGGCAACACGGTCATACTCATCGAACACAACCTGGACATCATCAAGAATTCTGACTGGGTCATCGACTTGGGTCCCGGCGCCGGCGACAAGGGCGGAAAACTCGTCGCCACCGGCACCCCGGAGCAACTGGCTGCCAATGCCAAGTCGTTCACCGGCAAATATCTGAAGCGGGTGCTGAAACGGTCAGAGAATGCCGCCAAACCGGCCAAAGCCAAGGCTTCAGTGCGGAAGACTGCTAAAACTCCGAGTAAATCCAAAACCAAGGAACCGGCCGTTGCGGCGGTAGGTGATTAGCTCGGCGATACCGATGCCTGCCTCTGATAGAATCAGCGGAACAACGAATATCAAATACGACCACCGGGAGATGCGATATGGCACTGCACTATGACGGCGAAGTGAAGATCACCAAGGTTGCCGGAATGAGCGCCATGATGAATAACGGCTACCTGATCACCTGCCCCGAGACCAACGAATGCATCTTGATCGACACCCCAGGGGAGCCCGAAAAATTGCTGGGGGCGATCACCGATGAGAATATCAAAGCGATATTGATCACCCATAACCACGGTGACCACCTGGCCGGGTTCGGCGAGATCACCGGCAAGGTCGACGCCCCGGTGGGAATCTCCCCAGCCGACGCCCACGCCCTGCCCCGTCCTCCGGAGATCGACCTGACCGACGGCAAAGTCATCAAGTTCGGCAACCAGGAACTTCACGTCCTGAACACTCCCGGCCACACCGATGGCGCTTCCTGCTTCTTGGTTGGCAAGCACCTGTTCTCCGGCGATACGCTGTTCCCCGGCGGCCCCGGCAAGTCCCGCAGCCCCGAGGCGTTCGTACAGTTGCTGAATAGCATCACCACCAAGCTTCTGCCCCTGTCCGATGACACGGCCGTCTACCCTGGGCACGGCGACGACACCACCATCGGCGAGGCACGCCGCCGCCACGCAGACTTCTCCTCCCGGCCGCATCCGGCGGACCTGTCCGGAGACGTGGACTGGCTCAAGTCGTAACCCCCAMAACTATCGATCACTAAGGAAGGTTCGAGGAGTACATGTACCAACGTTCTGTACTGGATAACAAACTGCGCGTTCTGACATCAACCATGGCCCACACCCAGTCGGTMTCCATGGTGATCTGCGTTGGGGCCGGTTCTAGGTATGAGTCCGACGAACTGGCCGGCGTTTCCCATTTCATCGAGCACCTGCCCTTCAAGGGCACCGAGAGTTGGCCCACCGCCCGCGCGGTCAGCGAGGCCATCGAGGGTGTCGGCGGAGTGATGAACGCCAGCACCGACCGCGAGATGACTGTTTTCTGGTGCAAGGTCGCCCTGCTCCATTACAAGACGGCGTTCGCCGTCCTGATGGACATGGTGCTCCACTCCCGCCTGGACCCGGAAGACGTGGAGAAAGAGCGTGAGGTGATCCAGGAAGAGCTGCGGATGACCTACGACCAGCCGTCTTACCGGGTGGACCTGCTTATCGACGAGGCGATGTGGCCGGACCAAGCCATGGGCCGAGACGTCGGGGGAACCCCGGAGACCGTGGCGGAGATCAAGCAGAAAGACATCCGGGAATACATGCACCAACAATACAACCCAGCCAACACCGTAGTGGCGGTCGCCGGCAACGTGACCCATGAAGAAGTAGTGGACATGCTGGCCGAGACCACCCGAAATTGGAAGCCTCTTGAATCCTTGGACTGGGAGCCGGCCACCGATAACGTCGATGGCCCCTTGGTGAAGGTCGAGCGGCGTCACAGCGACCAGACCCACCTGTGCCTGGGCGTGCCGGGTCTGTCCTTAACTCACCCGGACCGGTATGCCTTCAACCTGATGAACACGATCTTGGGCGACGGCATGAGCAGCCGCCTGTTCTTGAATCTTCGGGAGGAACAAGGACTGGCTTACGATGTTCATAGTTCCAGCAGCAACTACCGGGACACCGGCGCYCTAGTCGTCTACTGCGGAGTCGAACCCAGCAAGACCAACGACGCCGTGAAGACAATCGTCAAAGAGTTTCAGGGCATGCATCAAGCGCCCAGCGAACAGGAACTCAAYAAAGCTCGGGAATATACCAAAGGCGGGCTATTGCTCCGTATGGAAGATACCCGCGCCGTTGCATCTTGGCTCGGCGCCCAAGAACTGCTTCAAGACAGCGTCCGGACCCCGCAGGAAGTAGTGGAATCCCTGGACGCCGTGACTCCTGCTGATATCGCCAGGGTGGCGGAAAAATTCTTGAACGACGAGAAGATGCGCCTGGCAGTGGTCGGTCCCCGAGGCGGTGTAAAAGCGCTGACGGGAATGCTCCGTTTCTAGCTCGGACTTAGCCATGGACAAACGTAGGGGCACGGCATGCCGTGMCCCTACGTTTGTCTATGTGGTCCGAAAATCGACCGTGGYGCCTAAGCGGCTTCCGCCTTAACCGTGTTCTTGAGCACTCCGATACTGGGAATCTCAACATCAACTTTGTCCCCCGGTTTCAGGGCAACCGTAACACCGGTGCTGCCCGAAAAGACCAGGTCGCCAGGGCGCAAGGTAACTTGCTGGCTGATGTAGCTCACAATCTCAGCAAAGCTGAATAACATCTCCTCCGTGTAGCCGTGCTGGACCTCTTCGTCGTTCAGGCGGACGATCATCTCCAGCTTCTGGGGGTCGACATCGGTGTCGATCCAGGGGCCCACCGGCGCAAAGGTGTCGGCGCCCTTGGCCCGCCAGAATGTCCAATCGTCCTTCTGCCAGGTGCGGTCGCTCACATCGTTGCCGCAGGTGTATCCCAGGATGTATTTTGGCGCATCCTTGATCGTCACGCGGTGGCACAGCTTGCCGATGACCGCCACGGCCTCACCTTCGTAGTGGACGTCCGTTGAGTCGCTGGGGAGAACGATGGGCTCTCCGGTGCCCGTGAGGGAGCCCCTGGCCTTGATCCACGGCTCTGGATGCTCGGGCACAGTTGGGTTTTCGTCGCCCAATACCCCGGCGGCGAATTCCAAGTGGTTGGCGAAATTAAGGCCTGGGCACCAGATCTCAGAGGGTTCCGTTGGAGGTAGGAGCTTCACGTCCTGCAGCGAGTGCTTGGTGTCGGTCAGGCGGAACCGGGTAAAGATACTGCCTCGAATCTCCACCACCTCATCACCCTGGACCACCCCGAATGCGGTCCTTCCATTGCTGCGGAAGCGTGCGATCTTCATGCTACTCCTATGAATCAGTTGAGTTAAAGAACCCGGAGTCAATGGCGGATTCTACTTCTTATGCCCAGGCTAGGCAAGGGGGTTTTAGGGTTGTCCGAAAATTGCCCAAAGACTAAAATACATGGCCGGGCGCAGTTTCCTGTTTGCGATTATTTTGCCTAGCCCAAACCGGCCACCAACGGCTGAAAAGGAGACCCATTGAAACTAGGATTTTTCGTCACCAACCAATACCTGCCCGGCGAGTCCATGCCGCAAAAGATCCAAGACAGCGCGGAGCAGGTACGGGCCGCCAGGGATGCCGGATTCAGTCTAATCGCTACCGGCCAGCACTACCTAGCCGCGCCATATCAGATGAGCACGKTGTTCCCCTTGCTGTCCCGTCTGGCCGCTGAGGCTGGCGATATGCAGGTGGCCGCCACCGTCATACTGGTCCCACTTCATAATCCGGTGGAATTGGCCGAGAGCATCGCCACCCTGGACTGCATCACCAACGGAAAGTTCGTCTTCGGTGTGGGCCTCGGCTATCGGGATGAGGAGTACACCGCATTCGGGATCGAGCGTGGGGAACGGGTCGGGCGCATGAACGAGGCCATGGACCTGATCAAACGGCTATGGACCGAGGACGAGGTCGAGTTCAACGGCAAGTACTACACCGTGCCCAAGACCAAGATCAGCACCAGGCCGGTACAGGCCCCCCATCCGCCCATCTGGGTCGCCGCCAACAACGACGTCGCCATCCGCCGCGCCGCCCGCTGGGGTTACCCCTGGCTGATCAACCCTCACGCCACCATGCCCATGGTAGCCGACCAATGGACCCGGTATAAAGCGGCCTTGGACGAGTTCGGGCAACCGGTCCCGGAAGAACTGCCAATGATGCGGGAGATGTATTTGGCCCAGGACCGTGAGACGGCGTTCATCGAGAGCCAGCCCTTCCTTGAGGGTAAATACCAAGCGTACGCGGCCTGGGGCCAGGACAAGGCTCTGCCRGGGAACGAGAGCTTCAGCGTGCCGTATCAAGACCTGGCCAAAGACCGGTTCCTACTGGGCTCGCCCGACGACATCGTCTCCGAGTTCCGCCGCTACGCAGACGACCTGGGCGTCAACCACATGATCTGCCGCATGCAATGGCCGGGCATGCCCCAGGAGCAAGTCCTAAAGCAGATCGAACTATTAGGCCGGGAAGTGATACCCCGAATCAAAGATTTCTAAGCCAATCATCCCACTCAATAAGAGGGAGTATCATACCYTCTCCCTTCAGGGAGAGGGTGAGGGTGAATTACTCGCTACCAGACCCACCCCGAAGCACGAGAGTCTACCCYCGGCGGACCCAACGATTCACCCACCCTTCATTCAGGTGAAACACGCCTGAATCATGCTAAACTGAAGGCCGTTGGGAATCGTTTRAACAAGTGAATRACTGYCTGGACGGAYCACCGTCCGGCGAAGAGGGTGTTTAGTTTGGTCCCTCCAGGAGATATTGGTGCGCTGCCCCTGTGGGTCGGCGTGTTTGTGTTGCTGGGGTTAGCCCTGGCGGTCTTCCATTACGCTTTCTACCAAAGGGTCGTTCGCCTGGTTCTACAGGGTAAAGAGACGGCGCGGTTCGACCGGCCGCTGGAACGCCTAACGGGCGCTCTGCTCATCTCCCTGGGCCAACAGAAGGTGTTGCAGYGGGTGAAGTACGGCGATTACGCCGGCATCGGGCACGCCACTATCTTCTGGGGCTTCCTGACCTTCATGCTCAGCTACGGCATCTTTGTCTTCGCCGGCTCAGCTTGGCGAGAATTCCCTGAATGGCTGCTCACTGAGACCGGTGTAAGGGTCTACAGCCAATATCTGGATATTCTGGCCGCTGTCTTGGGCGCGGTCCTGGTCTGGGCTTTCGTCCGAAGATGGGTGCTAACCCCCAGCCGYTTGGCCTTCGATCTCACCCGGCACTCCGATGCACTGATCATCGTGGTTCTCATCATGGGACTGATGATATCCACAATCTTGACTCACGCTTTCTGGGTGGCCCAAGGCGTTACCGGACCCGAGGCGGATGTCTTCATAGGCAAAGCCCTGGGAAATCTGTTCACTGACTGGGGACTGGGAATCGGCGCCGCCAATACGCTGCAGGGCGTTTTCTGGTGGTCCCACCTGTCCATCATCCTGATCTTCACCGTCTACATCCCGTTCACCAAGCACATGCACATGTTTGCCGCGCCGGTGAACGCCTATTTCCGGTCTTTGGAGCCCAAGGGGGCACTTCCTCTCATGGACCTGGAAAACACCGAGAAATTCGGCGCTGGGCGCGTACAAGACTTCACCTGGAAGCAACTGCTGGACGGGTACGCCTGCGCCGTCTGCGGCCGCTGCACCGACGCCTGCCCCGCCAACATAACCGGCAAGCAGCTCTCTCCGATGCATATAGTGGAAAACCTTAAAGAGCATATGGTGGCCATCGGCCATCAGGGAGAGCGCGACCCCGAGCATGTGGAGCCGTCGCCGATACTGAACGGCTTGGACGGCGTCATTTCAGAAACGTCTATATGGGACTGCCTGAACTGCGGGGCCTGCATGGAAGAATGTCCCGTGACGGTGGAGCACGTGCCCACGATAATGGACATGCGCCGCCACTTAGTCCTAGAAGAGTCCAAAGTCCCTGAATCGGCCATGAATGCCCTGCTCAGCTTGGAACAACGGGGCCATCCCTGGCGCGGCACCCAGTATTCCCGGACCGACTGGGCCGAGGGCCTTGAAGTGCCCACCCTGGCGGAGAAACCCGACGCTGAGGTGCTGTTCTGGGTTGGGTGCACCCCGGCCCTGGAACAACGCAGCCAGGCCATCGCCCGGTCCATGGCCAAGATTCTGAAAGCCGCTAAAGTGGACTTCGCCATCCTGGGCGACGAGGAGACCTGCACCGGCGACCCGGCCCGCCGCATGGGAAACGAGTACCTGTTCCAGATACTGGCACAGCAGAACATCGACACCATGAACGGCTACAACGTGAAGAAGGTGGTGACCACCTGTCCCCATTGYTTCAACACCATGAAGAACGAATACCCTCAGTTGGGCGGGAATTTCGAGGTCTTGCACTACAGCCAGTTCGTGGACCAACTGATCAAAAAAGGCAGTATCAAGCCCATCAAGATGATGAACATCACCATGGCCTACCACGATTCCTGTTTCTTGGGCCGCCACAACGGCATCTACGACGAGCCCCGCGATGTGGCCAAAGCGATCCCAGGACTCAAGCTGGTGGAGATGGGCTCCCGCTGCCGCGAACGCGGCTTCTGCTGCGGCGCCGGCGGTGGGCACATGTGGATCGAAGAGAGCCAGGGCACGAGGGTGAACCACGCGCGGACAGACCAATTCCTGGAGACCGAGGCTGACACCGTGGGTGTTTCGTGCCCCTTCTGTGTCCAGATGATGGCTGAGGGCATTCAAGCCAAAGGACTGGAATCTGAAAAACAAGCCAAAGACGTGCTGGAGATCCTGGCCGACAGTCTGGAGTTGTGATTACMCGATGCCGATAAATGAAGTAGAAATCGTCAGTTCCTGCGCGGAATGCGGTAACGAGTTCGAGACCATGACGGTCAAGAAGGACAACATGATGCTCACCATCAAAGAGCTGGCGTGGTGTTCCAAATGTCAGGCGGATCGCCCCCAGGTCCGCGATRTGGTCGGCCGCTTGAAGTCCATCGAGGAAGAACAACAGAGCTACCCCAAAGCCGTGCCTGCCGAGCCATTCCCTGGCCAGGCCGCAGGAAGGTAACGGGGATTCCAGTGGCCGGCAATGAAACCGTACTGGTCTTGACCAGCAACCTGTTCTTCATGCCCCGCATCGAAGCGGCGGCCGAAGCCGCCGGAATGGAAACTGTCAGCGCCTCTACGGCATCGCGCCTGATGCAGGCCGCGGGGTCCCATGATGTCCCGCTGGTATTGGTCGACCTGGAGATRGAYGARCCGGTCTGGACCGARGCTTTGGARWGTCTMAARKCAGGCAAAGCRGCRGGAACNAAAGKTGNTCGCCTACGGMCCMCACGGYGAGCCGGACACCCTGCGTAAAGCCCGCGATCTTGGCACCGACGCCGTTCTCATCAAACGGGACTTTTCTGAGGGGTTGATCGAGTTGTTGGCCAGCCGGGGCGCGTCGGCAACTAGCTGAACCCAAGACGGGACTACTCGACCGAATAACTTAGGYAGCGACGATGGCTGATCCCATGATTGGGCGCGTCCGATKGCTCTTGGTCCGCCTTGCCGTCNGGGCGTCGATCGCCTATGGAGTGACCTTCATCGTGCTCTGGHCCCAGTTGSWRMRRCSRTWSSTGTYCTTCCCGGTCGCCGAGTTGTTGTACACCCCCAACGACATCAATCTGGACTACGAAGATGTCCGCATCAAGACCTCCGACGGCCTGACCCTCCAGGGTTGGTTCATCCCAAGTAATTCCGAGTCAGACATCACGTGGCTGTGGTTCCACGGCAACGGMGGGAAYAACGGCCACCGCATCAGCGAACTGGCTCTGGCGCATCACCGGACCGGGGTTAACATATTTATCTTCGACTACCGTGGTTACGGGGAGAGCGAGGGCAAACCYTCCGAGAAAGGCACTTATCTCGATTCCCGGGCGGCCATGGAGTATCTCAGTTCCCGCCCAGACGTCGATAAAGACCGGATCGTCTTCATGGGGAACTCTCTGGGCGCGGCATTGTCGGTGGAACTGGCGTTAACCCAGCCGCCGATGGCGATGATATTGGTGTCGCCTTTCGCTTCCGTGCGGGACATGGCCAAGCTGACGCTGCCCTTCCCGCCGGTCGGATGGATGGTGCGTAACCACTACGACAACGTTGCCCGCATCAGCCAACTAAACGTTCCTCTGCTGGTGCTCCATGGCGATGAAGACGACCTGGTCCCCATATCCCAGGGCCGGAAACTCTATGAAGCGGCCAACCAGCCGAAACGTTTCCAGACTCTGGACGGGGCGGGGCACAACAACACTCATGAGGTAAACCCGGACCAATTCTGGGGGACGATCAACGAGTTTCTCGCCGGGTTTTGAATCTAGCCCAGGTTCAGACTCCGGAGATGATCTCGGTCTGGTAGTCCAACAACTCCAGGTCTCGCCGCGACTCTTCGACGAATGCGACGACCTTGGACACCATCTCATTGGCGTGGGCCGAGTCCGTGCTCACGCAGCAAATGGCGAGGGTTAGCCGCTGCCACAGATCCTGGTCTTCAACTTCGGCCACCGCGACATTGAAGGTGTTGCGGATGCGGGCTGAGAGAGAACGCGCCACCTGCCGCTTGTCTTTGAGACTGGCTGAATCAGGCAGATGGAGCATGATTCGGCAAACACCTATGTGCAAAACGGTCTCCCGGCGGTGCTTATAAAAGACTACTAAGAATCACCGTCGTTCTTGACTAGCATCGAACGTACATTATAGATTATAGGCAACGGCAGTCCGATTTAACGTCGTAGATTGCCCAATTAGAAGACCGGGTTCACCCTCTGGCGTTCTGAATTGGTTGTTTCGCCAACAGAATTCCGTCGGTGAGGGAACTAAAACACCATGGCCCCCAACTCCGAATCTCGACAGAGCCGCTYGGAAGTGCCCGAGGTCGTSATCAGTCGGCTTCCCCAATATGTGCGAATTCTCAATCGGCTGCTGGAYGACGGCATCCAGGTGGTCAGCTCCCAGCAATTGGGCGAGAAGCTCCAGGTGACCCCCGCTCAGATACGCAAGGACCTCAGCTACTTCGGGCGATTCGGGAAGCAAGGGCGCGGCTATAGCGTGCGTGACCTGCTGGACCGCCTGCGCCAGATCCTCGGCATCAATTCCCCTTGGAACGTTGCCGTTGTTGGAGTCGGCCGGCTGGGACGGGCTATCTTGAGCTACCCCGGATTCAACCCCGACGGTTTCCATCTGGTCGCCGCCTTCGATCTCAACGACAGGGTTGTGGGTGAGACGGTCGGCGGGCTGGTGGTGCGGAAGATGGATGAGCTGGACGCGGTGGTTGAGAGTGAGAAGATCAGTATCGCCATCGTAGCGGTACCGGTGGAGTACACTCAGAACGTCGTTGACCAGTTGGTGGCCTGCGGGGTTAGGGSGATTTTAAATTACGCGCCCATCACACCCCAAGTGCGGGAAGGCATCCGCATCCGGAACATCGACCCGGTCCTATCGCTCCAGTCCATGACCTACTACATCAACGAGGATTAGGTTCGCGTCGTTCCCCATACCCTCTTTCAAGCGAAATCTGGAATCCAGGGCGACACGCCTGTCAACCGCGGTCCCGCAGTGCGTCCGTAGGGGCAGGTTTCTAACCTGCCCTATTCCACAGCCAATATCTCCAYATGAYCGGGTAATTCCTCGGTCTGCCAAGACGATGCTCGAAGTCGTAGGCATTGGCCTAGAAAACCGGTTCTTACGACTGGCAGGGCGGGTTAGAAACCCGCCCCTACGAACTCTTTGCGATCCCGGCGATGGCCCTAATCTCCTAACAAAAAAGGCCCGGTCCTTCGTGCGAAGG